>CALULP010000045.1 GCA_944321495.1 uncultured Bacteroides sp. | reverse complement strand
CGCCAGCCTTATCCAAAATCTTTGCTGAACTACTACGACCTATCCCGTAAATATAGGTCAACGCAATTTCACCCCGCTTGTTTTGAGGCAAATCGACACCAACTATTCTTATAGCCATATACTAAATGATTTTTCCTGCAAAAATAATTAAATTATCCTTGACGTTGTTTATACTTAGGATTTTTCTTGTTAATCACATACAAACGGCCATTACGTCTAACGATCTTACACTCTGGCGTACGTTTCTTTAAAGATGCTTTTACTTTCATATCTCAATTTTATTTATATCTAAAGACAATTCTTCCTTTCGATAAATCGTAAGGCGACATTTCAACTTTCACCTTATCGCCCGGCAATATCTTAATGTAATGCATACGCATCTTGCCGGAGATATGGGCGGTAATCTCATGCCCGTTTTCCAATTCCACTCGAAACATTGCGTTCGACAATGCTTCGACAATCACTCCGTCTTGTTCTATTGCAGATTGCTTTGCCATATCACTTTTTCTAAATTGCGTTATCTCCTAAAACTTCTTCAATGAAATCAAATGACGACAAGATGTCCGCATCACCCGAACCAATCGCAACCGTATGCTCAAAATGAGCTGCACATTTGCGATCTTTCGTCCGGACAGTCCAACCGTCACGCTCCATTACGATAGCACGGTCGCCCAAAGTTATCATAGGCTCAATGGCGATACACATTCCCTCTTTCAGCATTGTCCCATAACCACGTTTACCGTAATTAGGGACCTGAGGATCTTCGTGCATTTCCTTTCCTATGCCATGCCCTACGAATTCACGCACGACTCCATAGGAATTGGACTCACAATGCTGCTGTATGGCATAACCGATGTCACCCAAACGTTTGCCATGCACAGCATTCTGTATGCCGGCATACAGGGCTTCTTTGGTTACTTTCAACAACTGACGGACATCATCCGCAACCTCACCTACACAAAACGTATAAGCAGAATCACCACAAAATCCGTTCATATATGTGCCACAATCAACAGACACGATATCACCCTCTTTCAACACCACATCCCCAGGTATGCCATGCACAACTTGCTCGTTTACCGATGTGCATATGGACGCCGGGAAAGGCTCGCCTTGAGGATTGGGGAAGCCCTTGAAAGTAGGCACCGCCCCATGATCCCGGATGAACTCCTCGGCCACCTTGTCAAGTTCCTTGGTCGTTACCCCAGGCTTGATAAGTTTGGCTATTTCAGCCAATGTCCGGCCTACGAGCAAATTACTCTGGCGGAGCAATTCTATTTCATCTTTTGTTTTAAGAAAAATCATTCTTTACAAAAAGATTAATATGCTGCAACGTTAGCATTCCGGCCTTTAATACGTCCGGACTTCAACAAGCCATCATAATGTCTCATCAACAAGTGGCTTTCAATCTGCTGAAGCGTATCGAGTACAACGCCCACCAAAATCAGCAACGAAGTACCACCGAAGAATTGAGCGAACTCAGCTTGCACACCGAATATTCCAGCAAAAGCAGGCATAATTGCAACCAATGCCAAGAAGAAAGAACCGGGCAAAGTAATACGCGACATGATTTCATCGATATACTCAGCAGTTTTCTTTCCGGGTTTGATGCCGGGAATAAAACCATTGTTCCGTTTCATATCTTCAGCCATCTGTGTAGGATTGATTGTAATTGCAGTATAAAAATAGGTAAATACGATTATCAGAACCGCAAAGACCAGATTATACCAAAAGCTTGTATGATCCATAAATGCCTGCATGAAGCCGCTCACATTGCCATCGCTGCCCGACAAACCTACAAAGGTAATAGGAATGAACATGATAGCCTGAGCAAAAATGATTGGCATCACATTAGCGGCATTCACTTTCAAGGGGATGTACTGACGTGCACCGCCATATTGCTTATTGCCCACAATTTTTTTCGCATACTGCACAGGTATCTTACGGGTACCCTGAACCAACATGATTGCAGCTGCAATAACCAGCAATAAGATAACGATCTCAATCAAGAACATAATCAAACCACCGGTTTTGTCGGTCATACGCGAAATCAATTCTTGGAATAAAGACTGGGGTAAACGGGCAATAATACCAACCATGATGATCAAAGAGATACCATTGCCAATTCCTTTGTCCGTAATTCGTTCGCCAAGCCACAAAATAAACATACTACCAGCTGCCAAAAAGATGGTAGAAGTAACCATAAACCAAGTCCAATCTAATGAAGCATTTAAGGAAGGACCAGCCTGCATTTTAAGGTTTATCAAATAAGACGGAGCCTGTACCAACAAGATGAAGATGGTCAAGATACGAGTATATTGATTCATCTTTCTTCTGCCACTTTCGCCCTCACGCTGCATTTTCTGGAAATAAGGCACTGCAATACCCAACAACTGGATCACAATGGAAGCAGAAATATACGGCATGATACCTAACGCGAAAATAGAAGCATTGGAAAATGCTCCACCGGAAAACATGTTTAACAAGGATAATAGGCCCTCGCTTGTTTGTTGATGCAATTGGCTCAACATGTTCGGATTGATACCCGGCAGAACCACGTATGAACCCAAACGGTAAATTGCAACAAACAATATGGTAATGAGGATCCGTTGTCTCAGATCCTCAATTTTCCATATATTCTTTAATGTTTCAATAGCTTTTCTCATTGAATTAGAGTTTTACTACTTGTCCACCAGCAGCCTCGATAGCAGCAGCAGCCGTCTTAGAAAACGCATGTGCCTGCACATCCAACTTAGCAGTCAAAGTTCCATTACCTAACACTTTTACCAGCTGATTTGCCGAAACAAAGCCTGCAGCAATCAAATCACTAATTCCTACAGTTTGCAGGTTCTTAGCATCAGCCAGTTTCTGGATAGTATCCAAGTTGATAGCCTTATATTCTACACGGTTGATATTTTTAAAACCGAACTTAGGCACACGGCGTTGAAGCGGCATCTGACCACCTTCAAAACCTATTTTCTTAGAATATCCAGATCTTTGTTTAGCTCCCTTATGACCTCTGGTAGATGTACCACCCAAGCCAGAACCTGGTCCACGACCAATTCTTTTGCGAGTTTTAGTAGACCCAACAGCAGGTTTCAAATTACTTAAGTTCATATCGTAATCGTTTAATATTCAACAAATAATTACTTCACAATGGTAACCAAGTGCTTCACCTTATCCACCATTCCAAGAATTGAAGGAGTGCATTCGCATTCAACCACATGATTCAACTTGCGAAGCCCCAGCGCATCAAGTGTTCTTTTCTGATTCGCAGGTGCGCCTATTCTACTTTTCGTCTGTTTAATCTTTATAGTTGCCATAACTTTCCTCCTTATCCTCTAAATACTTTTTCCATGCTAATTCCTCTATTTTGAGCAACCATGCGTGCATCACGCATCTCACTCAAAGCCAAAATGGTAGCCTTAACCAAGTTATGCGGATTGGAAGAACCTTTGGACTTTGCCAAAACGTCTGTTACACCCACACTTTCAAGGACAGCACGCATAGCACCACCGGCTACCACACCAGTACCGTGAGAAGCAGGCTTGATGAAAACCTCAGCCCCACCAAACTTGGCAGATTGTTCATGAGGAACTGTTCCCTTCAATACAGGGACACGCGTCAAGTTTTTCTTAGCAGCTTCAACTCCTTTGGCAATGGCAGCTGTTACTTCACCAGCTTTACCCAATCCCCAACCGATGATACCTTCTTCATTTCCTACTACCACAATAGCAGAAAAGCTGAATGTTCTACCACCTTTGGTTACCTTGGTCACACGATTGATAGCCACCAATCTATCTTTGAGTTCTATATCGCTAGTAACTTTAACTCTATTATTAATTCCAGCCATAATGATTAAAATTTAAGTCCACCGTTACGGGCAGCATCAGCCACCTCTTTTACTCTCCCATGATACAAGTAACCATTACGGTCGAAAACAACAGTAGTTATACCTGCTTCTTGAGCTTTCTTAGCAATCAGTTCACCGACCTTGGCAGCCTGCTCTTTCTTGGTCATTTTTTCAGTCATTCCCAAAGAGGAAGCTGCAGCCAATGTCTTGCCTGACAAATCATCAATCAGCTGAACATAGATTTGCTTATTGCTTCTAAATACACTCATACGCGGACGTTCAGGAGTTCCGGAAATTCTGTTGCGTATTCTATATTTAATCTTAATTCGTCTTTCTATTTTTGTTGTCATATTACTATCAATTTAAACGATTATTTAGCACCGGCAGATTTACCAGACTTCCTACGGATTTCTTCGCCAACAAATTTAACACCCTTGCCCTTATAAGGTTCAGGTTTACGGAAAGAACGTATCTTAGAGCATACTTGGCCAAGCAATTGCTTGTCGCAAGACTCTAAAATAATAAGAGGATTCTTATTTCTTTCAGACTTGGTCTCTACTTTGACCTCCGGCGGAAGCTGAATGAAAATACTATGGGTATAACCCAAAGCAAGTTCTATGATATTACCTTGGTTGGAAGCACGATAACCGACGCCGACCAACTCCAGTTCCTTTTTATAACCTTCCGAAACACCAATAATCATATTGTTAACCAACGCACGGTACAAACCATGGAATGCATGTCTCTGCTTCAAATCATCCAACATGACATTTTCATCTTCAGTCATCACCACATGGTTGTCTGCGATAGCTACATTGATAGCAGGATTCACATATTGGCTCAATTCGCCTTTAGGTCCCTTTACAGTAACCACATTATCCTTTAAAGTCACTGTCACACCTGCAGGGATAGTAATGGGCAATTTTCCTATTCTTGACATTGCTAATTCCTCCTATTAATATACGTAACACAAAACCTCACCGCCAATTTTCAGTTCGGCAGCTTCTTTATCGGTCATTACACCCTTGGAAGTAGATATTATAGCAATACCCAACCCATTAATCACGCGCGGCATATCCTTGTAACCGGTATATTTACGCATACCAGGAGTAGAAATTCTCTGCAATTTCTTGATAGCGTTCACCTTGTTTACCGGATCATACTTCAAGGCCACCTTAATAGTGCCTTGGGGACCATCTTCTACAAACTTATAATTAAGAATGTAGCCTTTTTCAAAAAGAATCTTAGTGATTTCTTTTTTCAAATTTGAAGCCGGAACTTCCACTACTCTGTGCTTCGCTTGAATAGCGTTCCGCAACCTCGTCAAATAATCTGCTATTGGATCAGTCATATAAAAATAGATTAAATTAATCAGGCCTACCCTGACAATATTTAAAATTCACTCTTTTACCAGCTTGCCTTCTTCACACCGGGAATAAGTCCATTGGAAGCCATCTCACGGAACTGGATTCTGGAGATACCGAACTGACGGATATATCCTTTCGGACGGCCCGTCAACTTGCAACGGTTATGCAAGCGTATCGGATTGGCATTCTTAGGAATAGCCTGCAATTTCTGAGCAGCTTCATAAGCTTCAACAGGATCACCTGTATTCACGATTTTCTTCAGTGCAGCTCTCTTCTCGGCATATTTGGCTACTAATTTGGCACGTCTTACCTCACGTGCTTTCATTGATTCCTTTGCCATAATTTATCAATCGTTTTTTGCGTTCTTAAACGGTAAACCAAATTCTTTCAACAAAGCATACCCCTCTTCATCCGTACGGGCAGAAGTTACAAAGGTAATATTCATTCCCAGAATTCTGGTTATACTATCAATATTTATTTCAGGGAAAATAATTTGTTCCTGAATACCAAGAGTATAATTTCCACGGCCATCAAATTTCCCCTCAATACCCTTGAAGTCACGGATACGGGGCAGAGCCACACGCACCAGTTTTTCCAGGAATTCATACATTCTCTCACGACGTAAAGTAACTCTCACACCAATCGGCAT
This sequence comes from uncultured Bacteroides sp., assembly GCA_944321495.1. Lineage (GTDB taxonomy): Bacteria > Bacteroidota > Bacteroidia > Bacteroidales > Bacteroidaceae > Bacteroides. Next base: position 37,289 of record CALULP010000045.1, on the reverse strand, counting down.
TTTCTTACGCAACTTAAAGTTCGCAATATCCTTGCGAGAAACGGTAGCCACGGCTTTCTGCCCGGTGATAGCAGTCATTTCATTGATTGCAACTTCAATAATCTTCTTGTCAGCAACCGCCATACCCAAACCTTGATTGAGTACAATCTTCTTAAGCACGGGTATCTGCATAGAAGAAGAATATTGGAACTGTGATTTCAATGCAGGAGCTATGCGCTCTGCATATTCTTTCTTAAGGCTAGCAGTATTACTCATTACTTAATCTCCTCTCCTGATTTTTTAGAATAACGCACTAAAGTGCCATCGGCACTCAATTTTCTACCAATACGGGTTGCCTTGCCAGTCTTCGGGTCAAGCGGATTCAGGTTCGAAATATGGATGGAAGCTTCTTGCTTCACAATACCGCCCTGAGGATTCTTTGCACTGGGCTTCGTTGATTTGGACACCATGTTAATGCCTTCAACGATGGCACGGTTTTTCTTAACAAGAACCTTCAATACACGGCCGGTCTTACCCTTGTCTTCACCGGCATTTACGTAAACTGTATCGCCTTTTTTAATATGTAACTTACTCATTACTATAATCTTTTACAATATTAAAGTACTTCAGGGGCGAGTGACACCACTTTCATATTAGTAGCACGAAGTTCACGGGCTACCGGACCGAAAATACGACTTCCTCTAATTTCACCTGCATTGTTCAACAACACGCAAGCATTATCATCAAAACGTATATAAGACCCATCGGGACGACGGATTTCTTTCTTCGTACGTACGATCAAAGCTTTAGACACTGCACCTTTTTTAATATCACTCGACGGGATTACGCTCTTTACAGAAACGACAATCACGTCTCCTACAGAAGCATAACGACGACCTGTACCGCCTAAAACACGGATACACAGGGCTTCTTTGGCCCCACTGTTGTCGCATACCGTAAGTCTGGATTCTGCTTGTATCATAATTACTTAACTCTTTCAATTATTTCTACTAATCTCCATCTCTTAGTTTTGCTCAAAGGACGAGTTTCCATAATGCGTACCGTATCGCCAACGTTGCACTCATTCTTCTCATCATGCACATGGTACTTCTTCGTCTTGCTCACGAACTTACCATAAATAGGGTGTTTTTCTTTGAACTTTGTGGCTACAGTAATGGTTTTATCCATCTTGTTGCTTATCACAACACCCATTCTTTCCTTTCTTAAATTTCTTGCTTCCATCAAGCCCATCATTTATTATTAAGTTCTCTTTGGCGTAACTCAGTTTTCATACGCGCGATAGTCTTGCGTAATTGTTTGATCTGAGCAGGATTTTCCAACGGAGAAATAGAATGGTTCAACACCATCTGTTTGTAGTTTGCAACTTCTGCCTCTACTCTCTCCATCAAATCGGTAGTGGACATTTCTCTAATTTCTGCTATTTTCATACCTCTTACGCATTTTGATTTTGAATATCATAATCACGTCTTACCACAAATTTAGTGGTGATAGGGAGCTTCTGTGCAGCCAAGCGCAAAGCTTCCTTTGCGACTTCATAAGATACTCCTTCTGCCTCAATAATTATTCTACCCGGAGTAACAGGAGCCACGAATCCTTCGGGGTTACCTTTACCTTTACCCATACGTACATCAGCAGGCTTTCTCGTAATGGGTTTATCCGGGAAAATACGGATCCAAATCTGTCCTTGACGTTGCATATATCTTGTCACTGCGACACGTGCAGCTTCAATCTGCCGGCCAGTAATCCATTTGGTTTCCAAAGCTTTGATGCCAAAAGAACCAAAAGCCAACTGGTTGCCTCTTTGAGCATTACCCTTCTGGCGGCCTTTTTGTTGTCTTCTGAATTTTGTTTTTTTCGGTTGTAACATAGTTCCTAAGAATAAACTTGTTAACGATTACTTTTCTTTCTTTTGAAGTTTCTGCCGCCATTGCTGTTGCTACGGGCACTTTCCTTTTGAGTAAAGTTTGGAGCCAAATCTCTCTTCCCATAAACTTCACCTCTACAGATCCAAACTTTGATGCCGAGAAGACCAACCTTTGTCAAAGCTTCTGCATGACAATAGTCTATATCGGCACGGAAAGTGTGCAAAGGCGTTCTACCTTCTTTATACATCTCAGAACGAGCCATTTCAGCACCGTTCAAACGTCCCGAAATCTGAATCTTGATTCCTTCCGCACCCATGCGCATTGTATTGGCAATAGCCATCTTAATGGCACGACGGTAAGCGATCTTCCCTTCAACCTGACGCGCGATGTTATTAGCCACGATAACAGCGTCAAGCTCCGGTCTTTTAACTTCGAAGATATTAATTTGGATATCCTTATCGGTAATCTTCTTCAACTCCTCTTTCAATTTATCAACTTCTTGGCCACCCTTACCGATGATAATACCCGGGCGTGCAGTACAAACAGTAATAGTTACGAGCTTCAGCGTGCGCTCAATCACAATTCTCGATACGCTAGCTTTGGCAAGTCTGGCATTCAGATACTTACGGATTTTGCTATCTTCCAGCAGTGAATCACCGTAATTTCTACCACCATACCAATTGGAATCCCAGCCTCTGATAATTCCTAAACGGTTGCTTATTGGATTAACTTTTTGTCCCATTTACACCTTAATTTTGATCTTCGTTATTACTTTTAGAACCAACGAACAACGTCACATGGTTCGAACGCTTACGAATTCTGTAACCTCTGCCTTGCGGAGCCGGACGCATTCTTTTCAAAGTAGCGCCGCCATCCACAAAAATCCGGGTTACATACAATTCTCCACTTTCAGCTTTACGTTCGTTTTTCTGTTCCCAGTTAGCAATTGCAGAGCGCAGTAACTTCTCAACACGCGCAGCAGCCTCTTTAGAAGAGAACTTCAAAACACCAAGCGCTCTATTCACTTCCATCCCGCGAATCATGTCAGCCACGAGACGCATCTTGCGAGGAGAAGTAGGAACATTTCGCAATTTTGCAAAATACATGGTTTTAAGGGCCTCTTTTCTCTTTTCAGCCGATATTTTTTTTCTTGCTCCCATTTTATCTTATTACTTTTTTATTTCAGCAAATACCTGTCTTTATTTCTTCTTATTACCGGCATGGCCTCTGAAAGTACGCGTCGGGGCAAATTCGCCCAACTTGTGCCCTACCATGTTCTCAGTAACATAAACAGGGATAAATTTATTTCCATTGTGAACTGCAACGGTATGCCCTACAAAATCAGGCGAAATCATTGAAGCTCTGGCCCAAGTCTTAACTACGACTTTCTTGCCGCTTTCATTCATGGCAAGAATCTTCTTTTCAAGTTTAACGTTAATATACGGACCTTTTTTTAATGAACGACTCATAATTTACTCAATTAATCAGGTTACTTCTTTCTTCTCTCAATAATATACTTAGACGATTGCTTCTTCGGAGCCCTAGTCTTAAGACCCTTAGCATACAATCCCTTACGAGATCTCGGATGACCTCCGGAAGCACGTCCTTCACCACCACCCATCGGGTGATCAACCGGGTTCATAACAACACCACGGTTACGCGGACGACGTCCTAACCAGCGGGTACGTCCTGCTTTACCAGAACTTTCCAGACCATGATCCGAATTACCTACGCTACCAATCGTAGCCTTGCAGGCACTGAGAATCTGGCGAAGTTCACCTGAAGGCAACTTAATCACACAGTATTTACCTTCTCTCGAAGTCAGCTGTGCAAAGTTACCGGCCGAGCGAACCAAAGCTGCGCCTTGACCCGGACGCAATTCAATATTATGAATCACCGTACCAACCGGAATATTCTGTAGAGGAAGTGCATTTCCTACTTCAGGAGCTGCATTCTCACCTGACATCAAAGTCGCACCAACTTGCAATCCATTGGGAGCAATAATATATCTTTTCTCGCCATCAGCGTAAAACAACAAAGCGATACGAGCCGAACGGTTCGGATCGTACTCAATAGTTTTCACAACAGCTGGCACACCGTCTTTATTTCTCTTGAAATCGATAATACGGATTACCTTCTTGTGGCCGCCACCAATATAACGCATGGTCATTTTACCCTGGTTGTTACGACCGCCGGAAGATTTCTTTCCAAATACAAGAGACTTTTCTGGTACCCGCGCAGTAATCTCTTCAAAAGTACCAATAATTTTATGTCTTTGCCCCGGTGTTGTGGGCTTAAATTTACGTACTGCCATTTCTTTTAAATATTGCTATAAAAATCAATCGTATCTCCCTCTTTCAACGTTACAATGGCTTTCTTATAAGCATTGGTCCGGCCGTTGATAAGGCCAGCTTTCGTATACCGCGACTTGTTCTTACCAGCATAGCGCATAGTATTCACATCCACCACGGTCACATTATAAAGGGCTTCTACTTCTTTCTTAATCTCCAGCTTATTAGCATCAGGACGCACAATGAAACCGAAGCGGTTATTCTGCTTTTCGGTTATTGCAGTCATCTTCTCTGTAACTATAGGTTTAATAATAATTCCCATTATTTAAGCCTCCTTTTTACTTAAGATATTGTCGATAGCAGAAAGTGCATTTTCGGTAAACACGACAACCCCAGCGTCCAATACCCTGTAAGTATTTAACCCTGAGATAGTCTGAACCTTTGCGCCCTTCAAATTACGAGCCGACAAATATACGTTTTTATTAGATTCCGGTAAAACCATAAGCAGCTTCTTATCAGAAACTTTAAGATTTTTTGTGATATCTATAAAGTTCTTCGTCTTCGGAGCTTCAAAAGTGAAATCCTCAACTACTATAATGGCATTTTCCTGGGCTTTATAAGACAAAGCAGATTTCCGTGCCAAAGCCTTTACTTTCTTATTCAATTTGAAAGAATAATCACGAGGCTTAGGACCAAATACACGAGCACCGCCAACCAATACAGGCGAATTTATGTCACCACGACGAGCACCGCCTCCACCTTTCTGACGGCCGAGTTTACGAGTAGAGCCACTTATTTCGCTTCTTTCTTTAGACTTATGCGTTCCTTGGCGTTGGTTTGCCATAAACTGCTTAACATCCAAGTAAATAGCGTGATCATTGGGCTCAATTCCGAAGATAGATTCGTTCAACGTAACCTTTCTTCCAGTGTCTTCACCTTTAATGTTATAAACGCTAACTTCCATTATTTCTCAATTAATACGATTGAACCTTTGCAACCGGGAACAGACCCCTTCACCAGAAGAAGATTGTGTTCAGCGATTACCTTTAACACACGCAGGTTTTGGATAGTAACTCTATCACCACCCAATTGACCAGCCATACGCATTCCCTTGAATACCTTTGCAGGGTAAGAACATGCACCGATAGAACCCGGCTTGCGAGCACGGTTATGCTGACCATGAGTAGACTGGCCTACACCACCGAAACCATGTCTCTTAACAACGCCTTGGAAGCCCTTACCTTTAGAAGTTCCTATCACATCCACAAAAGGTTCACCCTCAAAGATGTCAACGGTAACGGTATCACCAAGGTTCAATGCATCAAATCCTTTGAACTCAGCCAAGTGTTTCTTGGGTGTTACTCCAGCCTTCTTAAAGTGGCCCAGCAAAGGTTTCGTGGTATGCTTTTCCTTCTTATCCTGGAAACCCAGCTGAACAGCAGCATAGCCATCTTTTTCTACAGTCTTTACTTGAGTAACAACACAAGGACCTGCTTCGATAACAGTGCATGGTACATTTTTACCCTCGGCACTGAAAACGGATGTCATTCCGATTTTTTTTCCTAATAATCCTGGCATTTCACTTAAATTTTAATACACTTAAACTTTAATTTCTACTTCCACACCACTCGGCAACTCCAGTTTCATCAGAGCATCAACAGTCTTAGCAGTAGAGCTATAGATGTCGATCAATCTCTTATAAGAAGAAAGCTCGAATTGTTCACGCGACTTTTTATTAACGAAAGTCGAACGGTTCACAGTAAAGATACGCTTGTGCGTAGGAAGAGGAATAGGACCGCTAACAATAGCACCCGTCGTCTTCACGGTTCTTACAATCTTCTCAGCAGACTTGTCAACCAAGTTGTGGTCGTAAGATTTCAATTTAATTCTAATTTTTTGACTCATTAGTGTTTATAATTAAACTTGTTATTAAATGGAGAAACTCCGCAGGTTAAGAGTCATACGCTAACCTGCGGGTTTCAGGACTTTCTATTAGAGCAACTCCGAGTGACCTTTCACTTCATCAAGCACAGCCTTGGCAATCGATGTCGAAACTTGTGCATGATGATCATACGTCATGGAAGACGTAGCACGACCGGAAGTAATGGTACGCAAAGCCGTCACATAGCCAAACATTTCAGCCAGCGGAACCATAGCCTTCACAATACGCGCACCCGAGCGGCTGGACTCCATACCTTCCACTTGTCCACGACGTTTGTTTAAGTCACCGATCACATCACCCATATTTTCCTCCGGAGTAACGACCTCCAACTTCATGATGGGCTCCATCAATACAGGACCTGCCTTGGAACAAGCGTTCTTGTAAGCCTGGATGGCACAAATTTCAAATGACAATTGATCGGAGTCAACAGGGTGGAACGAACCATCCAACAAGGTTACTTTCAAGCTATCCATCGGGAAACCGGCCAATACACCGTTCTTCATAGCCGTCTGGAAGCCCTTCTGTACAGAGGGAATGAATTCCTTCGGAATATTACCTCCGGTAACCTCATTGATAAATTGCAAACCGCCCTCCTTGTAATCTTCATCAATCGGACCAACATTCACAATGATATCGGCAAACTTACCACGACCACCAGATTGTTTCTTGTAAACCTCACGCAAGTTGACAGTCTTCGTGATAGCCTCCTTGTAGTTAACCTGGGGCTTACCTTGGTTACATTCCACCTTGAACTCACGTTTCAGACGGTCGATAATGATATCCAAGTGAAGCTCACCCATACCGGAAATCACGGTCTGACCAGTCTGCTCATCCGTGCGGACAGTAAATGTCGGGTCTTCCTCTGCCAACTTAGCCAGACCATTGGACAGCTTATCCATATCTTTCTGGGTCTTCGGCTCAACGGCTATACCGATAACCGGTTCGGGGAAGTCCATCGATTCAAGAACAATAGGAGCCGTTTCATCACACAGCGTATCACCAGTACGGATATCCTTGAAACCTACACCTGCGCCAATATCACCAGCAGAAATCACTTCCACAGGATTCTGCTTGTTAGAGTGCATTTGGAACAAGCGGGAAACACGCTCTTTCTTTCCCGAACGGCTATTATAGATATAAGAACCGGCTTCAACCTTACCCGAATAAACACGGAAGAAAGTCAGACGGCCTACATAGGGGTCTGTGGCAATCTTGAACGCCAAGGCCGAAGTCTTTTCCTCTTCGTCCGGCTTACGGTCTTCTTCTGCACCGGTCTCAGGATTCGTACCCACGATGTTCGGAGTATCCAACGGCGAGGGCAAGAAAGCGCAAACATAATCAAGCAACGTCTGTACGCCTTTGTTCTTGAAAGAAGAACCGCACAACATCGGCACAATATCCATCTTCAAAGTTGCCGCACGAAGGCCACGCAAGATTTCTTCTTCCGTAATGGTTGAAGGATCATCGAAATATTTCTCCATCAACTCATCGTCATAGCTGGCTACAGTTTCCAGCATTTTGCCTCTCCACTCCTCAGCCTCATCAACCAAGTTAGCAGGAATATCTTCGACATCATAGTCAGCGCCCATGGTTTCATCGTGCCACAAGATTGCCTTCATCTTGATCAGATCGACAACACCCTTGAAGTTTTCTTCCGCGCCAATAGGAATAACCACGGGACAGGGATTTGCACCCAAGATGTCCTTCATCTGGCGAACCACTTCAAAGAAGTCAGCACCCGAACGGTCCATCTTGTTCACATAACCGATACGCGGCACATTGTACTTATCCGCCTGGCGCCAAACAGTCTCAGACTGCGGTTCAACGCCACCTACAGCACAATAAGTAGCCACAGCACCGTCCAACACACGCAACGAACGTTCCACTTCAGCAGTGAAGTCCACGTGTCCCGGAGTGTCAATCAAGTTGATTTTATATTTATTTCCCGCATAGTTCCAATAAGTAGTCGTAGCCGCAGAAGTAATCGTGATACCACGTTCCTGTTCTTGCGCCATCCAGTCCATCGTAGCAGCACCATCGTGCACCTCTCCAATCTTGTGAGTCAAGCCCGTATAGAACAAGATACGCTCAGAAGTCGTAGTCTTACCCGCATCAATGTGGGCCATGATACCTATGTTACGGGTCAAATGTAAATCGCGCTTTGCCATTTCTAACACCTATTTATCATTAATACATCATTAAAAACGGAAGTGAGCAAATGCACGGTTTGCTTCAGCCATCCTATGCATATCCTCTTTACGTTTGAAAGCTCCGCCTTGTTCATTGTAAGCATCCATGATTTCAGCTGCCAGTTTTTCGGCCATCGATTTACCGCCACGTTTACGGGCAAAGACAATCAGATTCTTCATGGAAATGGATTCCTTACGATCGGGACGGATTTCCGTAGGAACCTGGAAAGTAGCACCACCTACACGGCGGGACTTCACTTCCACTTGCGGAGTCACGTTATCCAATGCTTTTTTCCAGATTTCAAGAGGGGTTTTCTCCTCATTCTGCATCTTGTTCTTCACTGTTTCCAATGCGGCATAGAAAATTTCATAAGAAGTGTTTTTCTTGCCATCATACATCAAGTGGTTTACAAACTTGGAAACCTTGACATCGTTAAACACGGGATCCGGCAGGATAACGCGTTTTTTCGGTTTTGCTTTTCTCATTTTTCTTTCAAAGATTTGTTTTCGTCCTTGGTTGTTTACTTCTGTCGTCTTCAACTTCCCCACCGGGAAATTTACTCAACCTTTAGCATCTTCCAAGCAAACTAAAACGTTTGTTATTACTTTTTCTTGCTAGCTGCGTTTATTTTTTCTTGGCGGGAGCAGCCTGACCCGGTTTCGGACGCTTGGCACCATACTTGGAGCGTCTCTGAGTACGACCGGCAACACCGGCAGTATCCAGCGTGCCGCGCACGATGTGATAACGAACACCCGGAAGGTCTTTCACACGACCGCCACGAACCAATACGATGGAGTGTTCCTGCAAATTATGACCTTCGCCCGGAATGTAAGAGTTCACCTCCTTACCATTGGTCAAACGTACACGAGCTACCTTACGCATAGCTGAATTCGGTTTCTTCGGGGTGGTAGTATACACCCTCACGCAAACGCCACGTCTTTGAGGACATGAATCCAAGGCCGGAGACTTACTCTTGTCAACCAGCACCTGGCGTCCTTTTCTTACTAATTGCTGAATTGTAGGCATTTTAATTGTTTTTTAGTTATATATTAATTTGTATATTTTCTAAACCATACAGTTTTTCGGGCTGCAAAGTTACGAATAAGTTTTGAATAATCAATGCACTACAATATATTTTTTGTTTTCCACCCCACACGGGGGTGAAAAACGCCATTACAATCCGGCTACAAAAATCGGACATCCGGTTCCCGAACCCCGACGCTTAAGCCTCCCCTTTCACATTAGACAAGGTCGGAAACGAATGTTCCTCAGGGATACGTATCGGTCCAAACACACGTTCATACTTATTGATATTATCCTCCAAGGCACGAAGCAAGCGCTTGGCATGTTCGGGAGCAAGCACAATGCGCGACTTCACGCTTGCCTTAGGTATGCCCGGCAACACACGGACGAAATCAACGATAAATTCCGAACTCGAATGGGCTATGATAGCCAGATTGGCATAGATACCTTGGGCGACTTCTTCTTTCAACTCTATCTGCAGTTGCCCGCTGTTGTTCTCTTGATTTTCCATACAGATTTTCTTTTAAGACTTTGCAAAGATAAACATTCCCACAAGAAAATCCATCTATCACGGACAGAAGCAATCCCCCGGCCTGTTTCCCCGTACACAGGCATCCTTATGAACGCCGGCTACGCTCCTCAACAACACAGTCGGCAGGTGCCTTAATGTGTTCGTCAAGAGTGAGAGAACCGATAGAATCGGCCACAATACGGCCCGACATAGGATTCTTGATATTCGTAATGCTTCCCCGGATATCGGCTTGCAAAGTACTATATTCGAAAGCACGGTCGCAGGAAGGGTCAAACGTACAATTCTCCAACACCAAATCCTGCGCATAGCACAAAGGCTGCTCACCACTGATGTGGCAATTCACCAGCCGCAAGTTCTTGGAGTGCCAGCCCAGATACTCTCCATCCAATTCAGAGTCATAAATAGCCACATTCTCCACCTCCCAGAAAGCATCTTTCGTAGTAATCTTCGCATGATGGATCTCCACATTTTTCACATATTGGAACACGTATTTACTGTCGCTTTCCAATCCATCCACATAAATGTCGTTGCTGAACATAAAGGGATATGTGCCATCATGCAGTTTCAACCCCTTCACACGGATACGGTTGCAACGCCAGAACACTTCATCGGCATCATTCATCCGCACATTCTCTATTTCAATATCACTCATTTCACGGAACATTTTCGGAGCATCGATTACCGTATCCTTCATTACCAGATGGTCGGAATACCATAATGCGGAACGCCCGCCTACGGCAAAGTAACAATTCTCAATGGTAAAACCATGTACATGCCAGAAAGGGTAATTACCCTCAAAACGGCAATTAGTGGCCACAATATTACTGCATTCCTTAATACCCGATTCACCCTCACGGATGATTACATTGTCCAAATGAAGGTCATGCGAAGCAAACAGAGGGCGTTCGCCGCCGAATTCTTTATCTTTTATCAGTTGCATATTTTTTTCAAATTAACCGTTTTTATCTTGGCACAAAAATAGTCAGTTTCATACACCTGTAGTGTAAACGAATTACAGAAGATATTACCCGGATTACAGGCGCCCCTCAATCCTTCGGCCGACGGGAAAGGGCAGGGCCTATACTCCGGGCAAAACATCATAAGTCTGCACGCAAAAGTTTACTCTTGCACAAACGGCTTCAATCCTTTTACAGCTTCGGCCGCCGTAATAACCTTACCGCCATTGTCCAAGTCAACAAGCTTGTAACGATCATTGCCCATACCCAGTTCTTTCATATAGGACAGCTGGCGCAAGCCATGCCGCGTTTCGATGCGCTCCACCAAATCATGGTGCTCGGCTTCGGTCATGGCGTAGACAAGGTCAACACAAGCCTGGTCAAGTGCCAGAATATCAGTAGAAGAAAGAATCCCTACATTGGGCGTAACCACAGGAGCAGCGTTCACACCCTCGCAGTCACAGGATACAGACATGTTGCGCATAACGTTGACATAGGTAATATGGGGAGCAAAATAGTCGACCACAGCTTTGGTGGATTCGGTCATCCGCTCCATAAATTCCTCCTTGCTGATGTCCCATTGATTGTCCTGATTGGGTGTGGTATGAATCCAAGCCTTGCCTATGCGCCCGTCAGCACACCCGATGCCGATATTCTTGTTGCTTCCGCCAAACCCTCCCTGGCTGTGCCCTTTGAAGTGAGTAAGCACAACAAGGGAATTGTAGCGGGTAAGGTGGCTGCCGACAGACATCTTGTCAAACCACTTGCCGCCATGTACGGGCAGGGTCAAGGTATCCTCTTCGTCCATGATATCCACTGGGCAAAAAGTCCATCCGTTCACTTCCAGCGTTTTGCGATGCTGCTCTGTGGTATAACGGTCGCCTACATAGTAAGTATTGGTTTCCACTATCTTCGCATCAGGCAGGTCTTTCTGCAACAGTTTCTTCACCCACGCAGAGGGAATGATGTTGGGGCCGTTCTGCTCGCCCGTATGCAACTTCACCCCCACCTTGCCTTCGATGCCGGCATTTACCCGTTCGTAAGCCTCAATAAGCCCCTCGGCACTAAGTTTGCGTGTGAAGTAGACTACCGACTCCTCACCTGTCCTTTTTTCGTAGGGCACATATTTATTGCCGTCTTTCCCCGGCACAGGCTCCGCCGCAGCGGTCTGTTTCGATTGTTTCTGTCCGCAACCCGTAGCCAGCAGGCAGCCCAAAGCCAACACGCCTACCGACTTAATGAATGTAAAAGTTCTCATAAGCTATTGTATTTTAATCGCTTTGCAAAGGTAATGCATCCTGTTGGAATTCAGTAATGAGAAGTATATTTTTTTGCATGCCTTGATTGATAACAAACTGCATCATACAGGAAAGGGACGGCACCCTGATGCCGTCCCTTCACCTCATTATTCCACATACCACAAACATCCTATCATTCCACTGCAAAAGGAATATTGGCCGTCGACACAAAACCGGTGCCATCCAGTATGTAAGCATACAGACGGTAGTAGCCCGGCTCGGCAATGGCGATAGATACTTTATTGGCATCCGTAGTCTGTACTTCGCCCACACGGTCGGGACGAGGCTCATAAGCACCGCCCGTAGCGGTAATGGTAGCTTCTTTCAGCACTTCCCACACATAAGTAAGCTTGTCGTTCTCGCGGTCGGTGACGTCAACCGTACCTTCAAACGCACGCCCAGCCTTTACACGCGGCTCAAAAGGAATGCCATTAATGGCGATGCCGTGCACCACGGGTGCGGTCTGGGCTGGTTCTTGCTTGGTCCACACGCGCTCCATGGCTTCTACCATGGGGGTCTTTTCGCCCTTCAACGGAAGGCCTTCCACATCATCCTCAACAAAAAGGCAGAACCAAGTGGGGGTACGCTCTTCTTTTTGTCCCCAAAGGAATACAAACGAACCCATACAACGCGGATCGGCAGCAATGGCATTGGTGTAGCGTTCTTCATAAACGATACGTTTTTCCTCGCTGGTCTGTTCAATCGGAGCTTTCCACTCGGTATTTTTAGTTTCCCACCAACCTGTAGGTCCCCATTCGGTGATAAGATACGGGCCTTTATAAGCAGAATTGGCAAAGACATTCTTCACATTGAGGATATCACCATAGCTATTGATTCCTACAAAATCAAGGTCGGGAGCATACTTGGCCACCATCTCCAAGGCATCAGGATGGTGCGAAATGACGGTTGACACCAGATGCCGTTTATCAATCTTCTTGATTTCCTGAGCCAACAAGTTGACAAACGACCAAGCTGTAGCGGTATTGGCACGATTGTCCAGTTCAATCTCGTTGCCTATGCCCCAGGCAAAGATGCTGGTGTCGTTCTTGAACGTCTGCGCCAACAATTGCACTTCCTCAATCGTTTGCTTGCGCCAAGCCTCGTCGTGGTACTTCGTCGAATCCTTAGGCAAGCCAATCCCCTGCATGACATACATGTGGTTGGCGCGTGCCAGCTCCAGGTCTTTCTGTATGGACTCCACACTTCCGCCCCAAGTACGGAACGCATTGGCGCCGTTCGCCGAAGCCACATCCAAGCGGTTAGTTCCGCCCACGCCATTGATGTACATAGGACGTCCGTCAATATATACATGCCATGCACCGCCTTCTTGTCTGACGGTCACTCCTTCGTTCATCGCAGTGCCACCGCATCCGGCCAGCATGGCAGACAGGCCGAGGGTGATAAATAATCCTTTGAATTTCATTGTGTAATACTTTAGTTTATGTTATTATTCGTTCCATAAATCGGGAATCTGCCCGTGCCCGCGGGGATTCACCGGCTGCTTGTCATACGGGGAAAGCGTACCCTTATGCACCTCATACAAACGCTTGGCCGTTTCCATCATGGCCTCCACCTGTTCCTTGTAAGGCCTGTCGGTCACGTCAATCAGTCCGCAATTGTAGTTCTCACCGTCACGACGTCCTGTCAGGTCTTGGTCGCACCACTGGAAGTAGCCCGTACCTATCAATCCGGGATGCGCGTAAGCATTCTCCGTATAGTACCGGTAAGCCACACCCCGCTGTGCCTGCGACTCCACCTGCCACAACGACTGGGCCATGCCACGGTCTACCGTCCCGAAGTGATATTCGCCGATAATCATAGGCAGCCCCGTAAACTGGCTGGCCCGATCCATCATCTCGGGGCTGGGACGCAAATCATAACAGTTAAAGCTGAATACGTCGAATGCCTCACCACAAGCTTTCAGAATCCGTTCATCCAGCTCCATGATGTTTCCGAAACGGATACCCATGTTCAAATGGTCGGGGTCGTGCTTCTTCAGCGCCTTGTTCGTAGCCACCAAGAAATCCCTGAAAGTTTCTATGACAAACGACTTACGGCTTTCCTCCGTATCGCCGTTCTTCTCCAAATATTTTTGCAAAGCCTTCTTGATGGGACGGTCCTCACCTTCCAGGATAATGCCGCAAAGACGGGCTTCCTGATCCAGCCATGCAGGTTCGTTACCTATAAAATAGCCTATCAGCCAAGGATTTCCCTTGAAAGGAGCCACAAACTTTGCCAAATTTTCATCTATCATCTGTTCAAAAGACGGATCATAGATGTCGCAAAGCCCCATCAGGTCGTGTGAAATGCCCACTCCGGAAAGCGGTACCAGGAAAGCCTTCTTATTCATCAGCATCAGGTCACGGCTCGACCAGTTGGCTATGGTATTCAATCCCCATTTGTCCATGCGTTTGAACACCATTTCACTTGCTTTTGCCTTGAAGTCATCCCCATAACGGCGGTACAAGTTCCACAAACCGTATGAATAGTTCACATTACCCTGGCGGTCCACACTACCCATTTTTTCCATCACTTCGGCAGGCGGAAGTTCCTTATACATGGAAGGACGTTTGTCGTAGGCACGTACCTGCAACCCGTTACCCAGTTCCACGCAATCCACTCCTACCGAAAGGAACAGGTAACCTTCCGGGTCGACAAACCACCAGCGGCCATCTATTTTCTCCGTCCGGAAGAAGCCTGTAGCCTTTACACGCTGCTGCTTATAACCGCCGAACTTGGAATAATTGTAAGCCTCCGTCGAAGCAGGTTCAGCGTCTTCAGCCTTCCAAGCCTGCTGCAATTCTTCCAACGAATGGATTTTTCCCGGCCATTCCACTAAGTTCGACTGCCCGAATTCATCCACAGCAGGCTGTTCGCCCATATAGACATCCCCGGGGTCGTCCACGGACAACGATACCGAGCGCAATTCAAACGTAGGATTCCCGATAGGTTTCCGCATCCTTATCCCGATAGAATCCACTTGATGCATCGGTCCACGCTTGCCGCCCAGATTAATCCACCCGGTATAACGGGCATGGTTGTTCGTGGCCGCCAAATCGACAGCCGGGTCGGGAAGTTCCGTAAAATACTTCAAAGGAATTGCCAGCTTGTTCCATGCATTCGGAACGTATGACATGATACGAAGCTCATTGTAACCGGTAGCGGTAGTAAATCCTATATGGAAACGCTGAGCCGTACTGATTTTAAACTCAACCACCACATAGTTATACCCATCCCAGTCTGCCGGAAGCCCCGGACTGACGTCCTTCAACGCAAACTTCTGCCCGGAAACCTCTTTCGTGTTGTCAAACTGAATTTGGAAATCCTTCGGAGCCTGCGAACAGCTGCATAGACAGCCTACTGCAATCAGGACACTGCTAAAAAGTTTTTTCATACTCAAATAGATTTAATTTACGACAATATAGAATAGGAATAAGAATCCCGGAGAAGGACAACCAACGTCCTCCCTCTCCGGGAAAAAGTCCTTATTCAATAAACTCCAAATGAACTTTGCTCCATACGTTGGCAGGATTCAGTTTCAAAGCTTCCCGATACTTCTGCTTGGCAACATCCTTGTTGCCCAGGCCTTCGTTGGCCAAGCCTTCGAAATACAGGTTCTCTGACTTCTTCGTGTCAAGATCACTGCTACCGCCAAACTGACTGAAGAAGGTATCCGACTCCTTACCGAGGTTAGCCAGTATGCCCTCCAGCAACGCCTTGGCTTCTGCGTCCTTACCCAACTCCTTCAAAGCCATTGCCCGGTAGTAAACGGCCTCCGTGTCCCTGTCGGCATTGACCTCCACAGCCTGGTTGAACATATCCTTCGCCTTGGCCTCGTCACCCTGGCGTTGGGCCACCATGCCTGCCGTATAATAAATCTTCGCGTAGACTGAACGTCCGTAAAGGCCTATCGGGTAAGCAAGGGCTTTGTCCAGGTTACGGTTGGCTGCCTCGTATCTACCTTTCTTCGCCTGCTGCATGGCCAGCACCAGGTAGCTGTTCAGGTAGTTGTCCTGCTGCTCGCGCGCGCCTTCCGACTCAATGATGAAGTTGTTGTCCATGATGTCGATGGCATCCTCATAGTGGCCTGCCTCCATGGCACGGGTGGCCAGGCGCAACACCGTCTCGGGACGCTGCTTCACCACGCGCTCGTTCTTCTTCAGCATCCGGTATTTCTCTTCCGGGCTGAGCCTGTTCGCGTCGTTCAGCTCGTCCAGCTCGAACAGCAGGCGGGCGTCCTTATTGTTGCAGTCAAATGCCTTATTCATGTATTCCAGGGCTTTCACCTTGTCGCCGCCCTTGTCATAAGCCAGCGCCAGGTTGCGCCACGTGATGTAGAACGTGTCATCAAGCTCCAACGATTTCTCCCACAAGGCAACTGCCTTCTGGGGCTGGTATTCGAAATACAGGTTGCCCAGGTAATAGGGAGCCTTCGCATCTTCCGGATTCATCGTCATGGCTGCCTCCAGCACAGTGATATCTTCCCAACGGAACGGATAGCAGTAGTCGGAAGGCATGCCTGCCGCCTGCTTGTAGTAAGCCAAGGCAGCATCCTTGTTTCCTTGCTTCTCCGCATAATAACCCAACGTGTAATACAGCATGGGATAAGTGTTGCCCTCGTTTGCCAGACGCTCCAACACAGCCGTTGCCTCGCCGTAAGCAGCCATTTGGGCATATTCAAAGGACAGTTCCAGGTATTGCTGCACGTCGTCCAGCATCCATTTCTTCAGTTGGGAAAGTACAGAAGCGTCCTGCGACAGGAGGTACAGTTCGTTCTGCGCCATCAGGTCAATCTTACAGGTATCTAAAGCTTGTACCAGCACATCCTTGGCCTCGTCCTTCTTGCCGAGCTGGCGCAGCGCATAAGTTTTCAGCCCCACGGCACGCATGTTGTCGGTATTGGTGGAGAGAGATAATCCCACATGCTCCAGCGCCGTCACGTAATCCTGCTTCATGCAGTCCATGGAAGCCAGCTGGAAGTAGGATGCCGTATGCCAGGCATACGACCAGGATGCCCGGTAGAAGCAATCGTAGGCTTCTTCGTACATGCCTTTCTCACGCAGCACGATGCCCAGGTAATACAGGGCCTCCCCGTCTTTGGGACGTGTGTAGTTGGAAGTAATCCGTTTCACCGCCGTGCGCAGGTATTTCTCCGCGCTGTCCCAATCGTAACGCTTGATGCTGCGGATGCCCAACTGGGTGTTGACATCGTAATTCTCCGGGTCACGTTTCAAGGCTTCCTCGTAATAGGGCATCGGGTCTACATTTGCATTGTAGAACTGCTCCAAGCGGAGTCCTGCCAAGTACAGTTCCTCCACGGACTTCATTTCCTCCGGCTTGGCGAACGGCTTCAAGGGTTCGGGACGTTCGGCATCCTCCACCACATGGTCGATGGGAATATACTCCAGCAGCACTTTGCCGCCTGCATCCAGCAGCCGGAACGTCAGGTCGTTCTCGCCCGTACCTGCCGGAAGGGCGCATTCCACTTTCTGCGGAGCGGCGGGACTGATGTCCATCTTCTTGCGCAGGATTTCCTTGCCGCCGGCAAGCACCACGGCTTCCGCGCCCTCATACAGGGAGGTAGAGTTCAAGCGGTAGTCCAGTTTATTCCCTTCGATGAAGTAGTTCAGGGCACCGTTGCGGTTGGCATACTTCAGTCCGCCCAGTTCACGGATGGGGAACCATACCATCTTGCCGATTTTTGTCTCATAGGGCTGCAGCCAGCTGTAGTCGGGCTGGTTGTCCGTGTAGAAGCCCGCCATCAGCTCGATGTAACGCCCGTCGTTGTCCGTCAGCCCTTCGTTCGTCTTCAGGCCGTTGGCGTTGTTGCCGTCCGCCCAGTACTTCATGCCCGGGCAGATGTAGTGGTTGCCTATCCACGCCGTGCCGGCTTCCTTGTTGTGGTCATACCCGCAGAAGTAATCTTCTTTCGGGTCCCACGAGAAGAAGGAGGAGGGCACGCGGGTATTCATCCACCAGCTGACGTCCATGCCGGTAAAATCATAACCGTTGAACCAACTGTCTGCAATGGGCCACGAGGTCATCTGGTTCTTGCCGTGGTAAGTGACATACTTCACCGAAGGCGGGAAGATGACCTGGTAAGCCGAGTCGCAATGCACGGCCGGATTGGACCAGAACAGGAAAGAGTTGGAAATCGCCGTCCGGTTGCGCGGATGGATGGTCATTTCCAGGATGGAAGAACCCGGGAACACGGTATAGCCTACCACGGCCTCCATGCGGTGCAGCCTGTCCCAGCTGCGAATCCATACCGTCTTGCTGCCGTCTTCCCGTTCTTCAATCTGATAACCCATGTTTTCCACCGTGTTGGGACCATGGTGGTGCGGGAATCCCCATGCCAGGCTGCCGGAAATCCAGTTGCCCAGCATGCCTATCAGCGAGGGTTTCACAACATGGTTATGGTAAAGGTAGTTGTAGTCATTCGTCTTGTCGTCCGCATAGTACACGCGCCCGCCCAGCTCGGTGCTGATGGCAAGGTCGATGTACTCGTTCTCCATGTGAATCATGGGATGAGCTACTTCACGCCGGTCCTGCGTCAATCCGTCGTCAAACGGGTAAGGATAAATACGGCGCTGCACGCCTTGGTGGCTTCTCCCCTCATAAAAACGCGGCATCACATTGGGGGCGTCCTGCCGGTAAGAAGGAACGGAGTACTCTTTTTCCTCCAGTTTCACTTCGCTTTTCGTTTGCGCGCACAAGGGCAAGGCGCAAACCAAAGACAAACACATTAAAATCGACTTATTCATGGCATATTAATAAATTAAAGAACTGCTACTTTACTACCCCAATAGTTCTTTCTTGCAAGCCAAATCAAAGTTAAGCCTAAGATTTATTACAAAAGTAGTGAATTGCTTGAAATAAAGAAAAACTATTTGGATAAAAAATATGAATTTGTTCAGGAATCTGTCCTTTCGTGGATACAAGATTTCCTGCACCCCATGCACAGGGCCGTGCAGGCTCCATGCATGAAGTACAGGATATCCCGAAAACAAATCAATTATTCAGACTCGGGTTCAACAAACCGTCATGCTCGGGAATCGGGAAGAGGTAAACATCTTCCGTAATGGCATTAATCGGCGGATTGTCTGCGGGGTCTCTCTTGGCCACAACATCGGCCAGAATCTCCAGGCGCACGAGGTCGAACCAGCGGACACGTTCGCCGCACAATTCCCAGGCGCGCTCGTCTACACACTTGTTGGCAAAGTCTTCAGCCGACAGGCCGCTGTAAGTGGGCAGCCCCGCACGTGTGCGGATGGTGTTCAGACATTCGTAAGCCAACGCGTCCACGCCTTCGCCCGAACGTGCCTTGGCCTCGGCATAAGTCAACGCGGTCTGGCTAAAGCGCAACATGCGCATGGGGATGTTCGATTCCGAATTAAAGAAGTTCGAAGACGCCGGGTCCTGCATCAGCTTCCGGTAATACGGACGCGGATTGGCCAGTTGCTGCCAGGTGAAATGCGTACCGTCCTGCGAAGTAAACTCAAGAGCAAACGTGGCATCCTTGCGGGGACCTTCGGGGAACTCATTGTAGAACGTCAGTTCGGCAAACACTACATCCCAACCGCCAATTTCGCCGGGATAAGCCCAATAAGCATACATGGCGTTGCCGTGGCCGGTAGAACGGTTGCAAGGGATAACCCAGATGTCCTCCTTGTTGATGATATTGGGGTCGGATTCGTCATTACCGTACAACACGTCATACGAATCTTCAAAATCGAAGCCATACAAGGCGCGGTTGTCCAGCACCTGCTTGGCGGTAGAAGCGGCCAGCGAATATTTATCGGTTTCCTTCAAGGGCCAACCGGCCTCGGCCAAGTACACCTCGGCCAACAAAGCCAAAGCCGTGCCTTTGTTGGGACGCCCGTCCTCACCGTTCCGGCGTGCATCGGGAAGGACTTTGATGGCATCGGTCAGGTCTCGCTCAATCCGGTCGTATATAGCTCTTACCGTAGCTTTCTCCATGGTGACATTGGCTTCGTTGTACTCCGAACTCAACACCAAGGGCACTTCGCCGTGCATCCTTACCAACCAGAAATAGCTTGCGGCACGGATAAACAAGGCCTCGGCGGCAATCTGCTCAATCACGGCAGGGTCGCCGCTGCACGACTGGTAATTCTCAAGTACGTTGTTGGCACCCTGGATGGCCTTGTAGCAGCCCTGGAAAACGGAAGGAATACTTGAGTTCGTATCCTTCACGTCGAAACGGTCAAACTCCTGGGTATTGCCCGTGCCGGGAGGGCAGGTCAGGTCGTCGCCGCCGAGGGTCGTCTCGGTGGCCCAACCGTTGGTGAAGCCGTAAGCCCACGTCGAACTCCAGCCGGTGTAGGCGCCCGTCAGCGCCGATTCCAGCCCGCTCTGCTCGGCCAATACATTACTGAATACTTTGCCTCGGGTGTCTTCTTCCAAGAAGTCGGAACAAGCTGTCTGTCCGCACAGTGCCAAGGCAGCACATGCATATATTACAAAATTCTTTTTCATGACATCTTTTAATTTAAAATGATTCAACAATAGGCATCTCCCTGTCATCAGAAGGTGATGTTAAGCCCGATGGTGTACGTCTTGGAGTTGGGGTAAGCACCATAGTCCACACCCTGCTGAACGTCGGAAGCGCCACCGCCCACGTTGCTCGATTCGGGGTCGATTCCCTTATACTTGGTGATGGTGAACAAGTTGGTCGCACTTACGGAAACCCTGAAGTCTGCCAGATTCTTCACCTTGAAGTCGTAGCTCAGGCTCAGGTTCTTCAAACGCAGATAGTTGGCATTCTCCATGAACAGCGTAGACTGGGGCTCCCACTTACTGCTGGTGCTCCATGCCGGCAGCCAGGCATTTTCATTTCCGGGCTGGTAACGGTCTTTGATTTCGGCCAAAGTGGCATAGCGGGCATCACGGTCGCCCATCAGGTGCATGGCACGCGTGAAGTTCATCTTATCGGCACCGAAAGAGCCTTGGAAGAAAGCATTCAGCGTAAAGCCCTTGTATGTTACCGTATTGTTCCAACCCAACGAGTACTTCGGCATACCGCAACCGATAATCTGGTAATCGGAACCGTCTATCGTATAACTGTTATCCACGTCCTCATACCGCGCATCGCCCGGTTTGCAACCATACTTGGCAGCCTCCGCAGCCTGGTCTTCGCGCCACGGTCCCAAGTACTTCAAGCCCCACAAAGAGCCCAGTGACTCGCCGACCTGGTAAACAAAGGAAGGCTGGCCGTTCAGACCGGTCACGTCCGTGTAGTCAAAGATGCGGGTCTCGCCACCCAGGTTGGTCACCTCGTTCTTCACCGATGAGAAGTTGAACGTGCTTTCCCAACCCCAATCCTTGGTCGAAATAATGTTGGCCGTGATGTTGAATTCGATACCCTTGTTCTCGATATCGCCCACGTTGGAAACAATGCTGCCGCTACCCAGGAAATAAGGCACTGTCTTGTTCAGCAGCAAGTCGCTCGTGTGCTTCTGGAAGTAGTCGAACTCAATGTTCAGGCGGTTGTTGAAGAAGCCCAACTCGATACCCAAGTCAAGCTGCTTGGTGGTTTCCCACTTCAGGTCCGTATTGCCGGGATTACCCATGCGGATACCGTTGGTACGGGAAGCCGTAGTGAAGGGGAAGTTAATATCGCTATAGGTAGCCAACGTAGCGTAAGGCGAGATGGCCTGGCTACCCGTGAGGCCCCAGCTGGCACGCAGTTTCAGTTTGTCGAACACGTTCAGGTTCTGGACAAATTCCTCATTACCCAAATTCCAGGCCACAGCAAATGCGGGGAACGTACTGAAGCGGTTGCCCTTGGCAAACTTAGAAGAACCGTCGCGACGTACCGATACTGAGAACAGGTACTTGTCCATCAACGTATAGTTGACACGGCCCAGGTAGGACAGCAAGGCCCACATGGAATAATCCGAACCTGTAGAATTGGATGCGGCCTGCGCCAGGTTGTCGTACTTCAAATCGGGGAACTTCAGGTTGGATGCACTGCCGTTCAACGATTCCCACTGATACTTCTGGGTTTCCAGGGCTACCACGGCGTTGATGTGGTGGATATCCTTAAACGTGCGGTCGTAAGACAGCTGCGTGGTGGTCTGCAACGTCACGGCCTGGTTGTTGGTCTTCGAAGCGCTCGGCGTGTTGTTGGAGGCATAGTTGCCGCTCCAGGTCTTGTTGTTGTAGAAGCCCAAGTCGGCAGCTCCCTGGAAATCGAGGCTCAAGCCGTCGATAATCTCATAACGTGCGCCTGCCATCACGTTGACAAACGTGCGCGAACGCAGGTTCTCCGTGTCGTATATCAAAGCCAACGGATTGGTCTTGATAGAACCGGTAGGGTCGGACATCGTATATCCGCCGTTGCCGTCATACGGGTTGGTCGTCGGCGCCCAAGCCATAGCCTGCACCACGGGGTTGCCGGCACCGGTGCGCGACTGGTTGTTGCGGCCGTCGCTATACGTGCCGTTGGCATTGAAACGGAACGACAACCTCTTGTTGACCTGCGTATTGACGTTGGCGCGGATGGTGTAACGCTTAAAGCCCGACTCGCGCACAATGCCTTCCATATTCAAGAAGTTGCCGGACACACGGTACTGCGTTTTCTCCGTACCGCCCGAGATGCTCAACTGGTGCTGGTTGGAGATTGCCGTGCGGAACACCGCGTCGTTGTAATCGAAACCGCCGGTGCGGTAGAATTCGTCAATCTCGTCCGACGTAAACTTCAGGTTCGTGACACCCATAGCCTGATCATATTCGTTTACGATGGTGGCATAATCGCCGGCGCTCAACATGTCGTACTTCTTAATCTGATTGGAAATAGACACGCTTCCCTGGTAGCTCACCGTCACCTTGCCGTCCTTGTTGCCGCTCTTGGTAGTGACCAGGACAACGCCGTTGGCGCCACGTGAACCGTAGCGTCCTTCAGCACTTCGATGGACTGGATGTCGTTAGGGTTCAGCAGGTTGAAATCGGCACCTACGAAACCGTCGATGACAAACAACGGGCTGTTGTCGCCCAACACGGAGTTGGCGCCACGGATACGGATACGCACGTCACCGCCGGGGGCACCTACCGTATTCGAAATCTGGATACCGGCTGCACGGCCTTGCAGGGCCTCGTCGATACGGGTCACATTCTGGTTCTCGTAAGAATCGCTGCTCACCGAAGACAAAGAACCCGTCAAGTCGCTTTTCCTTGCCGTACCATAACCGATGACCACCACTTCATCCAGCGTTTCATTATCCTCCGCCAAGGAAATGTTCAACGCGGTCTGCCCGTTCACGGGCACATCTTGCGTCACAAAGCCGATGTAGGAGATGGTAAGCACCGCATCGGAAGGAACCGAAAGGCTGAAATTACCGTCGATGTCGGTAATGGTTCCCACACTCGTGTTGCCTTTCAACACGACATTTACACCTGGCAAGGGGCCATTGTCCGTCCCGCTCACCACTGTACCTTTTACCTGTATGTTCTGCGCATACACGGAAGCTAAGGTCAAGCTCAACATAAACAAAACCGATAAAAGCTTTTTCATGTGTTTGACTTTGATTGTGTTTGATTTAATTAAGATTAACTGTTCTCAGCGTGTTCCAGTATTAGAACTCTGCAAATATATATCAAAATACAACAAAAACAAAGAAATATTCAATTAAAAAAACTTATTGATGGGTTTTCAAGCCCGTTATCTTCGTTATTTTCCAAACAAGACAGAGCCGGACATCCCCCCGCGGGAAACGACCTTCCCTATTCTTTGTCCGCTATTTTTCCTTTCCATAGCGAAAGCCGACAAAAGGAGCAGATAAGGAGCGGGTAAGGAGAAGGTAAGGAGGGGGTAGGTACAGGTTTTGTAATGATTCTTCGCGAAAAGATGGAATACTATATAAAAATGGTATGCCCGGCCGGGCAGGCATGGAAAGAAAAAAAGAGTAAAAACACGATACGGGGATAAAAAAGGAAAAAACGCTATCTTTGCACGCCAAACAGGCAGAACAGTCTCCAATAAAAGCACCAATGAACCTATGACCCGCATCCGAAAAGCAAAGGACGAAGACCTGGACACCCTGATGGAGCTTTTTGAACAGGGGAAACGCATCATGCGGAAAAACGGAAACCTGAAGCAATGGACCAACGGCTATCCCGAAGCCTCCACCGTATTGAACGACATTGCCCACGGGAATTGCTACATCTGCCAAGACGGACAGGGGGAAGCCATCGGGACGTTTGCCTTCATCCCGGGCGAAGAACCGACTTATGCCCGCATCTACCGGGGGCAATGGCTGGATGACACCCTGCCGTATGCCACCATACACCGCCTGGCAAGCACCGAGGACAGCCACGGCGTGGCAGCAGCCTGCATAGACTGGTGCTGCCGCCGGATGCCGAACTTGCGCGCGGACACCCACCAGGACAACCACATCCTGCAACACATCCTGCAAAAACACGGGTTCCGCTATTGCGGCATCATCTACTTAGACAACGGGGACGAGCGGCTGGCTTACCAGAAAATACAACTTTAGCGTTTGCCTTACAGGCGCGCGGCAAACGCCGGATGCGCCCCGACCCTCCGCCTACTTTTGCGTGGGGAAGTATTTCTTCCGCAGGCCATCCACGCCCATGCCCGTGAAATAGTCTTCCACGAAATCCCAGCGTTGGGCATCGTCCAGCTTGTCCGTGCCGAAAAACAGGGAGAACAGCTCTATCTGCTCCTGGAAGATGCGCTCATTTCCGTCCAGGATAAGGTTGCGATACGCGCCCGACGAGAGCAACTGGTGCAACGTTTCCGGCTCGTCAAGGCGGACGGCCACGCAAGGGCTGCCCCCGCCTTCTACGCTGAACGACAGGCAGTCGAGCATGGAAAGGAGGTTGAGCAGCATGTTCAGGTCGGAAAATGGGGTGCAGTAGAACACCAGGCGGTCGCCCTTGCAGCCGGCAATGCGCTGGGCAAACATCTTCTGGTAGCGGGACAGCAGGAGGTCGAAACCGCGGGTCACGGTAAACTGCAGTTCGTTGGACTCCTTCTTCTTCGCGCTGCTGATATAGCTGACGCTGCGCCCTTCTTCGGTGCGCGATTCGAGCAGCGAGCCCAGGAAGCGCTTGGCGGGACGCATATCCACGTGGTGTTCCTCGAAAACGGCACGCAGGGCTGTCTCGTCAAAATGCCCCTTGTTCTTGAACAGGGCCGTTTTCATCAACAGGGTCAGGCTTTTGAACAGTGCATCCAGCTTTTCGCGGATGACCGGGGCGTCTTCCTTCAGCAGCACGTCATGGCGGCCTACCAGCACGGCACGCGCGCCCTCGAGCAGGGTGCCGTTGTTCAGCTTCTGCTTGTACTCCTTGTAGCCCAGTTCCGGGAAACGCTCTTCCCACAAGGCGTCAAGGCGCACCTTGTAGATGTCCTCTTCCACTTTTTCCAGATAAGCGCCGAACTCACGGGCAAAGGCATCGCCGGTTTTGTCCTGCATGAAGCCCTCTGTAAGCAGGTTGCACGGGCTGACCTCAATCAGCCGCCTCCCGAAACGCTGCGCCAAGTCGTCTTCCAACCACAGCAATGCCGTCTTGATGAGTTGCCCCAATTCGGACTCATACTCCAGCTTGTTCTTGCAGCGGGGAAGCTTGACGACAAATTCAAAGTCGGACAGCGACACCTGCATGTCTTGCTTCCCGCCTTTCATGCGATAGACCTCGACCAGCTTGCGGAGAATCAAGTCCAACTGTTCCTGGCTGATATTGCCCGTCTGGTGCAGGCGTTTCATGTAGTAGAAATCGCGTTCATGGAAATCGGTGGCGGAAATGCCTTGTATGCCGTTGTCGCGCGCGGCACGCCCTATCTCCTGGATGTAATCGACAAAGGTGCTTGAGGGCGCCACGTGATACACCCGGTCGATGTCGCTGATGTCCACGCCCATGCCGAAAGCCTTGGTAGCCACAATCAACTTTTTCTCGCCCTCCTTGAAGGCGCGCACAATTTCTTTCTTCTGCTCTTTGTCTTTCTTGCCGTAGTACGAAGCCACCCAATGGCGGTCCGCCGGGCCGACCCAGCTTTTCAGCCGCAAGTCGATGCCTCCGGCAAACGGATAGTACAACAGGGTTTTATGCCCGTCCAAGAAGCCTTCTATGCGGGCTGAGACCACCCGCTGCTTGGCTTTGTCGTAGGTTTCGCCCTCTTCCGGCTGCAGTTGCCGGATGTCGAAGCCGATGTTGCGCCGCTTCACCGTGCCCACATAAAGCACGCACGGCTCCATCTGCAAGGAACGGATGGTTTCAAATACCATGTCATTGCCGCCATACGGGTTCCAGACCGCCGTGGCAGTCAGGGCAAACAGGGGGAAGCTGTAGGCCAACACGGACTTCAGACTGTTCAGGTAACGCCCCAGGAACCAATAGTCTACCCGGAACTCCT
This sequence comes from uncultured Bacteroides sp., assembly GCA_944321495.1. Taxonomy (GTDB): domain Bacteria; phylum Bacteroidota; class Bacteroidia; order Bacteroidales; family Bacteroidaceae; genus Bacteroides. The sequence goes on along the minus strand of CALULP010000045.1, from coordinate 10,794 downwards.
TGCCCCAGGTGGTGACCGTATGCGCCTCGTCCACCACAACCAGCCCGATGCGGCGGCCGCCTATGAAATGACGGATGTCGTAAGAGAGCAATAATTCCGGCGAGAGGTAAAACAGGTCAACTTCGCCTTCACGCACCCGGCGGTATGCCTCTGCCTTTTGCTCGGGCGACAAGTCGGACGAAGCATAGTCCACCCGCATGTAGCCTAAATCCTGCAAGCTTTCCACTTGGTCCACAATCAAGGCTTTCAGGGGTGAAACCACCAAGGTCAGCATGCCGTATTGCCGTCCCAGGTAGATGGCCGGGAGCTGGAAAAGCAATGACTTCCCGGAGCCGGTAGGCGCCGTGAGCAAGATGTTGTCCACATCGGCTTTCCCGTCGCGGGAAGCCTCTGCTTCACGGATAACGTGCTCCACCAGCTGTCCTTGGGACAGGGATATCTTATCCTTGCCTTTGAACAAGTCGTCGTAAATCTCAAGGTCACGGAAATCTTTGTAACCATACACTTCTTGCAACAAGCCACGCACTTCGGCCCGGCAGTCTTCCGGCACATGACGCTCGCGCAAGGCGGGCAGCTGCCGGGATGTTTGTTCCGGAATTATCATCATCTGTTATTGTTTTCAAAAAAAATGCCTGGCACTTATTGCCAGACAATAGGTACATTATGGAATTGCAAAGCTGTAATCTTTGCATCGGCATCATCTCCTTTCGTCACCGCCCTGATGCGGCAGCTTACCAAGGTGAACGCATCGACATTCGGGGTAATGCCCCAAACCTCCAGTATCACTTTCTTCTGCACGCCGGGAGCTGCCATCAGCGAAGCCTGCCCGTTGGCATACCCCACCTGGAAGCGGTTGCCCATGTGGTCGGTAGCATAAGTCTGCTCGCCCCCCATCAGGGTGATTTCCTGGGGCTCCAGGCGGTGCGACATGACTATCGTAACATTTACTTTCCGTTCGACAGCATTCCCCAGACATGACTCCACGTTAAATGTAAATCCGGGAAGGCCACCGTTGACAAGACTGCCGTAAGACGGCAAATGGGAAACAGACCCGCACCCCGCCCACATCAGCAAGGTAAACAGCATAAACATTAGTTTCTTCATACTATTACATTTAAAGGGTTATTATCTGTTGCGAAGATATAAATTATTCATTAATAACCAAGCGGAAAGGGCGTTTTTTTATCGGTTTTTTTACCGCTCAACAACGATAACAAAAAAAGACGGCAGGAATCTTTCCATTCCTGCCGTCCTTCTCGTTTCTTATCTTCATGTGATTGCAAGACTGCCCTGCCACGTGTTTGCATCAGTATTCGTCTTCGTTGAAGAAATTTATCTATATTGATTATCAATATATTACGCAATAATCAATGAATTTTGCGCAAACAAACCACGCCGTCTGAGACGGTCTGAGGCGATGGGAGGAAAGGGTGGATAAAAAATCATAAGGATTATTAGACTTCATTGTGATAATAAATATCTAAAATTATTCCTTAAATTTATACCTTCTTTTTCTTCCACAAGAGCCAATGCTACCCTTAATAGCTCATCTGAATGTGTATTCTTAAAGTGAGTAAATGGACTATCTGTTTCGAGCAACAAACGCTCTTTAGGTATTGATGTCAAAAAGGATTTAAACTTTTTTGAAGCCATCATTGCTCCATTAACAGAAAAAAAGAAGCCTCTTTCTATTGCGTAATGCAATTCATTTTGGGTCCCAGTAAACCAATGAAGAATCGGCTTGAATCTAAAACTATCACCTATTATTTCCAATACTTGTTTTACAGCACAACGAGAGTGAATTGTAACTATCTTACTGCTGTCATATCGACATCTTTCTACTAGTTCATTGAAGAAAGCAATTTGTTCTTCTTTATGAGTGGTATCAACAAAGTCTAATCCCACCTCTCCAATATACCGTGCTTCTGATAAGAACTCCCACATTAATGGAATTTGTTCCTTATAAAGATGAAGTAGCTCTGGGTGAAAACCTAATGCAAATCTAATATACTTACTTGCTATCTCAATTGATTCCTTCCTATATAAATCAGGAAGATTAGTAACTGCTATAGTATATATTTGCTTCTCCTCTATCTCACGAATTGCCTCTGATTTATTTTTTTGTAAATCGAGGTGAAAATGTGTGTCGTATAGGTATCCCATCAAAATAAATCTATAAAATCCTTTAATTCTTTTATTCCTCGCTCATAAAGAGCGGCATAATCCTGTTGATTGTTTTTAATTGGGCCAGACATTTGAATTGCTGCCATACTATCTTTAGGGTTAGATAATCCAAGTTTGTAAGATTGCAACACTTCTTTACCTGTTGGGGTATCATAATTGTGACGATAACATGATTTATCCTCTAAATGCACTGCATTAATGGCAGCCCTACGAATTGTACATGGCAAACACTCACCACAATGTCCAGCTTCCTCGCCAGACCAACGACCTTGATCAGGATGTGAACAAGATAATGTATTATGATAGTGTCCGTTCAAGAAATCTTGATCTAAGCATGTTGCCATCATCTCTCCTTTAGTTAAAAATTGGAAAGGATTTATTAAAGTAATATCTAAACCGAGTTTTGTTATGAGTTGTTGTAATAAATCCATAAAATATGGATGTGTAGTACGAGTACTTAAACTACCGAGGCGCATAATTGTAAGAGGTATATTTAATGAAATAACTCCATTTTCCGGAATGTACAAGTCAACATGATGATTCATCCCAGATGCAATAGCAATGGCATGTGCAAAGAACATTAATGAACGTGATCTTGTAGTGTCCTCTTCTCCACCTTGAGCCGCAGCATAAAAACGGAAAAAGCATTTTTGTCTTACATTAAAATATGTAGACAATGAGTTTACAACATTATCTTGGTATTTCTTAACGCCTTTCCCTCCACCATAATGACTAATAAAAAATGGTTTTTTACCGTCTTTAAGTAAATTAATCGCCCCTATGAAAGAATCCAAGCCCCCTGATAACATACAAAACACATCTGTATCTATTGTCTTGACAGAGCGTCTATACCTATGTCTTCCTTTTCTATAGTTGTATTCTTCATCAGTCAAAGAAGTCCAGCTGCGGAAATGCAATATCCAATGATCTCCAGTAAGAAAGTTCAAAGCATCGGTTAGTATTTTCTTACAACCTTCCCATTTTACCTCATCCTTTACTGGCATATATAATTCGAAATAGCGAGTCCATGCATCATTCTGATCCTTACGTTTTACCTTTCTATCGACATAAAAAATCATCAATGATATATAGAGTAAGTCAAGTGCTTCATTGGAAAATCTATACGGAGTTATATATGTTTGCTTTTTACCTCCTATACGTGGTTTCCAAAATGTATAGCAAAAAAATGACGAATCATTTATATTAACTGTTGCGGAATTAGCAATCCTATAGCTATCTTTATCAGAGAGCGTAAAAACAAAACAATTTCTCATTATAACTCCTCCATTTGTTTATATGACATATCACATAAAACTTCCAAAGCTCGATTGAAATCGGAAGGATTCATTCCGGTTCGAACTAATTTAGGAATTATGCTATCAACAATACCATCAATATAAAATTTTATATTTTTTTCCAGTTCTCGCAACTTTGTTGTGTTCGTACATTTTTTTAGTGCAGTTTGCTCGGATTGTAATATAAGTTTATCAAATATGTAATGTTTCATCAAGCCTCCTATGAGTCTTTGTAATAATTCCTCATTGAAACTTTCCAACCTACTGAGATCAATATTCGGATCAGCTGCTACATCTGCAAATGTTTCTTGCAGCGCAATGTTGACTAATGAATCCTCTAAATCATTGGGAACAGGAGTTATAAAATTACATATATCGCGAAATATATCCTTTGTTGTCCTATCTCTGAATTGGATACCAACTTCTTCTAATCTTTTACGAATTACATCTGGAGCTCCTGCAAAATAAGAATAGAGTACACCAGCAGCATTCCTAACTTTTACTGCTTGACGCGTCGCATTAGTGTGCCCACCGAGAGCCTTCGTATAATTTCTTATCGCATCCGTAACATTACGTCTGCTTCTATTATTCATCGCTTTTCTAATAGAACTACGAACAGTCCCCCAAGTTACAGGCTGTATTGGAGACTTTTCAGGTTCATTCTCCTCTGGGTCAGTTGAAGGTAACTCTTGCTCCGGGACATTCTCTGGAGAATTACTCAATTCTGGTATTTGATCAGGATTATAATCTGATGGTAGCAATATCGTTTTTTTCGGACCTTTATACAAGTTTGATGTTCCCATTATTCTAATATTTTATTTAATTGAGAACCTCTCTCAATGGTTGATTGTAGTTTTTTGTTAGTCATGAGGTATGTATTAAATTGCTTTGACTCTTCAGAACTAAGTTTTAATATAAAAGGAGTAAGTTGACCATAAGATGCCACATCATATTGATTCACCGGAAGACTCATTAAATTCTTCAATGCTTCAGGAATCATCCCTGCTTTCACACTGAAATCAGCATAGGAACGCAGCACCTCAATATTCATTGTAGAACAATTTTCTATTATTGAAAATAACTCAGATGCAATAATGGCTTTTTCTCCAGGTGCAATACTTTCCACCAACTTCAATGCTTCTTTTCTGTTTGTCTCAGTACCATCCACCAAAAAATCGTAACATTTTTTAGCGGTCGGACTCAGTTGGCTAAGGTTAGACTGGCCATATCTATTTTTTACGGAAGAAAAATATACATACTCTTCTAATTTAGCCTCACCGATTCGAGTGTCATTATTTATCCATTCTTTCACCCAATCTTTGTCTTTCCAACTGAAAAAAGGATTATCCTCACTCAATTGTTCACCATTTTCAAAGACTTTGAATTGTTCTCGATTCTTTGGTTTTATTACGGTTTTAAAAAACTCTGGATTAAAATACTCAGCAAGCATAAGTTTAGCAAGAATATTTCTATCCAAATTCACTTGTCTTGCTTTAGCTAAATTTAAACGCATATATAGCATATTTAAAAAGCGCTTGCATTGCCGTGGATTACCATTTATACTTGGAGCTAAAACGGAAGAAATCTGTCGCGAAAGAGCCATCTCATCCTTACAAGAATCAGCTATTGAATGTGCCTTTGCATTAATAAGTTCCATCGTAAATTCTTCATCAGGCTTTAATGAATTAATTACCGAAAGCAATTGATTAAAATCATGTTTATCTTCAAGGCGTTTTTCTAATAGAAGACAAGAAAGATATTGATTAACCTCTGTACGATTGAGTTGTGGAATAGTTATTGGGTATTGTATTACTTTTTCAAGATACTCTTTCCCAATATCCAAATTATTTCCAGGCACTTCTTTATATTTACTTTTAATAGCATACTGAATCAAGCGTTCATCTGCGCCGATGATGAAAGACGTTCCTTCTACAAAAAGGAATAAGCGCATAGCTTCAAATACTTCAAGTATGGTATCTGGTTGACAACGGTCTAATTCATCAATAAAAACGACAACATGTTCGACTTTACTCATTTCAAGCAAATCCTTAAACTCCTTCCTGAAATTTTTTACATCAGTACGGGTATTTTCCTCCTTTTTAAATTTTTCAAGAATTTCCTCTATTTGCTTGGCATCTATTTCCGCAGATGAATTTTTGATAGATGTAAGGATACTGCTAAGCGTTAAGTCTGTAAGAGCTCCTATACCACCTGTAATCAGGAAGTCCAGTCCAAATTTAACACTTTTGCTTACTATTTTCTTAAAATCTATCTTCTTGATAAGTTCCTTAGCTTTTTCAGCCACTTCTGGACCGAATCTTTTTTTATCGGTAAGAGCATCCAAGATAGTTCCACACAAGGATGTTTTTGTATCTTCGTAACCTTCGAATAACCAACCATTAAATTCAATACAAAGAGACTTCTGTTTTGATGCGCCATCCTTTCTATCAACTTTTTGATCGCATTCCTCAATCTTCTTTTTTGCAAGTCTCATTAAAGTAGATTTTCCACTACCCCAATCACCATATAGACCAATAGTAGATGGGGATAGCTGTCGATTGGTCGCAATATCCACAACCATGTCTACCATATATCCAAAGTTTAGGTAGTCAATTTCAGTCTCTTTATCTGGCCACATATATTATTAATTCCAATCAGCAGTTGAACTGCTGTAATTTATAAGTTTAACCGAGGTCATTCAGGCCTCAAAATTAGTTGTAAATATTTGAAGATTAAGGGATGAAATACTTGTAAAAGTCCCTGGAAATCAGTAACTTAAAAGTAAAAAATACCCCTATTTTTTGCTTGTTATGATTCCCAAGGACAAAGAGTATAGACTAATAAAAATCTATATGTATATCTGCGATATGTACGAACAGAGTCTCAAATACCATTGCCAAAGATACAGCAATAATTCGAAACCGTTGTTCTCCGACGAGGAAATTCTTACGATTTATTTCTTTGTCGGTCATGAGCAGAAGTACACCCTCATCAAGGATATTCACAACTTCGCTAAAGAGTACCTGCGGGAGTGGTTCCCAAAGCTGGTGTCCTATCAGACATTCAATTACCGTCTCAACAGGATGGCCGGAGCTGTCACGGAACTGTCCTCGCAGTTGTTGCGCATGTTCAAGCCTTCTGATTGTCAGGAAGATACCGTCATTGTTGACTCAATGCCGATAATCACATGCTGCGGCAGAAACCGTACCGGCAAGGTCGCCAGGGATATCGCTGACAAGGGATACTGTTCTACCAAGAACCTGTACTATCATGGACTGAAGCTTCACATGGTAGGCTATCGCAGGAAAGGACATCTTCCTCATCCGTGCCAGATAGCGCTGTCTCCTGCCTCAGAGAATGACCTGAAGGTCTTCCAGAGCGAATGCGTGCCGGATCTTTTCAACAAGAATATCTTCGCTGACAAGATATACCGGAGCCGTGACTACTGGGAGCGGGAGAGACGCGACAAGGCCAATGAGTTCTATGCTCCTGTCAAGTCCATCAAAGGGGCTTCTGAGAAAGAAAAGCAGTGGTGCAAGGCCGCTGATGACCTTTATTCTCAAGCCGTTTCATCTGTCAGGGAACCCATTGAGGCCCTCTTCAGCTGGCTGAACGAAAAAACAGATATTCAAAGAGCTGGTAAGTGTCGCTCTACTTGCGGACTCCTAATTCATACGATGGGTAAGATTGCTATCGCTTTTTTATACCTTATTTTCAACTACTGATTCAAATTATTACTTTTTTATTACTACACTTTATAATCCAAAATCATTCGGTTCAAATTCAATGTTAATACCATCTTTCTTTTTATCATAGTATATGATGGGAACATTAATGACCTCTGACAAAAGTGCTTCCTGCTTATATGTAATAGATTTTATTTGGACTGGGTTATTGTTCAAATAACCATCTATGCCTTGAGACTCTTCTTCAATGGAGGCTAAACGATAGGTGGTATTATATTCACGAGCCAAATATGCAAGGATAGCTTCTTGAAATTTCAAACCACAATATGTCTTAGTATAAACCAAATCCTTTACCCATGCTTCGACCATTGGCTTATCTATAAGAGCAACAGCATCTTTCATTTCTTGTAACTTAGACCAAATTTTGTCTGTTGCATTATTTACCGCATTGGGTTGTTGTTCAGAATACCATTCAATCCACTCGGCCAAAGATTTACCGGGAAACGCTTGAATTAGTTCAGACATTTGACCAACAACGGATGGTCGGGTTCCTTGTGCATTACTATTCACAAGATTAATAATCTGTGTGGTGTACTTCGGGAAATTATATGCTTCCGCATTTGAAAGTTCTTCAACAGCCTGATTGTAAATTTTCTTTTTCATATCTTGACTCTTTTATAGTAAAAACCATCTTTGTTCTCATATAAAAAGCCCCTTTTCCTCAATCTATAGAGAAAAAAGGGCGTGGATGAGATTATTGGTATCAAGGCTTAGCACTGCCTACTTCAGACAACAACCTCGCTATCCACACCCTATATGGCGTGAATATCCGTTGTCTTGCCTGAACTGAAGTTATATTGAAGTGCTAATTCTGATACTCAGTCGAGTCAAGGATATTCTTATATGTGACTACTCTATTTTTTATTCATTTTATTCAAATTTTTATTTATGCTTTTATCTTCCATAACCGACCCAAATGTATTTGCCTTTACATCAACCTGTTTGTTAAATTTATGCACATCTATGAAGCGATAAGGCAATCGGTTAATGGCCGAATCAATATCAATTCGCTTATCATCTACTTCATAATAAAAAGTACATTCTTCAGTTTTCGTTACTTTTTCTCTATAATAATCTAAAAAGTTAGAATTTATTTCATAACCTATTGAATTACGACCAAGATTACGAGCAGCAAGTGCAGTTGTGCCACTACCTATAAATGGATCTAAGACTGTATCCCCTACAAAAGAATACATTTTTATGAGACGTTTAGGCAGTTCCTCTGGAAATACGGCAATGTGTCTATCTTGGCGTGCGCCACCAAAAGTCCAATGCGAAGAGAAATATCTTTGCCATTCTTCATCTGTTAGTACTGATTGCTTACGCACTGAATTATTTACAAGTGGAGCATTTCCTAACTTTTTAAAAAGGAGAATATGCTCGAAATCAAATTTAACTATGCCATTACGAGGATATGGATAACTACCCATTACTTTCTGCCCTCCAGTGGTATGCATATTTGTAGGCTTTTGCCATACAATGCTACCCATGTAGTCAAAACCGATAGTTTCACAGAAACGAATTATTTCAGAATGAATTGGTATAACCTTATAGCGTCCATAATAGACAGAACGAGCAAATTGATCACCAACATTGATACACAACCTACATCCATTTGATAGAACACGATAACATTCACTCCACACAAGGTTAAGGCTATTAATATACTGCTCATATGTATCATTGAATCCTATCTGCTCATCTGAACCGTAGTCCTTTAATTGCCAGTATGGTGGCGACGTAACTATAAGTTGCACTGAGCAATCTGGAATCAGTGACATGCAACGGCTATCTCCATTGATGAGTTTATGTACGGTAGGCTCAATCATATCCTAAAGAATAGTGTATTCCTGTTATTAGGAACATATTCATTAATGGCTACATCATCAAAATAAGTACATTCATAAGTCAGAGTTTTATCTGTCTTAAGGGTTATACTATCAAGATAGTATAAATTAATGTCCACTTCTTGTGAAGTCATCACCTTACACATCAAATTAGAATTCTCATACTTTAATTCCTTACCTTGCTCCTCTCTCTCCTTAACAAAGTCCAAATGTTTATTATATCGATCTGCTATGAGTGCATTCAACATATCAATTTGCAGTCCCTCAATATTATCCCGAATTGAAGGTTCTAATGCCTTATCAATATCTACTCCAATACTATTACGGCATGTAAGCATAGCTGCAATAGCAGTTGTCCCAAGACCACAAAAAGGATCAAGTATCGTATCTCCTTGTTGCGAATACATATTTATTAAGCGATATGGAATCTCCAAAGGGTAAGACGCATTGCGTTCGCGCGTTTGCGAGTTATTGATCTTCTGCTTTACGCCCTTTATTTCCCACAAATCTGAGAACCATTTATTACGCTCCTCCCAGAAAAACGAACTTTTGCGACGGATGGCTTTGTCCGAATCCTTTTTATAGTCGCGTTTGCCACCTTTGCGAAAAACGAGAATCCATTCATGTTCTAAAGTTACATAGGCACCACAAGGCAACATTCCACTGCCCATGAACTTATTGGGAGCATTAGTCTGTTTACGCCATATAATATTGGGTAAATTAATAAATCCAAGTTTTAGACAGGCTTCAACAATACGAGTATGATTGTTATAAAGTTGAAAATTTTTGTTAATAGTTCGAGTGGCATCACCAATATTTACACACATCAAACCTCCGTCTTTAATTACACGATAGCATTCTGCCCACACCTTATCAAGTTCTCGATGCATCAGTTCAAAAGCCAATGTTGGATTGTCATTTAAAGCGTTAGAGATGTTTGGATTTTGCATAGCCATTATCTCGTCCCACATCTCAATCATTGGATATGGAGGAGAAGTAACTACCAAATCTACAGTTGCATCATTTATGCACTGCATATTTTGTGAAAAAGCAAAGTATATAGAATGTGTAGTATGCATTTCTTATTAAAAACTATTTACAATACGGTCATCATTATCTTTTGAGCATCTGTCGGGACGAGCAATTCCCGAACATCAACTTCAAGAATACGAGCAATTTCCACCAATGTATCAAGGCTGGGTTGGGTAGTATTGGTACACCATTTACTTACCGTAGCCTGATCTTTGCCAATTTGGTCTGCCAACCACTTATTGGTTTTTTTCTTCTCAACGAGAATTACTTTTATTCTATTGATGTCTGCCATATATCATAGTGTGTATATTAGCGCAAATTTAACGAATTATATTATAGGTTGAACATTTTCCACAAAATACTTTCAATTAAAATATATTTCTTTGCGTTTCATTCAAGTTATCAATATGGATAGTCCAATTCAATTCCTCCTATAACTTTTCCTATTATGAACCTGCACAACCTTAAAAGCCTGCATCAAACATCTTCTCCGATACACCTCTTCCTCCTCATCCGGCCTTCTTCCATCCCAGCGAAGGTCGGAATCGGCGTTGCCACCGCCTCCGCCGGATGAAACAGCAACAGGTTGTCCGCCAATCAAAGCATCAGCGATAGAGAAGATTCGTTCCCGCACAGAAGGCTCAGCCAGCTGGTCAAGAACTGTTTGCATCTGTTCAGTCTGACTATCGT
>CALULP010000044.1 GCA_944321495.1 uncultured Bacteroides sp. | reverse complement strand
ATTACCGTGTCAACCACGCGTACAGGGTCATTTCCCGCAATGTCCTTGTCAAGACGCTGGGGAAAAAGAACCGTTTGTTTGGGATTGTAATCCCGAAAGTGTATCTTTGCTGACATATATATGAACTATCTCTGGAAAAATCTAACGAATGAGAGAAAATAATGATGGCGACACTGGTGTTCAATGACTTATGAGGACTTATGAGGACAGCCGCGCCGAAGCAAAAGTGCAAGGAAATGAAAGGTAATGCGTGCGGACGGTTTTCAAATCATTACCCAATAGGGAGGTAAGTTTATAGGTCGTTGGAGTTTATTTCTACTCTCTGCCACATTCTGCATAACAATGTACAACTCGCTGATAACTAATTTTGTAACCAAAAAGAATTGGATTATGCGAAGTACATTTAAGGTGCTGTTCTACGTGAACGGGAGCAAGGAGAAAAACGGTATTGTCCCGATTATGGGGCGAGTTACAATCAATGGTTCTGTGGCTCAATTCAGCTGCAAACTGACCATTGCAAAAACAATGTGGGATGCAAAGGGCAACCGAGCCAAAGGCAAGAGTAAAGAATCGAGAGACATCAATTTGGCTTTGGATAACATCAAGGCTCAAATCATCAAGCATTATCAACGCATCTCGGATAGAGAAGCGTTTGTAACTGCCGAAATGGTACGCAATGCTTATCAGGGCATTGGAACGGAATACGAAACATTGCTTGGTGCATTTGATAAGGACAACGAGAGTTTCAAGAAGCGTATCGGCATAGACCGTGCAGCAAGTTCCTACAAGGTGCGTGTAAGGTCACGAAATCATTTGGCTGCATTCATCAAGAAGTGCTACAAGTGCAGTGGTATTTCTATGCTTGAACTTACTCCCGACTTCATCAAGGAGTATGAAATCTATCTCTCTACCGATGCAGGTTTGCATAATGGTAGTGTATGGTCACATTGTATGTGGCTGAAAACAATCGTTTCAAAAGCACATTATAATGGACTGACACCAAGAAATCCATTCGCTCAATATCGAGTAAATCAGAATATCAAGGAGCGACCATATCTTACCGAAGATGAAATTAAGGCTGTAATGACACACGAGTTTGCAGATAAGAAGTTGGCTTATATCCGAGACTTGTTCGTTTTTGCAAGTTTCACAGCTTTGTCATTTGTGGATATTAAGGAACTGACCACCGATGATATTGTAGAGATAAACGGAGAGAAGTGGATCCTATCCAAGAGACACAAAACAAAGGTCAATTTCCAAGTGAAGTTGCTGGATATTCCGTTACATATAATCAAGCGTTACGAGAGGTTTCAAGAGGACAAACTCGTGTTCCCTAATCTGAACTATTGGAACATCTGTAAACCATTGAAAAAGATGATAAAAGAGTGCGGAATTTCAAAGGATATTTCCTTTCATTGCACACGTCATGGATTCGCGACATTGGCTCTCAGCAAGGGTGTTCCCATTGAGAGTGTAAGCCGAGTATTGGGGCATACAAACATTACCACGACACAAAAGTATGCCAAGATAACCACCGAGAAAATAGACAAGGATTTGACGATGTTTGGCAACCGACTTAATCAATCGTTTAGTGAAATCTCAATAGCAATGTAACTATGAAACGAGCAATAATAACAATCAGCGAAAGCGGTAAAGTGAACATCTCAAGCATCAATGTATGGATGTTTGAAATGGAATTGGTGGAGTTGTTCATGGTGATAGCCCCGACACTCCGAGCCGCTATAAAAGCGATATACAAGAGTGGAGCACTTTGCCCTACAACTACTCAACGATGCGATTTAGCTACGCCTAAAAGTTGGGCTACATTCTACAATCTTGAAGTGGTTATTGCTCTTGCGTTTCGTTTGAATACCTATGAGGCAAGCAGGATAAGGCAAAAGGTATTTGAGAATCTATGCCAGCGAAAAGAGAATGGGATTAGCATACTACTATCGTTGGGGAGTATTGGGCATCAGATTTCACCCAAAGGATTATGCTAATATGAAAAAATGAGACCTGCTATTCTCACGAACAGCAGGTCTCAATCGTCTTATATGTAAATATCTATCAAAGGAATGATAGAGTTTTGTAAAAATTCTAATTATTCTACACCTGTGATAGTGTGTCCTGTGCTACCATCTTTTATGCGAGTCCAACCATTATACTTATCGGTCTTAGTGTTATTGCCAGTAAATTTGATAGTGTAAGTATTATCACCTGCAGGATCAATTTCTACACAAGCTGTAGCATCACCAGCACCTGTATAACCGACCTCTGTTGCAGCAAAAGTACAATTATTGATAGTGATTGTGGTAGAAGCCCAACCATGTGCAAGAATGTTTTTGCTATTTCCGTTGAAGGTACAGCCATCAAAAGTTACAGAGTTTGCTCCCCAAGTCCAAAAATATCCATTTTTGAAATCGAAAGTACATTTGTTGAAAGCGAAGTCATTAGCATTATTCAAAGAATACGCTCCCACAAAGTTACAATTATTGAAAGTACCTTTCATGTAAGCAAAACCCTTGTAGTTACCGGTATTTGAGGTTGTGTTAATAGTCAAACCGTTGAATGTAATATTACCAACACCTGTACCTGCAGCACCAAATGCATAATCACAACCATCCTCACCGTCGTTGTACAACTTCAATACAGCATTTGTTGAACCATTAAGAGTCAATGTCTTGCCACCACATCCATAAACATCATATTCACCATCAGCCAAATCAATATTGGTATAACCCATTGCAACTAATGTAGCTAAGTCATAAGCAGAATATGCTTTAGACTCTGTATTGAGTTTCCAACCATAATAGAAGCCATCCGCTGTTTCTGCCAAGAAAATTCTGTGGCTGTCATCAGGAATATTGTTGAAAGTACAACCCTTAACATTTACGATATGGTTAACATCCTTGTTTGTTTGGATTGTGATAGCACCTTCTGTACCAAAGTCACCATTGAAAGTACAATTCAAAATGTTATAAGTTGCGCCTGAAGCTTGCTCGTTAATGTATATACCCTGAGTATCTACACCATTGAAAGTACAATTCTCTATAGTGTAAACACCATTAGGGTTGTTGCTTGAACCGAATACAACCATACCCCAGTTATTAACATTTTCTCTCTTTAAGATTTCGCAGTTGCGGATTGTAAAGTTCTCAAATCCAGCAAGAGCGAGTTGACCTGCGTAGTTAGAACCTGTATATGCGAACTGAGTTCCTTCAGAACCGATAATGGTTAAAGATTTTCTTGCAGGAATATCATCGTTATAAAGACTTGGTACATATTTACCAGCTCCAAGCATAACAGTATGTGTATTAGCGTTTGCTAACGCATTATTCAACTCCTCCTGATTGTTTACATAAACTACACCACTGAAATCATCAGTGATATTTACATTGTTGAATGTACCACCCATTACATTGATAATACCAGCACCATTAGGAGTAGTTGGGCTTGGCATCTGATTCCAGATTGCACCGGCATCACTCTCACGACCGTTGAATGTACCACCATAGATATTGATTGTAGCAACAGTAGCAAAGTTGTTATGTCCTGCGGCATTTGCAAAGTTACGGAAGAGGTTACGATGGAATGTGTAAGTACCATCGTAGATGTTCAATGTAGCAGAATTTACATTGCTGTTGTTATCTACAAATGTAGGAATCAATGCATCTGGATACTCCAATGCAGTCATAGTCCAGTTACCACCCTTCAAGTTTACTGTACCACCATCATTGTTGATAAATGCTGCCAACACATCAGGAGCTTTGTTTGTTGTAACCTTTACATTTCCTTCACCTACAATAGTCAAACCGCTATTCTTTGCAACATAGAAAATAGATGAGTTCTTTGTAACATCTGGAACTGTTGCAACAAATCCATAGCCATTAAGGTCAATGGTAATCGACTTGCCTTCAATAGTGAAAAGATTACCATCAGCAACACCATCGAGTGTAGTTTCACCCACCAACTTAATGGTCTCGCCATCCTGAACTGCTGCCATTGCCTCAGCAAATGACTTGTAAACTACATCACCGATTGTAGCGTAAGGAAGCTTTACATTGTGGTCATCCTCAAATTCCTCGTCAATTACGATATTGAATGTGATGTCACCAGTCAAAATCTTACCTACAATATTTGTACGCCAGTTACGCTGTACAGGTACATTGTTCAAACCCTGATTGAATTCAATAGGCTCTCCGTTAGATGCAAATACAAAAGCAACATTCTCCAAAGCCGCCTTCTCATAACCTGTAGGTGCTGCAGAAGGAAGGATATAGCTCATAGAAAGCCACTTGTAATCTTCCTTTTTGCCATCGCCATCAGTATCTACTTGCAAAATAGCAGGATCAGAAGGAATATTTGCAAGTTCGTAGCTCACTTCTGTTTCACCGCTTACTGTTCCGTCAAGCAAGTTAAGTTCAGTTGCAGCATTCTTGATTACTACAGAAGATTGTGCAACAGTGATGCCTGAAGCAACAGCCGCATCCCAATCAGCCTCAGTCACACCAACATTGATTTGAGCGAAAGGTCGCTTCAATTCAACATCAATAGAGGTTGAACCTGTTACGGTAAACTCAACAGTCTTGAAGAATGCATCACGAGTCTCATCATTGTTCACTTTGTTCTCATCGTTGGCATAGTTTACAGCAACACTCATTTTGTCTGTATCTACTGTATAAGCCTTACAATCATCATCCTGTGCCCAAAATGCCACTTTGTAAGTCTGACCCTTAGCCAAAGTAATGCTTTCTGTGGTTGGGAATGTTACATCTGTTTTTGTCACAGCCTGAATATTTGAGAGACGGTTTCCATCTTTGTCAAATACAGCATAAACCAAAACATCAGCACTCTTACCGTCACTGATAGCACGGGTAGCTATACCACCTTCAAGACCAAGTGAGAACGTCACCTGAGCCTTATTCCCTGACTGAACCATATCCACCAGTTCGTCATTCGAACACGATGTTGCCAGCAGCATACCGGCTGCTGCGAACATACCTAAGAATAATTTCTTGTTCATCTTGGAAAAATTTAATTGTTATACAAATAGTTATTTTGATTTTCTTGTTTCTTAATGTTTGCCACATTCCTTGTGAATGTCGCACCCATTGTCGAGGGCTATTCTGTCTATGCAGAACCGAGTATTATCATCAATCTGTCGTTTCCTGCTGATGCAGGGTAAAGGTCTCGGAACTGTTCCTCACCTTTGCGGTGTTAGCTTGTTTGTTCTTTTCTGTCGGCTTTTAACTCGTTATCAGGTTATACTTCTATGTCAATTCTCTTGTAGCAGCGTAAAGTTCCCTGCTATGTTGCTTCTTTGGTTTGCCTCAATCTCCACCTGCGTGAATTCCACAGTCTTGCTTGCATTACCATCTTTCAGAGTAAGTTCGGCAGAAATTTTCGTGGCTGTTGTCGGAGCAAACACATAGCCCATAGCGAGGTAGTTATATTCTGTACCGTCAGCCGAGAATGTCTCGGCTGTGGTTTCGCTGAAATTCCAAGTGTAGTCGCTTTCTCCGCTTACGGTATTGGTGAACGGATAGAAAGTATCGGGAACTGCTTTTGCCTTGAATGTGGCCTGCATCGGTGTTCCTGTAGTGCCCACATTGATTTGAGCCAACGGGCGTACAAGTTCAACGAGATAACTGCAATCTCCTGTAATGGTAATATCCTCCATTGTGGCAAAGAATGCGTCCATTGCTTCTGCCTCAGAGAATGTAATCGGACTGGGCAGAGCATTCATTACGATGGCGGTCAGATCATCTATGTCGTAGATGTTCTGATTGCCATCATACGCCCAAAAGACAAAACTATATGTCTGTTCCTGCGCCAATGTGAGCTGCACATCTACCGAAGTGCCATTTATCGGGAACTCTTTGCGGTCTATTTCGCAATAACTCCAACTGCCACCGCTGTTGGTATGCACATCGGCAATTCCCTTTTTGAATATCCCCACGACGAGAGTATTCACTTGTTCTGCCTTGCCGAATGCACGGGTACGGGTGTCTGTTGGGAGCGTGGCAGTGAAACTCACCTGAACATCGCCTACATCGTGCAATTCATCCGAACAGGATTGTATGCCCACCATAGTCAAGGCAAGCATCGCCAATATCTGTATGTTATGTAGTAGATTCTTCATTATGTCTATCTGTTAGGGGAAAATAAGGTTATGGTCTCCGTCAAAGTCGGGATTGATGGTAACACCTCCCGATGCCTCCGACATCAGGAACATACCCGTCATTATGGTGTGGTGGCTACGCTTTAATGGAACTTCTATCGGCTCGGTCAATGAAAGTTGTGTACCCTCATTGTCGTAGATACCTATCTGCACGGTTACAGCCGACTTCTTGCCGTTCACAAATACATAGTCAAAGCCCATTGAGGCCTCCGATTCGGAGAGTTTTCTCAATGTGGATTCAAACATCACTCCCGTAGAGGAATCTACGGGTTTGTCGGTGTTCATACTGTAAGCATCGGGCATAAATCCCACATAGTAGAACACCAC
Organism: uncultured Bacteroides sp.; assembly: GCA_944321495.1. GTDB lineage: Bacteria > Bacteroidota > Bacteroidia > Bacteroidales > Bacteroidaceae > Bacteroides. The sequence goes on along the minus strand of CALULP010000044.1, from coordinate 3,824 downwards.
CTTGTAATCCTCGATGTTTACGGCTCTTGTCGGGGTGTCATCTGATGATGCAGCCTTGTTTCCGTTGGCTTTTGATGCAATACGGGTAGATTCCTTGTCTATGAACTCCACCACATCGTTGGTGACGAACTCAAACTTGGCAAGAGGACGTTGCATCGCTATATCCAATGTGTTGGGCTGATGCTCTATAATATCCGCTACGAGGGAAATGTTGTTTGAACCTCTGAAAGCGTCACGATAGTCATTGTTACCCTTATGGTCGCCTTGCAATCTGATTTCCGCAAAGTTGTCGGCATTGTGGAAATGGCTGTCACTGCTTGTCTGCACCAAGTCTGACCATACCATCACATTGTAGTTGCCGGGCAAGAGGTCGAGCGTGACTTCGTGGTCGTAGCCCTCTGATATATCTTTCGTGAATACAAACTCCTGTGTATAGTCCGATGTGGTACGCATTTTCTCCGATACGGGATAAGTGCGGACAATGTAGCGTATCTTGCCATAATCACGGTGATTGTCATAGGTTTCGCCCAATCCCTGCTCAATGACCGAAGTGCCATCGTATAGGTGTTCCCATTCGGTCATATCCGTTTCATAGTTCAGGCGAAGATGCATTTTCACAAACTCCGGTGTTTCAGGCCACTCGTGAACATCACAAGCCGAAAGAAGCAGAATCGGCAGGCATATAATAAGGTATAGAATCTTTCTCATCGCTTGCCTCCTTTCTTTTTTAAGTCAAACGAATAGGAGAATGATACCGCTGCTTGGTCGATACCCCAGTAGGTCTTCTTGATGCTCTCTATCATCAGACCGTCTTTTGTACGTGGGGTGTTGTGGAACTTGTCGTAGTGACGGGAATAGACACCTGCTCCGAGAGAAAACTCCACCTTCCAACGGTTGTTTTTGCTGATGGGCAGACGATAACCGATGCTCACACCTCCACCGATGGCAGGTGTCTCACGGTTATGGTCTTGGTAGCGGTAATCGCCATCAAAAGCAAAATTGTAGTATGCCAATCCGAAGTGTGCTCCACCGAAGAATCCGTCATTCTCTTCCGATAACCAATAGCGAAACTCAGGCTGAACGGCAAAGGTGCGGAACTTGATAGTCGATTTGAAATAGTCCCAAGCCGAATAATAGACAGGAAGAGTAAATGACCAATGCTTCGCCAAGTCTATTTCTGCGGCAACATTGGCAATAGCCATTCCCAAGCCTATGGCATTGGTCTTCAAATGGAGTTTGCGACTCCATCCCTCTACCTCAGGGATAAGCGTTTCTATAATTGCAGTTGTATCGTGAACAATCTCTACAACTTCAACGGGAGGTTCAACTACAACGGTGTCAGGCACGATTACAGGCTCTTGCACGGGTGGTAACTCTTTCTTGTAGGTTACGAACACCGCACAGGCATTTCGTATCTGCTCGAAGAAGAGTTTGTTCATCTGCTGCCATACCTTGCCACCGTCCAATGCTCTCAATTTCACGATACGGTTGTCGATATGCATATTCGGGTGATGATAGTCCACCAATCGGGCTTCTTCCTCCAAGATGGCAATTACTTCATCCTTGCGGATAAGTCCCGAATCCTCAATCTGTGATTTGAGGTAATCCCACGGTATGTAACTGTCATTATGGGTAATAAGGCTGTCGGGAATATCCACCTCACTGCGGATGAATTTTTCAAGTGCCGAGAGACGACCTTGTGCCAACTTGCGGTTGAGTTGATAACTGCCTTCGGGAGAAGCTGCTCCGCAGAAGGATACTTCAATGATATTGATTGTACTGTCTTGTCGGATAGTTCGTAGGAACTCCACCATCTCCTGCATACGGACGGCATTGTCCGAATAGGCGGAGTCTATGACAGTACTGTTCACACGGAAACCAACACAGATTTCCGTGTGTCTCTCTTGTGAAAGCGCAACACCTGCACCAAACAGTATGAGAATCAAGGCTATACAAAATTTCTTAATGCGCATAAATCAAAATAACAGGTTACTTCTCTTTGGAAGAGTGATTTATGCGACATATCCTCATTGATTACGAGCCGGTTATTTGAATAGACCCAATATAGTTTGCTCAACAATCCACATCACCACTAAACAAAATCAAAATCGGACATAAATTTTTTATGAATTTTTTAGTGTAATTTGTTGCTATTTGCCAAAAAATGTGTAATTTTACATCGGTAATCATTGCTCTTCCAAAGAGATTTTCCCATTTGCTCAACAATCTTTCACTCATAGAGATTTCAGTATCATGCTGTTTGCCTCGTCGATGGCTACAGTGTCCAATGATGCAAGATAGATACGAGTGGTAGCCTCTGAATCGTGCCCCATTCCCTCACTGATAACCGACAGCGGTACATTCTTGCTCTTGGCAATGCTCGCCCAAGCGTGGCGGGCAACATACAGAGTAAGCGAAACGGATAATCCGAGTTCTTTTCCGATGATTTTCAGGCAACGGTTGATGTTGTGTGCCGCATAAATGTATTGTTTGCGTTCGTCTATTTCGCTGAATGGCTTGATGATTGGCAACAAGTAGTTAGACTGTGATGTATCGTACTTATCCACAATCTCCTGCATACATTTCTCCCATTTGATTAAGAGTTGTTGCCCCGTCTTGCGTCTGCGGTAGGACAGCACACCATTCTGCAAATCCTTTTTTCGTAGGTATGCCATATCCACGAATGACATACCACGAGTATAGAAACTTATGAGGAACATATCACGGGCAAAATCAAAGGTCGGATTCATAGAGAAATCCATCTCCTTGATTCGCTTGATGACTTTAAGAGGTACGGCTCGTTTGACGGTCTTATCCACTCCTGTATAGACGTGCCTGAACGGAAAGCGTTGGGTAGTCAATTCCTTCTCCACAGCACGGTTATATACAGCCCGAAGATTACGCATATAGAATGAGGAGGAATTTGGGCTCACTCCGTTATGCTTCAAATAGGCTTCGTATACCATCATCATATCGGAATCCATATCATCCAATGGCACATCCTTGTCCTCTCGGAAACGTCTGAAACTGCAAAGGGTCGCAGCATATGTTTCCGATGTGCGGACTTTACCCAATATCTTCAGATTGGCAATAACGCCCTCCATAAATGGAAAGAGAAAATTTTCGGGGCTGTCCGATGTAAATTCCGCTATCACATCATCGGCAGTATAAATGCATCCGCTATGTTCAAAATCTGCTATGACCTTTTGGAAATGTTTGACATCCATTCGGATTTTGTCGCCAATCTCCGATAGATACAGTTTCCTATTCTCATTGAATTTGGGTAATACCACCTCCGACAAGTGGCTGTTCCACTCATAGCCGTAGAGACGGTAGCCCGTCTTTTGCTGACGGGTTACACGATTATGGATTACTTGATAGAAAATTGAGCCTTGTCCGCCATCAACCGTTGATGGTCGGAACTTAATCTTTACTGTTGCCATGTCACAATCAGGGTTTTGATTTATTATGATTAACTTTACTATTGGAAAAGCCACGCGACTTTGACCCTTTTGGCCAAACAGGATTTGCCCACCTTTGGCTACAATACAATTGACCCCTTATTAGTGTTTAGTGAAAGCCCTGGTGTTGGGGGTCACTTTTATTTTACCCTTTTAAAATTTCTCATTTTTCTTAGACCTTAACTTTCGCATACTTTCACCATATAGCTCTATGGTATGAGCCGTATGTATGATATGGTCAAGGATTGCATCGGCTATTGTCGGGTCACCAACCATGTCGTACCAGTTGGAGGATGGATACTGCGATGTGATGATGATGGATTTCCGTTCATGCCTGTCCTCGATGATTTCAAGCAGTATGGG
>CALULP010000043.1 GCA_944321495.1 uncultured Bacteroides sp. | reverse complement strand
TAATTTTATATGCGAAAAATCAAAAAAATGAGGGAAACTCTCAAAACATGGCTGCTTGAAGTATTTCCAGACCTCACACAATGAAAAGAAGGGTGCATCAAATACATTGCAATTTGATACACCCTCTAATTTCGTGGGGGAAAATGTGGCATATATAAAGAAAAAAGCGGTTATCTAAAGAAGATAACCACTTGGTTTTCAAGTGATTCGCTTGGGGCTCGAACCCAAGACCCCAACATTAAAAGTGTTGTGCTCTACCTGCTGAGCTAGCGAATCTGACCTGTTTTTGCCGTTAAGCGGGTGCAAAGATAAAGTGTTTTTCTGGAAGATACAAGTATCTGGCTTTTTTTCTTATCTTTGCACTGTGCTTATTTTTATAAACATTAGTATTCACACTATTATTTTCATTGTATGGCAACAGTAGACGATAAGAAGATTATCTTTTCGATGGTCGGGCTGAACAAGACGATTCAGCAAAATAACAAACAGGTATTGAAGAATATTTATCTGTCTTTTTTTTATGGGGCAAAGATAGGCATTATCGGTCTGAACGGCTCTGGTAAATCCACTTTGCTGAAAATTATAGCCGGGCTTGACCAGTCTTATCAAGGCGAGGTGGTTTTCTCGCCGGGTTATACGGTGGGATATTTGGCACAAGAGCCTTATCTGGACCCTTCGAAAACAGTGAAGGAGATTGTCATGGAGGGTGTGCAGCCTGTTGTGGATGCGCTTAGCGAGTATGAGGATATTAACCAGAAGTTCGGTTTGCCGGAATATTATGAAGATGCGGAGAAGATGGATAAACTGTTTGCCCGCCAGGCAGAATTGCAGGATATCATAGACGCGACCGATGCGTGGAACTTGGATAGCCGTCTGGAACGTGCCATGGATGCTTTGCGCTGTCCGCCCGAAGACCAGCTGGTGCAGCACCTTTCGGGAGGAGAGCGTCGCCGGGTAGCCCTTTGCCGTCTGCTGCTTCAGAAACCGGACGTGCTTTTATTGGATGAGCCGACCAATCATCTGGATGCGGAGTCCATTGATTGGTTGGAACAGCACCTGCAACAATATGCGGGGACGGTGATTGCCGTGACGCACGACCGTTACTTCCTTGACCACGTGGCCGGCTGGATTCTTGAGTTGGATCGTGGAGAGGGCATTCCTTGGAAAGGAAATTACTCCAGTTGGCTGGAGCAGAAGACCAAGCGCATGGAGATGGAGGAGAAAGTGGCCAGCAAGCGCCGCAAGACGTTGGAGCGGGAGTTGGAGTGGGTGCGCATGGCTCCTAAAGCCCGCCAGGCCAAAGGAAAGGCGCGCTTGAATTCGTATGATAAATTGCTGAATGAGGATGTGAAGGAGAAAGAGGAAAAACTGGAAATCTTCATTCCCAACGGGCCACGCCTGGGCAACAAGGTTATCGAGGCCAAGCATGTGGCAAAAGCATACGGGGACAAGCTTCTGTTTGACGACCTCAATTTTATGCTGCCTCCTAATGGTATTGTGGGCATCATCGGCCCCAATGGCGCAGGAAAGACCACGCTTTTCCGCTTGATTATGGGATTGGAGAAGCCCGACTGTGGCGAGTTTGAAGTGGGAGAAACCGTAAAGCTGGCTTATGTAGACCAGCAACACAAGGATATTGATCCGGAGAAAACCGTTTACCAGGTTATTTCTGGTGGCAATGAGCTTATCCGCATGGGAGGGCGTGACATCAATGCACGTGCCTATCTGAGCCGCTTTAATTTTTCGGGTGCCGATCAAGAGAAGAAGTGTGGTGTCCTTTCCGGTGGCGAACGCAACCGCCTGCACCTGGCTATGGCTTTGAAAGAGGAAGGCAACGTGCTTCTGCTTGACGAACCTACCAATGATATTGACGTGAATACCCTGCGTGCTTTGGAGGAGGGCTTGGAAGACTTTGCCGGATGCGCCGTTGTCATCAGTCACGACCGTTGGTTCCTTGACCGTATTTGTACGCACATCTTGGCTTTCGAGGGTGATTCAAATGTGTTTTTCTTCCAAGGTTCGTATTCAGAGTACGAGGAGAACAAGTTGAAACGTTTAGGCAGGGAAGAGCCTAAGCGCGTGCGTTACCGTAAATTGATGGCTGACTGATTTTATAAATATTAAAGGGCTGTCTCAAAATAAAATTGAGACAGCCCTTGTTTTTTATTCACGGTGGTGTTTTATTTTACTTCTTGCAATGAATCTTCCACGTACTCAAATTGTCCTTTCGATACAACTTGGTACTGGATGGTCCAAGGAAGAGTAGCAGACCCGTCGTAAATAAAGAAGTTGATGGTGTAGATGACGGGTACGCCATTTTCTGCCGGGGCAGCATCGGCATAGAGAACCTCGAGTGCGTGCGGGAAAGATTCCGGCAGGCGCTCCCACATTAAGGATTCAATCTCTTCGTCGGAAAGGTCATCGTAAGTGCCTTGCTGTTTCCATGCGCTGACACGGAAGTCGAAGTTGTTCTGGTAAGCCGAACCGCCATAATAATAGTCGTTGTTCCCGTAGCTGGTAACGTAGTCCGGGTAGTTTTCTTTCACCCAGTCGGTAATGGCCTGGTAGAATGCAGATACTTCTGCATTGTTCTTGCCTGCGGGCAAGTCGATGGTCACACTGGGCGAATAAACCCATTGCGAACCGTCGAATCCGTATGGGCGTGTTTCTGTATAGATATTGTCTGTGTATTGCCATACGTTGACGGTGTCGTTGTAGACGTATTGGTCGGAGTATGCTTCGTATTCTCCGCTGCCTGCATAGTAGCGGTAAATGACGGTGCAGGTGTCCCCGTTCAGCGGATAATCTATATTCTTCAGCAGATAATTGGGAATGTAATCTTCTGCTTTTACGCTGGAGCTGAACGACATGTCATCGGCGGCTTCGCCCATGACAGTGTATTCCCCATACGGGATGGCAATAGCTTCACGCGTGTTGGTGAATTTATACCAGCCTTTGCTTTCCTTCTCGTACAGGGCGAAGCGCAGTTCGGTATTGACCGGGGTGGGTATGTCGTTGCCAATGACGATGTTGTCCACTTGGTAGGTGGTAGTAGTCCCTTCTTTTTTATTGCCTGCGTAGTGGAAAGCTACGCGGATAGACTTGCCGCTGTACCCGTCCAAGGACATGACACCAGCTGATGTCATGGTTCCATAAGCGCCCGTAGGCCCTTGGGGAATGGTGAAGTAGGCGGTGACATCGGTTTTCTTGGCGTTTTCAATGTCTTTTCCGTCAAAGTCTTCTACAATGTACACCGAGAGACAATCGGCTTTCCAATATCCTACGGTTACATCCCAACTCAGTTTCTTGTTGGCGTCTTCAATGTTGATGGCAGGAGTTATCAACCAGGTTTCTGCTTCCGCTTCAGCGTAATTGGCGGTGAATTGGGCATATTTGTTTTTGCTGTATTCCTTGATTTCCCACTCGTCGCCGCTGGATTGGATAAACCAGCCGTCCAATGAAGTCAAGTCGCCAAGATTCAGATCTTCAAAGTTATATTGCCAGATGGGGGCATCCATTTGCTGGGGTACTCCGTTTTCACTGTATTGGTATTCCACGAAAGTATAAGTACCTTCCGTGGCGTCGGGCATTTTTTCTTTCAGAATCTCGTACAGTTTCCCCTCAGTACCGGCATTCAGATAGGGGGCATAATAGCCTTCGCCATGTATGATGTTGTAGTCTTCTTCTGCCAGTGTCAGGTAAGGTATGTCGCTATACTGGTTGTTCTGCACCTTCATGCGGTAGGTGATGTTGGCTGTTGAGCCTTGGTCTGCCGTGAAGTATTTTTCGGCCAGCCATCCGGGGATGTTGTTGTCTGTTTCCTCTGTCGATGTGAAGTATTTGTTGGCCTTCACGTCGCTGCTCATTTCGTTATAATCGGCGTCAGTCAACTTGTAGTTGATTTTTATCACGTTGGTGGGGCGGCCCAAATCCTCGAAGCCTTCAAAATTGTCTTCGTTGTAATCGCATGCGCTTATTGCCAGCAACGATGCCATTACAGGTATCATGTATTTTCTTTTCATAATTCGGTTGCATTAGAGATTAGAAATCTATTTTCAGTCTCAGGCTGTATGTGCGTCCCCAAGCGTAGAAGACTTCGGCATCTTCCCATGTATGGCTTGCGCCATCTTGTGCATCGGTGATGAACGTCTGGTTGAAGATGTTATCGATGTTTCCGTAAAGGGTAGCTTGTATTTTGCCGATATTGAAGCGGTATCTTGCACTGAAGTCGAATACGCTGGCGCTGGGGATTTGCCACGGTGTTTCATAAACCTTTACGCCATTGGCTACTAAGTCGCTGGTACTGAACGACCAGTCTGCATAGTTGCGCCCATAGTAGTTCCAGTCAATGCCGAAGCTCAAGTCTTTAGTCACTTTGGCATCAATGCCCAAGGCTGCAGTGGTTTGTGCGGAGTTACCTACTTTGGTTCCATTCAGTTTGATGGTCATGGAGGCGTGGTCTTCTGCCTGGATTCCGGAAGCGTGGGTGATTTCGCCGTTATTTGTCCAGTTTTTGACGGGTTGCCCGGTAGAGTCATAGAAGTATCCTTTGGCTTCGCAATCCCAACGCCAGTTGCCGATGGAGAACATGCCGCGTACATCCAGCCAGTTGAAAGGTTTGGCTACAAAGTCGAGTTCAATGCCTTGGTGAATGGCATTTACGCCACTCATGTTTAAGTTGATGCGGTCTACAAATACGCCGTCACTATTTTCCAAGTCGATACCGCGGCTCATGGTCTTGTTCATCCATTTAGTGTGGTAGAGGTTGAGATTGGCTGTGAAAAAGCGTGAACGGAAGCCGTAGCCCAGCTCTGCGGAAAATACTTTTTCGTTGATGGCATCAGGGTTGGTGAGGTTGCTGGTGGTGGATTGCAGGAAAGCACCGCCGGAGAAGAACGGAGCACGACTGATGTAGCCGATATTGGCAAATACGTTGTGTTGCTCTGTCAGGTTGTAGTTCAAGCCGCCTTTGGCCGTCCAGCCGAGGAAGTTTACGGTTTTCGACTTGGCGTGTTCCTTGTCATAGTAGAAGCGGTCGTAACGCCAATATCCGGTGTTGGAGATAGAACCGGCAACAAAAGTGCTCAACTTGTCACGATTGTATTCGGCTTGTGCGAAGGCGCCTTCTTGCAAAGTGTAGCCATCATAGTCGCGGTATACCACATCGCCCACTTTCAATTTTTGATTGACAAAAGCCGCTCCGGCTGCAGCTGCGGCATTGTTGGCTACAAGTACATTCTCGCGGGAAGATGAATCTACAAAATATTCGCCTCCATAGAGGTCGCAAAGTTCGTTGGTATGTACACCTTTGTAATAACGGAAATCGACGCCTCCGTAGAAGTCCACGTATTCACCGAACTTGGTGGTGTAGGTAGAGAGTAGGCCTATCCACGTGTGCTTGTTGTAGGATTTGGACATGGCCATGACCGAACCATTCTCGCTGGCTTGGTTCAATGCGTAGATTTCATCGTAGGCAAAGGTGCCGTCCGCATGACGGAACGTAGTGTTGACAATACCGTCGCTGGCTCCATACCAATTGGTTCTGTCTGTTGAAGTAAGTCCTTGACCAGAGTATCCATAGCCGTTACCGATGGAGGCATAGAGGGCGGTGCTCAATGAGGATTTGCTGTCGATTTGCCACAAGTGGTTCAAGGAGAGTTGCGGCTTGTGATATTTGTTGCGTGCCGAGGTTTTCCGCTCACCGTTGAGGCCGTAGCCATAGGTGGGGTTGTACTTGTAAGGACTTTCGCCGTTCATGTAGCGTTCGGCCACTTTTTGCCATTCGGAGATGCGTAGACCGTCGTTGTTATTGCGTTGGTTGTGCCATTGAGGTGCGCCGAAACCCGTGAACGAGAGTTGGTGGTTGTCGTTGAAGCGTTTGGTCAGGTTGATGAACCAGTTGTAGGATTCATATTCTGTGCCCTGTATGTAGCCGTCGGCCCATGTCTTTGCACCCAGCAAGGTGAGTGCCCAGCCGGATTTGCTCATGCCGGTGGAAACGTTGAACATTAGCTTGTTGTATCCGTCATTTCCCATGGCGTAGGAGATGGTTCCGCCTTTTTCGGCATCCACGGTCTTTGTGATGATGTTAATGGAACCACCTACTGAAGGTGCGGATACCTTGGACGCTCCTAAACCGCGTTGCGTTTGCATGCTGCGGGTTACATCAGTCAAACCGGCCCAGTTCGACCAATATAGGCCTCCCCATTCCATGTCGTTCATGGGTACACCGTTGATCATCACGGCAATGTTCTCACTTTCGAAGCCGCGCATGTTGATACGTGAGTCTCCAAAACCACCACCTTGTTTGGTGGCATAAACGCCGGGGGTGGACTTCAGGATTTCGGGGAATTCCTTCGTACCCAGTTTTTCTTCAATAAATACAGGTTGTATGGTCGACACGGCTACCGGTGTCTTGCGCGCCACAGCCACCGAGGAGGTTACGACCACGTCTTTCAGCATTACGGCATCGGGATCCATTTCGATGACACCCAAGTCGGCAGAAGCGCCCTTCTGTGTGATTTTTCTCGTCAGGTCTTTGTAGCCTACGTACTTGAACACTAGGGTGCCTCCCGTAGCAACACTTTGCTCGAAGTAACCATCATAATCGGTAATGGACCCTTGTGTGGTACCTTCTACCATTACGGTAGCCCCTACCAGAGGTTCGCTTGTTTCGGAGTCGACAAGCTGGCCTCGTACGATGGTTGTCTGAGCGAATGCCAAGGTGCTGCATACGCTGAGCATGGCAACCATCAGGAAGTGAATTAGATTTTTTCTCATAATTCTGCTTTTAGTGAATAGATACTGTTAATTAAATATTAAATTATGTTTCACTTCGCAAAGATAGGGATTATGTTTTAAACTTCTGTTACAAAAGTATGACTATTTTAAGGGTATGGGTGATTTTTCTTTGGCTTTTTGTCAAAACATTGCCCCCATTCTCCCTTAAACAATGTATGGGAAAACGGGGGCAATGCTTGCCGACGGCAAAAGTGTTGTAAAGGGGGCAATGAGGTGCAAGTATTAACTTGCTTCTTTGCTGATACGGGCGTAAAGGCCGTCGATGATACCGTCGGCCACACCGATGACGGGCACGTAGATGTATTCCGCCCCGATGATGTCGGCTATGGTGAGGAAGATGTTTCCGGCAGGTACGATAACGTCCGCACGATCGGCTTTAAGGCTGTATTTTTCCATCCGTTCATCCACGGAAAGGCTTTGCAGGTCCTCGTATAACTCGCGCAGGGTGGGGACGGTAATGCGCAGTTGTTTCTTGTCTTTCTTTTCGGCCAGGCGGTATAACTTGTTGATGTTTCCGCCCGAGCCGATGATGTTGGTACCGGGGTATGACTGGGCAAGGGTGGCCATGTCTTGCTTAAGACGTTCCCATTCACTATCCTTCACGGCATTGCTCAGGATGCGCACGGTGCCGATATTGTACGAACGGCTGCATACCAGTTCGCCTTGGGCAAGCATATTGATTTCAGTACTGCCTCCACCTACATCCACGTACATGTAGTTGCCTTGGCGGTCTTCCATATACTCTATGTGGTTGTTGTATACCATTTGAGCCTCCTCTTGCCCGTCGATGATTTCGATGTTGATGCCGGTCTTTTTTTTGATGGCCTTGATGATGTCTCGTCCGTTCAGGGCATCGCGCATGGCAGATGTGGCACAGGCACGGTAGTGTTCTACCTTGTAGATTTTCATCAGTTGGGCGTACGATTTCATGAGGCGTATCATGTTTTTCTCTTTTTGCCCGGATATTTTCTCTCCTGCAAACACATCGAAGCCCAACCGTAGGGGTACACGGAGCAGCAGTGCTTTAGTGAATACGGGTTGCCCGTCTTTTTCTTTCAACTGCTTGATGAGCAAGCGCACAGCGTTCGAACCTATGTCGATTGCTGCGTAACTGGTGGATTTATCGGATTTCGTTTTCACGTTGGTTAGTGATTAATCAGTTATTCCTATTTGTTTTCTGCCAGATAGTCGTTGTAGAGTGCTTCCTGCGAGCGGAATGTAGGAGCCTCTTCCATGCTTTGAAGGTGATTGCCTCCCCGTCCGTCTACAATACGTCCTTGCAGTGTATCTTTGAGCCCGTACTCTACTATGCGTTTCATTTCGCCTTTTAAAGAAGGGTCATAGACTGGAGTGATGACTTCTATACGGTGGTCGAGGTTACGGGGCATCCAATCGGCCGAGCCGATGAATATCTTTTCTTCCTCACCTCCGTTGGCGAAGATAAATATGCGCGAATGTTCCAAGTAGCGATCAATGATGCCGCGTATGTGTATATGGTCGCTCACACCTTCGATGCCTGTGATGAGTGAACAATTGCCGCGTACCAATAGGTCGATTTCTACTCCGGCGGCAGAGGCTTCGTAGAGTTTTTGCACCATGATGGGGTCGGTGATATGGTTTATTTTTATTTTGATATAGGCAGTTTTTCCGGCTTTTTTGTTTTTGATTTCGTTGTTGATGAGGGCGATGAATTTCTTTTTCATCTCGTTGGGTGACACGAGTAGTTCGCGGAAGCGTATGGGGTTGTAAGGGCGTTCGATAAAGTCGAATACCATGTCCACTTCTTTTACCAGACGAGGGTTGGCAGTCATGAGCATACAGTCGGTATAGGTGCGGGCATTGCCTTCGTGGAAGTTGCCCGTGCTGATACAGGCGATGTCAGCCCCTTTCTTTGTACCGATGTGGGTAATTTTGGAGTGTATCTTCAGGCCCTCCACTCCAAAAATAACTTTGATGCCTGCATCTTGCATCTTTTTTGACCAATGTATGTTGGAGGCTTCGTCGAAGCGGGCTAAAAGTTCGATGACCACAGTTACTTTCTTTCCGTTGCGTGCGGCGCCAATGAGGGCTTTTACTACTTTCGATTCTTTGGCCAAGCGGTAAAGGGTGATTTTGATGCTGGACACGTTTTTGCTTACGGCGGCCTCTTGGAGAACGCGGATGAACGAGTCGAAACTATGGTAGGGCACGTGCAGGAAACGGTCTTTTTGTTGTATTTTTTGGATGAGACTCTCGGGGCCGTCCAGTTCTTTTTTCAAAATAGAGGGCCATTGAGGGTATTTCAGGTCTTTCCTTCCGCAATCGGGGAAGCCCATCATGTCTTTGTGATTTTGATAGCGTCCACTGTCGAGTACTACATCCAAGCTATCGAGATCCATCTTTTTCAGCACGCGTTTCAGCAGGTCTTTGGGCATCTGGGCGTCGTAGATGAAGCGCAGGGGTTCGCCCCGCTTACGGCTTTTCACTCCTTTCGAAATCTTTTGCAGAGTGCCTGTGCGCAGGTCGTTGTCAATCTCCATTTCAGCGTCACGGGTGAACTTGAAAGCATAAGCTTTAAAGTCGGTATAGCCCAACCCCTCGAATACCAAAGGAAGGCAGCAACGGATGATATCGTCTACATACATCAGGTAGCTTTTTCCGTTATGGTCGGGCAGGCGGACGAAACGTCCACACACATCAACGGGCAGTTCAAGGAAAGCATAATCGGTACTTGAAGGTTTGTTCTCTTTGCTCACTTTGACGGCCAGATAGATGTTTTCATCATTCTCACAATCCATAGACTTGATAGCACTGAACCAGATAGGTACGATGCTTCCCGCGAGTTTCTGCTTGTAATAGTTACGGATAAAGTCCATTTGTGCAGGACTTACTTCTGTGTCATTTACCAAGCAAATGTTTTCGCGTTTCAATTCTTGGGTCACATGGTGCACGGTAGCAGAGTATTCTTTGACAAACTGGGCATTGAGCTTGCTTATGTGTTTGATTATCTTCCGTGCTTTTTCACTATCGTTTGAAGTGGATCTTTCCGTGCTTTCGGCGATGCGGCTTTGCGAGGCCATGCGCACGCGGAAAAATTCGTCCAAGTTGTTGGAATAAATGCCGAGGAAAGTCATGCGCTCCAGTAGGGGCACTTCTTCGCGTTGTGCTTCCTGGAGAATGCGATGGTTAAAGTACATCCAGCTGATGTCCCTTTCCAGGTAAGGGAGGTCTTTCTTTTTTTGTGCCATATCTTTATGGGATACTTTTTGCAAAGTACGGCATTTTATATTACAATTCCGTGTCAAAAAGAAATTTTTGGCAAATATTCATATAAATCGGGGTAACTTTTTATCTTTGCGGGGAAAAAGGATTCTTTGCACGCTTTGCGCATGTATATCATCTGCACGAAAAATGAAAAGATTTCATACCATATTTATATTATTACTATTATTTGTATCTGTGCATGTTTGTGCCCGGCAGGCGGATACAACCTTTGTGCCTCCGCTTGATGTGCCGATATTTTTTTCGGGCAACTTTGGGGAAATACGTGCCGACCACTTCCATGGGGGACTTGACTTCAAGACGGAGGGGAGGATTGGCTTGGAAGTAAGGGCGATGGCCAAAGGATACATCGAGCGTATACGGGTGACCCATGGTTCAGGATATGTGTTACATGTGGCGTACGATAATGGTTACACCACTATCTACCGCCATTTGAGTGCGTTCATTGGTGACATTGCCCGGCGGGTAGAGGAACTTCAATATGAACGGGAGAATTGGGAAGTGGATATCAAGCCGCGTTCTGATGAATATCCTGTGTGTGCAGGTCAAGTCATTGCTTTAAGCGGAAATACGGGTTACTCTTTTGGTCCACATCTGCATCTGGATGTCATTGAGCAGGCAACCGGTGAGAGCATCGATCCCTTACTTTTCTTCCGGCAACATGTGCGTGACCATACGCCACCGCGTGCCTTGGGAATCATGATTTTTCCCCGTAGAGGCGGGGGAACGGTGCAGGGTAAAAGTGAACCGAAAGCTTTTCCACTTCGTCAGCGCAAGCCCGTAGAGGCATGGGGATGGATAGGCATGGCTATCCGCGCATACGATTATATGGACGGAGTACACAACCATTATGGCGTGCATACGGTCATTCTCGAAGTGGACGGACAGGAACTTTTCCGGAGTACGGTGGACCGCTTCCGCGATGATGAAAACCTTTACATCAACTCGTGGACGTACGGGCAATATATGAAGTCGTTTATCGACCCGGGAAATCATTTGCGTATGCTTCATACTACGGCCAACCGTGGCTGGGTGAACATTTGTGAGGAGCGTCCCTATCGTTTCACCTATATCTTGAGTGATGCCTTAGGTAATACCTCGCGCGTGGAGTTTACTGTGCAAGGCAGGCGAATGCCCATTTCCCCGCAATCTTTGGGAGATGTGCAGGTTTTGCGATGGAATGTTCCTGCCTATCTTTCTGTGTTGGGGATGCGTCTGGCCATCCCTCGCGGAAGGCTCTATAAGGATGAATATGTGCGTTATGAGGTAGATGCCGACAGTGCGGATGTGTCTTTCACTTATCGGTTGGCGGGTGATAGAAGTATCCCTTTGCACGGATATGCCGAACTTTGCATAGGGTTGCGCCACCGTCCGGTGGAGGATAGCACAAAGTACTACATTGCTGCCGTTTCTCCCCGTGGCAAACTCAGTTATGTGGGTGGTCTCTACAAAAATGGGGCGATGCATGCCCGTGTACGTACCATTGCGTCTTACACCGTGCGGATAGATACTACGCCGCCGCGCATCATCCCGGTCAATCCCCGTACATGGGGCAGGAGGGGACGTGTCGTGTTTAGCGTAAGTGAAAAACAATCGGGACTTTCCCGTTATCGTGCCACTATCGATGGGCAATATGCCCTGATGGGTAAGCCTAATTCGGTGAGTGGACGTTTGGTGTGTGAGTTAGACCCAAAGCGTGTAGAGCGGGGAAAAGTTCATGTGCTTTGTGTGGAGGTAGAGGACAGGTGTGGAAATCTGAGCCGGGAAACGTATGAATTCACGTGGTAAATGTATTTCTTTCAGTTTTTAAAATTATAAACCAGAGTCTGTCTTCCTCCCTTGAGGGAGCATGAAGAGAGACTTTTAAAAAGAAAATTTTATGAATTTCAAAAGATTGATTCTCCCCTTGTTGTGCATAGGGGCTTTCGTGGTGGATGCGTGGCCATGCACCAATCTTATTGTGGGTAAGAACGCCTCGGTAGACGGGTCGACCATTGTATCTTATTCGGCGGATTCGTACGCTCTCTTCGGCGAACTTTACCATTATCCAGCTGGAGTGCATAAGAAAGGTACATGGATTGACATACACGAGTGGGACACCGGGAAGTACTTGGGTAAAATCGAGCAGGCCAGGCAGACTTATAACGTCATAGGCAACATGAACGAATTTCAGCTCACCATCGGTGAGACTACTTTCGGTGGGCGTCCCGAACTGGTGGATACTACAGGTATCATCGATTACGGGAGTCTTATTTACCTCGGCCTGCAACGTTCGCGCACTGCCCGTGAGGCCATTCGTGTGATGACAGATTTGGTGCAGGAATACGGTTATTATAGTGGTGGAGAATCGTTTACCATAGCCGATCCAGACGAGGTGTGGATAATGGAAATGATAGGTAAAGGGCCAGGTGTGAAAGGGGCAGTGTGGGTGGCTGTACGTGTGCCCGATGATTGCATCTCTGCTCACGCTAACCAGAGTCGCATACACCGCTTTGACATGGCCGATAAAGAGAACTGCATGTACTCGCCTGATGTCATTTCTTTCGCCCGCGAGAAAGGTTACTTTGAGGGAGTGAACAAGGATTTCAGTTTTGCCGATGCTTATTCGCCCACCGACTTCGGCATGCTGCGCTATTGTGAGGCGAGGGTGTGGAGCTTTTTTAACAGGTTTACCGACCGTGGTGAAGAGTTTCTGCCTTACATTCAAGGTAAGTCGAGCGAACCTATGCCTCTCTTTGTGAAGCCCAACCGTAAGGTTTCTGTGCAAGACATCAAGAACGCTATGCGCGATCACTACGAAGGTACTCCTTTGGATTTGAGCCAGGATTTTGGTGCCGGTCCTCATCATGCGCCTTACCGCCTTTCGCCTCTTGAGTTCGAGGTTGATGGAAAGAAATATTTCAACGAACGTCCCATATCCACCCAGCAGACGGGTTTTGTATTCGTAGCTCAGATGAGGGACAACCTGCCCGATGCTGTGGGCGGAGTGTTGTGGTTTGCCACTGACGATGCCAACCTTACCGTCTTTACCCCTGTGTATTGTTGTACCGACCAAGTGCCTCCTTGCTACGGGCGTCCGGATGGGGCAGATTATATAACCTTCTCTTGGAAGTCCAGCTTTTGGGTGTTCAACTGGGTAGCCAACATGGTGTATCCCCGCTATGATTTAATGGTGGATGATGTGCGTTCTCTACAGGCAGAGCTTGAAGAGGCTTTCAATACAGCTCAACCCGGCATAGAACAAGCTGCCGCTCAGTTACTGGCTGCCGATCCCGATGCCGCCAAACGTTTTCTGACCCGTTACACCGCGCTCACTGCCCAAAGCACTCTTGATGCTTGGCGTAGTTTAGGCGAATTTCTCGTGGTGAAATATAGCGATGGAGTCATCCGCCAGACCGAAGGTCGTGCCTTCAAACGCAATGCCATAGGTCAGGCTGCTGATGTTATCCGTCCCGGCTACCCTAAGGAATGGCTTGAAGAATATGTCCGTCAGACGGGAGAAAGATATTTGATTAAATGATCATTTGCCTGCCAGAGTTCTCATTTTTTTCACTCGATAAATTTTCATTCTTCGAATTTCTCCCTATCTTTGGAGGTGAAAAGGATGTGGACTTGTAAACTCGTTTCCTCGTCTATTGAATAATCATCAAAAAACATACTATTTATCATGGAAAATCAAGAATTACTGAATCAAGTGAGCGCGAAAGCACAAGAGTGGTTGTCGCCTGCCTATGATGCTGAAACTCAGGCTGAAGTCAAACGTATGCTGGAGGCCAGTGATAAGACGGAATTAGTGGATAGCTTCTATAAAGACCTCGAATTCGGCACTGGAGGTTTGCGTGGCATCATGGGTGCCGGAAGCAACCGTATGAACATCTACACGGTAGGAGCCGCTACGCAAGGGTTGGCCAATTATCTGAATAAATGTTTTGCCGGGCGTGAAGGGGGCATTTCTGTTGTAGTCGGACACGATTGCCGCAATAATAGCCGTAAGTTTGCTGAAATATCCGCTGCTATTTTCTCGGCCAACGGCATTAAGGTTTACCTGTTTGATGACTTGAGGCCTACGCCTGAAGTATCTTTCGCTATACGTCATTTGGGTTGCCAGAGCGGTATCAATATCACAGCCAGCCACAATCCCCGCGAGTACAACGGTTACAAGGCCTATTGGGAAGATGGTGCGCAAGTGCTGGCTCCGCATGACACTGCCATTATCGATGAGGTGAACAAGGTAAAGGTGCAGGACATCAAGTTCCAAGGCAATAAGGACTTGATTCAAATCATCGGTGAAGATGTCGATAAGGTTTATCTTGATAAGGTGCATGGCATTTCCATTGATCCTCTGGTCATCAAGCGGCAGAAAAACCTTTGTATCGTTTACACCCCCTTGCATGGTGCAGGACGCACACTCATACCGCGTTCCCTTAAGGAATGGGGGTTTGAAAACGTGCATTGCGTAGAGGCGCAGATGGTAAAGGACGGAAACTTTCCCACTGTTGTGTCGCCCAATCCCGAGAATGCCGAAGCCCTTACTATGGCCATAGATTTGGCCAAACGGCTTGATGCTGACATCGTGATGGCCAGTGACCCCGATGCCGATCGCGTGGGCATGGCCTGCAAGGACGATAAGGGCGAATGGGTGCTTATCAACGGCAATCAGACGTGTCTTATCTTTTTGTATTACATCATCAAGAACCGTATTGCTACCGGTAAGATGAAACCCACCGACTTTATCGTGAAAACTATCGTGACCACAGAACTTATTAAGGCTGTGGCCGACAAGAATCACATCGAAATGCGCGATTGCTATACCGGTTTCAAGTGGATAGCCCGCGAAATACGTTTGAGTGAAGGCAAACAACAATACATTGGCGGTGGTGAAGAAAGCTACGGATTTTTGGCTGAAGATTTCGTGCGCGACAAAGATGCAGTGTCCGCTTGTTCCCTGTTGGCTGAAATCTGCGCTTGGGCGAAAGATCAAGGCAAGACGCTGTACGACGTACTTATGGAAATCTACCTTGAATATGGCTTCTCGAAAGAGGTTACTGTCAATGTCGTTAAGCCCGGCAAGACCGGTGCCGAAGAAATCCAACAGATGATGACTGGTTTCCGTGCCAATCCGCCTAAGGAAATCGGAGGTTCACCCGTTATTCTGGTGAAAGACTATAAGACTCTTACGGCTACAGATGCCCAAGGAAATGTCACCCCGCTTGTGATGCCTGAAACGGCGAATGTACTCCAGTTCTTCACCCAAGATGGCACTAAAATCTCTGTCCGTCCGTCGGGCACCGAGCCGAAGATAAAATTCTATATTGAAGTCAAAGGTCAGATGAAGTGTGCCGGGTGCTACGCCCGTGCTACCGAGGAAGCCTTAGTCAAGGTGGAAGCTGTCCGTCAGTCGCTCGGCATCTGAGAAAAAATTGAGGATTGACCATTCAACTTTTTAATCAATAGGGGAGGGATACGTTTTCGGTTCGTATCTCTCCCTTGTTATACATGTCTCTTTAACTCTTATCTCCCTCGCAGTCTCATTCTTCCGTTAACCATTAACCCGCTAACTGCTTATTCAAAAAACTTTTCGTATCTTTGCGCCTGCAATTATTGCGCATTGACTGTTAATTACTAACCGCTAAACGCTAAAGTAAATGTTCGACAACCTAAGCGAACGCCTCGAAAGGTCGTTCAAAATACTGAAAGGTGAAGGAAAAATCACCGAGATAAACGTGGCCGAAACCCTGAAAGATGTACGCCGCGCACTGCTTGACGCTGATGTCAATTACAAGGTAGCCAAACAGTTCACTGATACTGTCAAGGTAAAAGCTCTTGGGCAGAACGTGCTTACTGCTGTTAAGCCCAGCCAATTGATGGTGAAGATTGTACATGACGAACTTACCACCCTTATGGGAGGCGAAACAGCTGAGATCGACCTCAACGGACGTCCCGCTGTTATTCTTATGGCAGGTCTTCAAGGTTCTGGTAAAACCACTTTCAGCGGTAAGTTGGCCCGCATGCTCAAAACGAAACGCAACCGCAAGCCTTTGCTTGTGGCATGCGACGTCTATCGTCCTGCCGCCATCGACCAACTGAAGGTCCTGGCCGACCAGATAGGCGTGCCTATGTACACTGAACCCGGTTCGAAAGACCCCGTGCAGATAGCGCAGCATGCCATACAGGAAGCTAAGGCTAAAGGACAAGATACAGTTATCATTGATACTGCTGGGCGCCTTGCCGTGGATGAACAGATGATGCAGGAAATCGCTGCCATCAAGCAAGCCGTACAACCTCAGGAAATACTTTTCGTAGTCGACTCCATGACCGGACAGGACGCCGTTAATACCGCCAAAGAGTTTAACGACCGCCTTGATTTTACCGGTGTAATCCTTACCAAGCTTGATGGTGATACCCGCGGCGGAGCAGCCCTCTCTATTCGTACCGTGGTTGACAAACCTATTAAGTTTATCGGTACCGGCGAAAAATTGGAAGCCATTGACCAGTTCCACCCTGCCCGTATGGCCGACCGTATCTTGGGCATGGGTGATATTGTATCCCTTGTAGAGCGTGCACAAGAACAATACGACGAGGAAGAAGCCAAGCGCCTTCAGAAGAAGATTCAGAAGAATCAGTTCGATTTCAACGACTTCATGAGCCAGATACAGCAAATCAAGAAAATGGGCAACCTTAAAGAACTGGCCAGCATGATACCGGGCGTAGGCAAAGCTATTAAGGACGTGGATATTGATGATAATGCTTTCAAAAGTATCGAGGCAATTATCAATTCCATGACTCCAAAGGAACGCACCCACCCTGAAATCCTCAACGGTTCGCGTCGTCAACGCATTGCCCGGGGCAGCGGTACCAATCTTCAGGAAGTGAATCGCCTGCTAAAACAGTTCGATGAAACCCGCAAGATGATGAAAAAAGTCACCGGCAGTAAAATGGGACAAATGATGATGGCGCGGGGCAGACGGTAAGATAACTTATTTATAAAATAAACGTCCTAAACCCCTTTCTTACGGGAGGGAAGGATGTCATTTAACTCATTTATTATGGAATTAATCGACGGGAAAGCCATCTCTGCCCAGATCAAGCAGGAGATTGCGCAAGAAGTAGCACAGATTGTAGCTGCAGGAGGCAAACGACCCCATTTGGCAGCTATCCTCGTAGGACACGACGGGGGCAGTGAAACTTATGTGGCCAACAAAGTAAAAGCTTGTGAAGAGTGCGGATTTACCTCCACTCTCATTCGTTATGAGAACAATGTAACCGAAGATGAACTGCTTGATACCGTGCGCCAGCTCAATGCCGATGATGACGTGGATGGCTTCATTGTCCAGTTGCCTTTGCCTCCGCATATCTCTGAGCAGAGGGTTATCGAAACCATTGATTACCGCAAAGACGTTGATGGGTTTCATCCCATCAATGTGGGACGTATGTCCATTGGTTTGCCTTGCTATATTTCTGCTACCCCCAATGGCATTCTCGAATTGCTTAAGCGCTATAACATCGATACCCGAGGCAAAAAATGCGTTGTCCTTGGACGTAGCAACATTGTTGGTAAACCTATGGCCATGCTCATGATGCAGAAGAACTATCCTGGTGATGCCACAGTTACCGTTTGTCATAGTCGCAGTAAAGATTTGGTGAAAGAATGCCAGGAGGCCGACATTATCATCGCTGCTATGGGGCAACCCAATTTTGTGCGGGCAGACATGGTAAAAGAGGGTGCCGTTATTATTGATGTAGGTACTACCCGTGTACCCGATGCTACCCGCAAATCTGGCTTTAAGTTGACGGGAGATGTCAAGTTCGATGAAGTATCTCCCAAGTGCTCTTATATTACTCCCGTACCTGGCGGAGTAGGCCCCATGACCATCGTCTCTCTTATGAAAAACACTCTCTTGGCAGGTAAGAAAGCCATCTACGGATAAGAAAATTTAATAGGGGAGTGTGTCAAAATTAAGATTTAGCGCAGATTCCCCTCCTCCCGGGAGGAGGGGTGGCACGAAGTGACGGGGTGGTAGGTAATTATAGTTCCTTATTTTCAGAAGGTTATATTTTACCTATCACCTCCCCCTTCGGGTACTCCTCCTCCCGGGAGGAGGAGAATTAATGTACCATTGCATTTTTGACACATCCTCTTGTCTATATATAATAGAGATTATTATTTTTTCATGAAGTTAGCAACAAATCTTTTGGACTTGATAGGCCGTACTCCTTTGTCGGAGCTTCCGGCTTATAGCCGTGCTGAAGGTTTATCCAGTCCGTTGGTGGCTAAGTTGGAAATGCTTAATCCCAGCGGGAGTGTAAAGGCACGTACAGCCCTTGCCCTGGTGGAAGATGCCGAACGTCGGGGCTTGCTTCGTCCCGGTGCCACGCTTATTGAGCCTACCAGTGGCAACACGGGTATTGGCTTGGCCATGGTGGCACGGGTCAAGAGTTATCGTCTGATACTTACCATGCCTGAGACCATGAGTTTGGAGCGGCGTAACCTGCTCCGGGCTTACGGTGCCGAGTTGGTGCTGACTCCGGGGAATGAAGGTATGTCCGGCTCGGTGGCGAAAGCAAAGGAACTGTGTGCCACAATTCCTGCTGCTGTCATTCTCGGGCAGTTCGATAATCCTGCCAATGCCGATGTACATT
The DNA here is from genome assembly GCA_944321495.1 of uncultured Bacteroides sp. Classification (GTDB taxonomy): domain Bacteria; phylum Bacteroidota; class Bacteroidia; order Bacteroidales; family Bacteroidaceae; genus Bacteroides. The sequence continues at coordinate 4,322 of CALULP010000043.1, read as the reverse complement.
TCCATACCACCGGTGAGGAGATTTGGCAAGATACGGATGGACAGGTAGATGCTTTTGTGGCAGGAGTAGGTACGGGGGGAACCTTGACCGGTGTGGCACGTGCGTTGAAACAACATAATCCGGCAATCCATATTGTGGCTGTGGAGCCGGCTTCTTCGCCTGTTCTTGAAGGCGGAACTCCCGGTCCGCATGGTTTGCAGGGCATCGGTGCCAATTTCATTCCGGGTAATTATGATGCTTCGGTGGTGGATGAAATTATTCCCGTGGCAGATAACGATGCTTTTCATGCTGCCCGTTTGCTCGCTTCAACTGAAGGATTGTTGGCGGGCATTTCTTCCGGTGCCGCGCTTCATGCCGCCCGTATGTTGGCTTCCCGTCCGGATATGGTTGGGAAAAGAGTAGTGGTGCTTTTGCCGGATACCGGTGAGCGATATTTGTCTGCTGGATTGTATGCATCCGATGCCAACCCGGAGGAAAAATTATGAAACGGGCAGGATTGATTCTTGTGGTGCTGATGATGGCAGTCCGTCTCTCCGCACAGACGTATGAAGAATGGTGCGACCGTGCCCTTTTCGCCATTGAGCACGATAGTCTGCCCCAAGCCGAGCAATACATTCGCGAAGCGCTGAAGCGAGATCCGGCCAATGCACGCAATGCCTTGTTGTTCTCTAATCTGGGACTCATCCAGCGCAGCCAGCACAAATACGATGAAGCATTGGAGTCTTATAATTTTGCGTTGAGCATGGCTCCTCGCAATGTCGTAATCCTGCTCAATCGTGCTGCCCTTTGTATGGAATTGGGCAAATACAAGCAGGCAAAGGTTGATTATTCTTTGGTGCTCGATTTGCAACCCGCTAACCGGGAAGCGTTATTGATGCGTGCCTATATCTACCGCCAGGAAAAGGATTACCGTTCGGCACGTGCTGACTATGACACTCTCTTGAAACACATACCCCAGGATTTTGAAGGCCGCTTGGGGCTGGCAATGTTGGAACAGAAAGACAAAAAGTATGATGTCGCCCTTGCCTTGTTGACCCGCATGATAGATGAAAAAGCAGAAGGAACCTCCTTGCTCACCTCGTCCCGGCATGCTGTGGTTTATGTGGCTCGTGCCGGCGTGGAGAAAGAATTAGGCAATAATGATCGTGCCCTGATGGATTTGAACGAGGCCATTCGTCTGGATGCATCCCTCTCGGAGGCATATTTGGTACGGGGGCAGATATATCTTTTGCAGCAACAGAAAAATCTTGCCCGGCGTGATTTTGAACAAGCAGCAGCCTTGGGCATCCCGATGTCGGAGATAGGCAGTTGGCTGGAGCAGTGCAGGTAGTCATGGGAAAGAATATTCTTGGCGGATGGCCTTATTTTGGAGGGGAATCCGTATCTTTGCACCCTCAAAATTAGAAGGCTATTATGATTACAGTATCCAATGTGTCCGTACAATTCGGTAAGAGAGTATTGTTCAATGAAGTAAACCTGAAGTTTACAAGTGGTAATTGCTACGGCATCATCGGTGCCAATGGGGCAGGAAAATCTACTTTCTTGAAGGTGATAGCAGGTGAGAAAGAACCTACCACGGGTTCTGTCACGTTAGGGCCGGGCGAGCGTTTGTCGGTATTGAGCCAGGACCACTTCAAATGGGATGCTTATACGGTGATGGATACGGTCATGATGGGGCATAGTGTGTTGTGGGATATCATGAAGCAGCGTGAAGCCCTGTATGCCAAGGAAGATTTTACGGATGAAGACGGGCTTCGGGTGTCCGAGTTAGAGGAAAAGTTTGCCGAATTGGACGGTTGGAATGCCGAAAGCGATGCTGCCGCCTTGTTGAGTGGTTTGGGTATCAAGGAGGACAAGCATTATGTGTTGATGGGTGAGTTGAACAACAAGGAGAAAGTGCGTGTCATGTTGGCGCAAGCTCTGTATGGCAATCCCGATAATTTGCTGTTGGACGAGCCTACCAATGACTTGGATATGGAAACCGTAACTTGGTTGGAAGATTATCTCGCCAATTTTGAACATACAGTGTTGGTGGTCAGTCACGACCGCCATTTCTTGGATTCTGTTTGTACTCATACGGTGGATATTGATTATGGTAAAATCAATCTGTTTGCCGGGAATTATAGTTTCTGGTATCAATCCAGCCAGTTGGCTTTGCGCCAGCAACAAAACCAGAAGGCTAAGGCGGAAGAGAAGCGCAAGGAACTGGAGGAATTTATCCGTCGTTTCAGTGCCAATGTGGCCAAGAGCAAGCAGACCACCAGTCGCAAGAAGATGTTGGAGAAACTGACTGTGGAGGAAATCAAACCTTCTTCCCGCAAGTACCCCGGCATTATTTTTACACCCGAACGCGAACCCGGCAACCAGATATTGGAAGTCTCAGGCTTGACAAAATCATTGGAAGATGGTACGGCATTGTTCCGTGACGTGAATTTCAATGTGGAGAAAGGGGATAAGATTGTCTTTCTTTCCCGTGACCCGCGTGCCATGACGGCTTTGTTTGAAATCATCAATGGCAACATGAAGCCCGATGCCGGCCATTACAATTGGGGGGTGACAATCACTACGGCATATCTGCCTTTGGACAATACCGATTTTTTCAATACCGACTTGAACCTGGTGGATTGGCTAAGCCAGTATGGCGAAGGCAATGAGGTGTATATGAAGAGTTTCCTGGGACGTATGCTTTTCTCCGGTGAAGAGGTCTTGAAAAAAGCCAGTGTGCTTTCCGGTGGTGAGAAAATGCGTTGTATGATAGCCCGTATGCAGTTGCGCAATGCCAATTGTCTTATTTTGGATACTCCTACCAATCATCTTGACTTGGAATCCATCCAGGCTTTTAATAACAATCTGAAGATTTATAAGGGAAATATCCTGTTCTCATCCCACGACCATGAATTTATCCAAACCGTTGCCAATCGTATCATTGAACTGACTCCCAATGGCATTATTGATAAAATGATGGAATATGATGAATACATCGCTTCCGACCATATCAAGTCGTTGAAGGCGCGGTTGTACGGTGAGGCATAAATGGGGGATAGGGGATTACGGATTGACCAGTTTGCCGGGGCTTCCCTCGAATAACTTGTCGCCTAAGGTCGTGAGTTTGTTCCCTGTAGCAAGCACGCGGTGCAGGTTTTTGCAATCCATGAAAGCGCCGTACTCTATGGCGGTGACATCCGGCGGGAGCATGAGCGTGCCGGCCAGTCGGGTGCATCCGCTAAAAGCCCGTTGGCCGATGCTTTTCAACCCTCGGGGCAGGATTACTTTTAACAGGATTTTTTTTTGGCTGAAAGTATATTCGGGGATGGCGGCCGCGTTGCTTTCCTGTAAGTTGATAGATACTAAGTGGGGCATGTAGTCGCGTATCAGGGCGAAATCTTCTTCATCCAGTTTCCCTTTGATGGTCAAGAAGTTTATGTCCCGGGGTTGTATCCTTCTCCGCTGCAGTTCCTCGGCAAGGCTGCTCGTTTCGCTGATTCGTATTACTCTGCTAATGGGCTCTCCTTCTATGAGGGCAAAGTTTTTCCATTCGCTTTCATTGCGGTAAACATCGCTTTTCCCGGTAGGGACGAAGATGGCGGTAAGGCTGTCTGCCAATGCTTCGGGCATGAGGCGGGGAGGCTCTTTTTCCCGTATTTGGCAGATATCCAAATTGATGCATCCTTTAAAAGCTGCATCCCCTATTTTTTTGATTCGTGCAGGAAGGATGATATTCCTCAGGCTGCTTTTCCCGGTGAAAGTACTGTCTTCTTTAAGGGTACAGAATGCATAAGCCGGTATGCTGTTGGCAGGATAAATGCAGAATTGTCCGGCACATGTCCCTCTTTTGCCTGCATACCGCTTGATGCTGGCTCCGGAAAGGTCAAGTACGCGCAGGTTCGTAAAGCTGTCCCTGAGTTGGCGGAAGTCTATGGCATTCAGGCGACCTTGTAGGGTGAGGTGGGTGATCGCTTTGGCATTCTCAGCGGATACCATTTCTGCCAATGTGCCTGGTTTGGGTACATAAATGATTTGCGATGTCTGGGCTGCAATACGTATTCCCGGGCTTAGGGCGAGTGTGACGAGCCAGAGGTATATTAACTTTTTCATGGGGGTATTTGTAATAAGTTGCGTCAAATATACCAATAATCTTTCAACTCTTTATGTCTTTCCTTTTCCTTTTTTGTATGAAAGAGGTATGTCTTTTTATGGGCAGAGTCCACCAGCAAGTGCAAAGTTATCATAGATTGTTGAAGAAGCATAGCTTTGGTGTGAAGAAGTCCAGTTTTTCCCTGGGTCTTTTGTTGAGTTTGTGCTGTATAGCCTTGATTTTGGCG
>CALULP010000042.1 GCA_944321495.1 uncultured Bacteroides sp. | reverse complement strand
TTAATTTTCAAATTACTGCTCATTTTATTTCGTCTTTATTTCTCCATTATTTCTGTCAAATCCCGTAAAACCACGTAAAATGGCGTAAAGTTTCTCTACTACCTTTCTTGAGGTTTTTATAGGTCTTACGTCCGAGTTACAAATACGGTACAAAAATGAGCTGAAAAAAGGCCTTCCAACGATGAATATCGCTGAATGAGCAAAAATAAAAGGCGCTCAAAATGAACGCCTTACTAATCAATGATGATTGATGTTAATCGTTTGTAAGTATATCCTACTTGCCGATGCAAAAGTGTTGAAATATACTATCAAGCACGTCATCGGTTGTCACTTGTCCAACGATATCCGCTAGGTGGAACAGGCATTCGCGTAAATCTTGTACTATAAGATCGGAGGAAATCCCTGTGGATAACCCCTGCTGTACTCGACGTATGGTTTGGAGGGAGTGGGATAGCGCTTCGTAGTGACGTGCGTTGGTCACAATGACGTCACCCGAAGACAGGCGGGGCAGACAAGCTGTCTTTATCAGTAAGTTTTGAAGTCTGTCAAGTCCATCTCTACTTTTGGCGGAGAGGGAAATTGTGTTTTCAGTTGGCAATTGATAATTGGCTATTGAAATTGGGGTGTCCGCAATGTCGCTCTTATTAAGGACGAGGATAAGCTGTTTGCCATTACATAAAGGGATTATTTGTTTGGAGAGAGTGGCAATTTGTTTTTCCGCTTCTTTTTGGTCAATGACCCAAAGTACGATTTCTGCTTTGCGAATGGCTTGGAAGCTCCGCTTAATACCTAAGCTTTCGATGGTATTGGTGGTTTGTCGGATGCCTGCAGTGTCGATAAAGCGGAATGTGGCACCACCGAGTTGAATAGTGTCTTCTATCACATCGCGTGTGGTGCCGTGTATATCGCTTACAATAGCACGTTCTTCACCCACTAATGCGTTGAGTAGGGTACTCTTTCCCGCATTGGTTTCGCCTACGATGGCTACAGGAATACCATTCTTCAGGGCATTTCCGGTGCTGAACGAATCGGTAAGTTGGGCGATAAGAGCTTCGATTTGCGAAGCAAGGGTTTGAAGTTCTGTGCGGTCTGCAAACTCTAATTCTTCATGGTCGGAGAAATCGAGTTCCAATTCCATAAGTGAGGTGAGGTGCAGAAGCTGGTCACGCAGCTTACTCAGTTTCTGGCTGAATGCTCCGCGCATTTGGTTCATGGCCAGCCGGTGTTGTGCCTCCGAGGTGGAGGCGATAAGGTCTGCCACGGCCTCTGCTTGGCTCAAATCCATCTTCCCATTCAAGAAGGCGCGTTGAGTGTATTCACCAGGACGTGCTAGTCGACAACCGTGATTGATAAGCAGTTGTATGACGCGGCGTAGAATGTAAGGTGAACCATGACAGGAAATTTCGGTGGAGTCCTCTCCTGTGTACGAATGAGGGGCACGGAAAAGGGAAATAAGTACCTCGTCGATTATGTCCCCTTTCGTATCTTCTTTAATGTGCCCGAAAGTAAGGGTATAAGGAGAACGCATGGCCAGTGGCTTGGCGGCTTTCCCCACAGGGGTGAAGATGCGGTCGGTGATGGCGATAGCTTCAGGACCAGACACGCGGATAAGCCCGATGGCGCCTCCTTGGGCGGTGGCTATGGCGCAGATGGTGTCTTGCGATTGTTCTTGCTTCATAAGTTTGAGTTGATAATTAGTCTATTAATGTTTAGGGTAGGTGATAAGCGTTAAAATGAGAGAAAGGGAAAGTTGCCTGCATAATCACTCAATCACTAATCACTAATCACTAATCGCTAAATTATATTTTCATTTATAATATTGTATAATCGTATCTGCAAAGGTATGGCAAAAGGTGGAAAAAAACATCCTGCGAGTTGGCATATTAAGAATATTTCTGTTACTTTTGCCGCATGATTGAAAATTTGGCTCGACATATAGAATGGTTATTAGGGGAGAATGATTGTGTTATCGTGCCTGGTCTAGGGGGATTCATTGCGCATTATACTCCTGCGCGGAGGATTGAGGCTGAAAGCCGTTTCCTTCCTCCTACGCGCATCGTTGCTTTCAATCCCAGCTTGAAGATAAACGACGGCTTGTTGGTGCAGTCGTACATGCTTGTGGAGGGCATTGGCTTTGTTCAGGCATTGAAGTCGTTGGAACGCGATGTAGAACAGCTTTTTGTTGCTCTGCACGAAACTGGAAAGGTGGTAGTGGGGCACATCGGTGAGTTGCGTTGCTCCTTACGGGGTGTGTATAGCTTTATTCCTTTTGACAATTGTCTGGAGGCTCCCGCTCTATATGGTTTAAGTAGCTTTGAGATGTTTGAGTTGAAAGCGTTGGAAGAAGTACGTACTAAGCTTGCGCGCACGGTGGTACCAGTTGTGCCTATTTCAGGAGTACGTTCATCCGGAAGATGGATGGCGCGTTTCAAGTTGCGTTCTGCACGTACATTGCAAATCATGCTTATGGTAGCAATGGTAGCTCTGTTCTTTTTCCTGCCCACACCAATTGAAAACACTGAAGTGATGAATGGTAACTATGCTCGCTTACTTCCCGAAGACATTTTTAAGCAATTCGAGCAACAGTCGTTAGCCATTACCCCCATACGGGTGAAAAGTTCTTCGGATCCTGTGAACGGAGCATCTGTTTGCAAAGAAGTGTTCCAAGCATCTGAGAAAGGTGGAAAAGTGACAGAAGCCGTTCAGGTGAAACCTGCCCAGGAAACGCATCAAGTCGTCATAGCGGACAAGGCTGCGTTGTCTGCATCATTATCAAGCGCACCTGCATCTTTCAAACATTACCATGTCATTGTGGCGAGCATGTCTACCGAGACCGATGCCCGTCAGATGGCAAGTCGTCTCGTGGACGAAGGATATACCAATGCTTGTGCCATTATAGCCGATGGGAAGAAACGCGTATGCATAGAGTCATGCACTACCGAAGCCGAAGCTTACCGATACATAGGAACTCTGCGTGAGGCCGGTACTTATAAAGATGCGTGGGTGTTGAAACGGGAACTTTAATGGCGATGTCATAAATATATTTTAGACGACACTTAATAATACTTTTATCTCATGAAACGTATTCGTTGCCCTAAGTGCGAAAACTATTTGACGTTCGATGAAACGAAGTATGAAGAAGGTCAATCGTTGGTGTTTGAATGCGTGCATTGCGGTAAGCAATTTGCCATACGTTTGGTTAAGTCTAAAATGCAAGCTTCCCGTAAGCGAGAAAAAATAGATGAACTGGCCTTTCGTGAAGAGTGGGGGAGTATCACGGTGATAGAAAACGTGTTTGGTTTTAAGCAAGTGCTACCTCTTCATGAAGGTGATAATGTTATTGGAAGGCACTCTGTAGGCACGCAGGTTGATGTGCCTATCGAAACCTCAGACATGAGCATGGACCGCAGGCATTGCATTATTAATGTACGGTGCAATAAGCAAGGTGAAAGGTGCTATACCTTGCGTGATGCACTCAGTTTGACAGGCACTTTCTTGAACAACGAAATCTTGGGTGATAAAGATCGTGTTCGCTTGGAAGATGGGGCAATCGTGACCATTGGTGCTACGACTTTCATACTTCGTGCAGCTGGGAGGTGAAGGCTGTATGCAGAGAGTGGTGAAGAGAGGAAAAGGACAAAAAGAAGTCTTTTTTTTGTTTAAGATTCCCGTGTTCGATAACGGCCTGTATTAAACAGGAAGAAAAACGGAATAAGGCTGGATATTACGAATCCATTTTTTAGATAATACATCACATTATATCTTTGATAGCGATGGAAATATTTTTAGATGAAAACTTCTTGCTTCATTCTGAAGCCGCACGTGAGTTGTATCACGGGCATGCCGAGCGAATGCCCATTATTGATTATCATTGCCATCTTGATCCGCGCATGGTAGCCAATGATTACCGTTTCCGTTCCATTACTGAGCTTTGGCTGGGTGGAGACCATTATAAGTGGAGGGCGATGCGTGCCAATGGTGTGCCCGAATATTATATCACTGGGCAAGCTACGGATTGGGAAAAGTTTGAAAAATGGGCGGAAACTGTACCATATACTTTGCGTAATCCTCTCTTTCACTGGACATGTCTTGAGTTGAAGACGGCTTTTGGAATCGATACTCTGCTCACATCAGACACGGCTCGTGACATCTATGAGGCGTGCAATGAGCTTTTACGCCAACCTGCTTACACTGCGCGTGGCCTTATGAGGAGGTACCATGTGGAGGCTGTATGTACCACAGATGACCCCGGGGACACCCTTGAACACCATATACGTACTCGTGAAAGTGGATTTGAAATAAAAATGTTACCTGCTTGGCGTCCAGACAAGGTGATGGCGATAGAAGATGTGCGGGCTTTCCGCTCTTACATCGACAAATTGGTCACGGCAAGTGAGATGCCCATCAATACCTACGATGACCTACTCAAGGCTTTGCGCGTCAGACATCAATTCTTTCATGAGCAAGGATGCCGTTTGTCCGACCATGGGATTGACTGTTTTTATGCTGATGCCTACACCGATAGCGAGGTGCGCCGTATCTTTCTCAAAGCTTTTGACGGTACCGCCCTTACGCAGGAAGAAGTGGGTAAGTTCAAATCGGCTATGCTCGTGGAACTAGCTGAAATGGATTGGGAGCGGGGATGGACACAGCAATACCACTTCGGTGCCTTGCGTAATAACCGCACGCAGATGTATCAAAGCTATGGCCCCGATGCTGGGTGCGATTCGATAGGTGAGTGGCACACTGCTCGTGAAATGTCTGATTTTTTTGACACTCTCGACCGCAGGGGGCATTTGGCAAAGACCATTGTGTATAACCTTAATCCTTCGGCAAGTACCATGGTGGCCGCCATGCTGGGAAATTTTCAGGATGGAAGCGTGCCGGGTAAGATGCAGTATGGCGCTGCCTGGTGGTTCCTCGACCAGAAAGACGGAATTGAGCGTCAGCTCAACGTGCTTTCCATGCAGGGATTACTCAGTAGGTTTGTGGGTATGCTTACCGATTCGCGCTCGTTCTTGTCCTATCCTCGGCACGAGTACTTTAGGCGCATCTTGTGTAATCTTTTGGGAGAAGATGTGGAGAAAGGCGAACTGCCCGCTTCCTGGCTTCCACGCTTAGGGCAGATGGTGGAGGACATTGCGTATAATAACGCCCGGTCATACCTGTCTTTCTAACGAATAAATTCCTATCTTTGTGCACGGTTAATTCCCTTATTTATACGCACAATGAAAAGATTTCATAATGTGGGCAGGTACACCCCGAAAATGTACTCTAATGAAATAGAACAACAAGTGCAGTACTTTAAGCGTGAGGGTGTAAAATTGCCCCCGCGTTCGGTGTTGCGTACTCCTCAGCAGATAGATGGTATACGCGAAGCGTGTGCCATTAACACTGCTTTGCTTGACTATGTGGCCCAAAATATCCAAGAAGGAATGAGCACGGCCGATATCGACCATTTGGTATATGCTTTTACTACTGATCACGATGCCATTCCTGCCCCTTTCCTTTACGAGGGTTTTCCTAAAAGCGTGTGCACCAGTATCAACGACGTGGTGTGTCATGGTATCCCCAGTCCTAACGAAAAACTTAAAGATGGGGATATCATCAATGTGGACGTTTCTACCATTTACAAGGGATATTTTGCCGACGCCTCGCGTATGTTCCTCATTGGCAATGTGAGTCCTGAGATGCGTCGTCTCGTGGAAGTGACGCGTGAATGTCGAGACATAGGCGTTCGCTTTGCAAAACCTTGGGCACGTCTTGGTGACGTGGGGGCAGCCATACAAGAACATGCTGAGAAGAATGGGTATAGTGTGGTGCGCGATTTATGTGGGCATGGATGTGGAATCAAATTCCATGAAGAACCCGATGTGGAGCATTTTGGACGCCGGGGTACGGGCATGCTTATTGTGCCAGGCATGACCTTTACTATTGAGCCAATGATAAACATGGGGCGTTATGAGGTGTTTGTAGATGAGGCTGACGGGTGGACGGTGTGTACCGATGACGGGCTTCCCTCTGCCCAATGGGAAAGTATGATTCTGATTACTGAAGACGGAAACGAGGTGCTCACCGAGTAAAGGCGGGCATTTCGTTTCCGTATTCCTCATGGAAAATGAGGGGGTCAATCCAATTTTAACACAGCAAGGAAGGCCTTTTGGGGTACTTCCACATTTCCTATCTGCTTCATGCGCTTCTTGCCGCGCTTTTGCTTTTCAAGTAGTTTGCGCTTACGGCTGACATCACCTCCGTAGCACTTGGCGGTTACATCCTTGCGCACGGCTTTGATAGTTTCGCGTGCGATGATTTTCGCGCCGATAGCGGCTTGGATAGCTATTTCGAATTGTTGGCGGGGAATGAGTTCCTTTAACTTCTCGCACATACGTCTTCCTAACTCATAGGCATTGTCTTGGTGGGTGAGAGTGCTGAGTGCATCAACCGGTTCCCCGTTGAGCAAGATGTCTAATTTGATAAGTTTTGAAGGACGGAATCCGTTGGGGTGGTAATCAAATGAGGCATAGCCTTTCGAGATGCTTTTGAGTTTATCGTAAAAATCTATGACGATTTCTCCTAAGGGGAGGTCGTAGTATATTTCCACACGGTTTCCTGAAATGTATTCTTGTTTCACCAATTCACCCCGTTTACCCAAGCATAGTGTCATGATGGGCCCTATGTATGTTGTGGCAGTAATGACGGAAGCTCGTATATAAGGTTCTTCAATGTGGTCGATGAGGGTGGGGTCGGGCATCGAACCCGGGTTATGCACTTCGGTGACGTGCCCTTGCTTGTCGTACACTAGGTATGATACATTGGGTACTGTGGTGATGACGTTCATGTTGAATTCCCGGTCGAGTCGTTCCTGTACAATCTCCATGTGCAACAATCCCAAAAAACCGCACCGGAAGCCGAATCCTAACGCGAGTGAACTTTCGGGTTGGAAGGTGAGCGAAGCATCGTTAAGCTGAAGCTTTTCAAGCGAGGAACGCAGGTCTTCAAAATCTTCTGCTTCAATCGGGTATACACCTGCAAACACCATAGGCTTCACCTCCTCGAAGCCGGCAATGGCTTGCTCGCACGGACGCGCAATATGGGTGATGGTGTCACCAACCTTTACTTCGCTTGAAGTCTTGATGCCAGATATGATATAGCCTACGTCTCCTGTACGCAGTTCGGGTCGGGGAACGAGATCCATTTTGAGCACGCCAATTTCATCAGCATCATATTCTTTCCCCGTATTGAAGAACTTAACTTTATCTCCCTTGTGTATTACGCCATTTTCAATTTTGAAATAAGCAATGATGCCTCGGAAGGAATTGAATACACTATCGAAAATGAGTGCTTGTAAAGGTGCGTTTTCATCACCTGTAGGGTGGGGTATACGTTCTACTACAGCTTCCAGTATTTGCTCTACGCCCATACCTGTTTTTCCGGATGCGCGGATGATTTCCTCGCGCTTGCATCCCAAGAGGTCGACAATCTCGTCCTCTACTTCTTCGGGCATGGCACTGGGCATGTCGCATTTGTTTATGACAGGGATTATTTCCAGGTCGTGCTCCAATGCCATATAGAGGTTGGAGATCGTTTGTGCTTGTACGCCTTGAGTTGCATCTACCACAAGTAGTGCTCCCTCACATGCGGCTATGGAGCGTGATACTTCGTACGAGAAATCCACGTGCCCCGGTGTGTCAATGAGATTGAGTGTGTATTTTTCACCTTTGTAAGCATACTCCATCTGTATAGCATGGCTTTTGATGGTGATGCCTCGCTCTCGTTCAAGGTCCATGTCGTCAAGCATTTGCCCTTCGGTGATTTGTATGGTATTGGTGAATTCAAGCAACCGGTCGGCCAAAGTTGACTTACCATGGTCGATGTGGGCTATGATGCAAAAGTTGCGTATATTCTTCATATTATGTTGGTTGATAAGCTTTAATGGCGTATTGCCTTTGCAAAGGTACGAAAAAGGGTACATATAAAAAAACGTGTTGGTAACACAGGGTGTGTACCAACACGTTTTTTATGGTTTCTTTTCCACCTCTCTGTGGTTTACTTCAGGGAGATGAACCAATCGCCTTCTACTTCTTCCGCGTTGATTTTGTCTTCTCTCAACAACCATCCGAGGCCTAAGTACAAATCTTTGTCCACCAGTTTGGTGGCTTTCTTCAGCTGTTTGGCGGGCATACCTTCGGTGCCGTTTAAGGCATTCCAAATTTTGCCGGCTGTTTCACCTGCTTTTTCTTTTAACATTTTTCTTTGCTTTTAAGTTAAACATACAGACATCCGTGCTTCGCATTTCTCCGTTTTGGAGAGTGTCTGGGCATGTTGTCTTTGTTTCACGGCGCAAAGTTATAAATTTATCTGGAAATAACCCCATAAAACAAAAAATATTGCATGTTCCTGTTCGGGATTATTTACGCGTGTGGTTGATCTCGAATTGTGTCATTCGTTCTTCGAGTTGGGCATACTGGTGGTCTTGGATGAACGAGGTGCATGCTCTCAGCCCTTGGCGGTTGCTTCCCGTGGTGTCGAGCGAGATGGCGCTTACACCGTAATACATCAGTTCTTTTGCGAGTTCTCCACTGGTCATGCCCGGATATCCGATGGTGAAGTAAAAACCATCTGCCACAGGTTCGTTTAGGTCTTTGTCATACGTCAGGAAGAAACCATGCCGTAGGAAGATGTCCTTCAGGCGTCGTGCGCGTTCGCCATATACTTTTACTTCGTCCAAGAAATGGTAAGTGCCGTCGCTGGCGGCTTTGAGCATGGCCGCCAAGGCGTATTGCGCAGAATGACTGGTACCCGATGAGAGGGCATATAGTATTCGGTGGATGAAAGCCGTACCGAAAGTTATACCTTTCCCGTAGCGTTTTGTCAGGCCGAGATAAGTGCGATGGTATAATGCATCCGATATGCAGCTTACCCCGATGCGTTGTCCTGCATAGCTGAAGGCTTTCGAGCCAGAGATGAGCAGCACATAATATTTTGCAAAGTGGGCCACACTGTTTTGGAAAGGAGGCGTGAAGGGGTTACCAAGCTCTTTGCGGAAATCCATGGCGAAATAGGCCAGGTCTTCCAGAACAATAGTGTCATATTGCGTGGCCAGTTCTCCAATAATACGCAATTCATCTTCCTGTAGGCACATCCAACTGGGATTGTTGGGGTTGGAATAGATAATGGCGGCGATGTTTCCCTTTTTCAGGTAACTTTCCAGCTTCATTTTCAGTTTTTCTGTCCCTCGGTAATCATATACGTCAAATGTTTCGTATTTATACCCCATGACAACAAGTTGCTGTTTTTGCACGGGAAATCCCGGGTCGATGAATAACACTGTGTCTTTCCGTTCGTCACATTGGCAACTGGTTAGGAAAGAAGCGAACGTACCTTGCATGGAACCCGTTACTGGCACGCACCCTTCGGGAGATATTTCTATGTTGATGAATGCCTTGACGAAACGGGATGCTTCCTGTTTTAGCGCCGGAAGCCCGTTGATGTCAGGGTACAGGCTGGCTACACCTTGCTTCAATGCTTCTACTTCGGCTTCTACACCGATGGTGGAGGGAGGTAAACCTGGCACTCCCATCTCCATTTTGATGAATTCAACGCCAGAAGTGGCTTCAGCTTGGGCGGCAATGGCCTTTACTTCGCGAATGGTAGCCTGTGAGAAGTCTTCGATATTAAATTCTTTGATAATCCGATCAATCAAAGCTTGTTCAATGGGTGTATTTCTCATTTGTATATTGTTTGGTTTTATATTACTGTACAAAAGTACCTATAAATCTGTTATGCCCAATACTTGTAGCGAAAAAAAGATTTTTTGGAGGTTTCTTATTGCGGAATGAATAAAATGTATTAACTTTGCGCCCGCAAACGGGAAAAAGAGACCGTTTTTCGATTGGTGCGTTAGTTCAGCTGGTTAGAATACATGCCTGTCACGCATGGGGTCACGGGTTCGAGTCCCGTACGCACCGCGATAAATATTGAGAATCAACTTCTTACAAAAAATACACTTGGTTTTACACCCCTAATATAAGTGCACAAATGAAAGCTGTAAGTAATATTATTCGTTCCTTACCCATATTATTTATATTGTGGTTCCCTTTGCAATTACTAGCTCAAGAGCCTGAATATAAAGAGTGGGAGAGTTCTGAAGTAAAAGGTTTGTATATAGAAGTTGAAAACGAAGACGATGCAGATATTGAAGAAGATGGTAGATACTTCCAAAAATATCGTCGTTTGAGTAATGATGTATATGAAATAGAAATCTCAGAAAAAGTATCTAGTAAATTATGGAAAATTAAAGGTTCTAAAATCTTTATACTTTTTCGATATAATCCATATCTTTATAGGTATGATGAGGGAATTCTAGATTGGGATGGATATGATGGTACTTTTTATAAGAAACCATAGGCTAGAATAAAATGAATCTATAATTTCTAATTGGGATATCTAAAATAGGAATTAAAGTGCTGCGTGTAGATAATAACATCGCAGCACTTTTGATTTTTGAGTAAGTCCATTCCCTAAATAATTATAACTTGAGTCCTCTACTTTTTCTTGGTTCTTCTACTGACTGCCGCAAACCTTGCCGAAATTTCTCCCATTGTTCTTTGAACCATTCGCCAATCGGCTGCCTGTTTATGGTCAGAACCAATTTATTGTTATCGGTCGGATTCTTTTCCACCTTGAAAATATCATTCTTGATGTCAAACTTCCGTCTGTGTTCTTCGGAATAAATCCTGCCGTTGCACCTGATAGCCTCTTTCTTTGTCAAAAGGCTCTCTATCCCAATTGATTCTTGCCACAGGTGATGCTCAAAACAGTTTTTCCATATCTCAATCGGCATCCGGTAAACGGAGGCTACTGTTGGGCTATGTCCTGATTTTGTGCAAGAGGTTCTTGCACAACTGCAACTTTTTTGTTGTCTGAGGATTAGGTTTGCGCAGGAGGTTTTTGCGTAAATGGCATATTTCGCATCGGTTTCGGTGAAACTCTATAATTAAAAACGCCCCGTATTTAAGTTGATTGCATCTGGTATTTAAGTTGAATACATTCGGTATTCAAGTTGATTGCAATATAGAAATAATCCGACTCTACATCGAGGTATGTAAAATCGGGTATTGTTTTGTTTACAAGCGGTGTAAGGGTACTGGTTATTTCCGAATATATAAATTCTTCGCCGGATTTTTCTCCGAATTTGAAGGTGTAAAATGTCCGGGACTATCCGTAGTCTCAAATTCTTGTTTTAATGTTGGGGCAGTTATATGAAAGAGTAAAATTAAAGGTATATAAGTAAAATCAAGGGAGTTGAGGCTTTGTTTGTGGCAATCTTTCGTATCTTTGCAAGGTTTTAGCGAAGCAACAGAAAAGCAAAAGTATAACTTACCTATATGAGTCAGGAATCATTTTACCTTTTTTTGTGGGTTATGGCGGGCATTGCCGCGGTGGTATTTGTTGCGCTATACTTTGTGCGGGCAGGATATGGCATGTTCCGTACGCCATCGTGGGGACCGTCGCTTGACAATAAATTGGCATGGGTGTTGATGGAAGCACCTGTGTTTTTCGTAATGTTGGTTTTATGGTATCATAGCAAGGTGAACTTTGCGGTACCACAATTCTTATTTTTCTTGTTGTTTCAGTTACACTACTTCCAGCGTTCGTTTATTTTCCCTTTCCTGATGAAAGGAAAGAACCGTATGCCACTGGTTATCATGCTTATGGGCATTGTGTTCAATGTGCTGAACGGAGTGATGCAGGCAGGCGGATTGTTCTATTTCAACAGTCAGGTACCTACGGGTATAGGGTGGAGTTACTTACTTCAACCTCAAGCCGTTGTTGGTATCCTATTGTTTTTTGTGGGCATGGTCGTGAATTGGCACTCAGATCATGTGATACGTCATCTTCGTCAGCCGGGAGATACACGGCATTATTTGCCTCAAAAAGGAATGTACCGTTATGTTACATCTGCCAATTACTTCGGTGAGTTGGTGGAGTGGACGGGATTTGCCATATTGACCGTTTCGCCTGCCGCATGGGTCTTTGTGTGGTGGACGGCTGCTAACTTAGTGCCACGTGCCAATGCTATCCATGAGCGTTATGTGGAGGAGTTTGGTAAGGAAGCCGTGGGCAAACGGAAAAGGATTATCCCTTGTCTTTATTAAGATAAGATTTATAATAATTATTATTATGAAAGAATCGAAACTGTTTACCCCTGTAACTTTAGGGCCATTGACGTTGCGGAATCGTACCATCCGGTCGGCAGCTTTTGAAAGTATGTGTCCGGGTAACAAACCTTCGCAGGAATTGTTCGATTACCACCGTTCGGTAGCAGCAGGTGGCGTAGGCATGACTACGGTGGCTTATGCGGCCGTGACTCGTAGTGGCCTTTCGTTCGACCGCCAGTTATGGATGCGTCCGGAGATAGTGCCAGGACTTCGTGAACTGACTGACGCCGTTCATGCCGAAGGAGCTGCTGCTTCAATACAATTAGGTCATTGTGGCAACATGTCACACAAGAGCATTTGTGGTTGCATGCCGGTGGGAGCGAGTACAGGGTTTAATTTATACTCGCCGACGTTTGTGCGCGGACTTCGTGCCGATGAGTTGCCGGAGATGGCGCGTGCATACGGCCGTTCGGTAAATCTTGCCCGTGAGGCCGGATTTGATGCCGTAGAAATCCATGCTGGGCATGGCTATTTAATCAGCCAGTTTCTTTCTCCTTCTACTAATCATCGGAAAGACGAATACGGAGGTTCATTAGAAAATCGTATGCGTTTTATGGATATGGTGATGGATGAAGTGATGAAAGCTGCCGGACAAGACATGGCGGTATTGGTAAAAATGAACATGCGCGATGGCTTTCGTGGGGGTATGGAGTTGGATGAATCACTTCAGGTAGCAAAGCGTTTGGAACAAAGCGGAGCCCATGCTTTGGTACTGAGTGGTGGTTTTGTCAGTAAGGCACCTATGTACGTCATGCGTGGCGAAATGCCTATCCGCACCATGACCCACTATATGACTTGTTGGTGGTTGAAGTATGGCGTACGTATGGTTGGAAAGTACATGATACCCACAGTGCCTTTCAAAGAAGCTTACTTCTTGGAAGATGCTTTGAGATTCCGCAAAGAAATAAAGATGCCGTTGATTTATGTAGGTGGGCTGGTCGCGCGGAAGAAAGTAGATGAAGTATTGGATTGCGGTTTTGAGGCAGTGCAGATGGGACGTGCATTGCTCAACGACCCTGCCTTTGTGAACCACATGCGCGAAGAAGGCGAAAATGCGCGTTGTAATTGTCATCATAGCAATTATTGCATTGCGCGGATGTATTCCATTGATATGGCTTGCCATCAGCATTTGAAAGAGGAGTTGCCTTCGTGTTTGAAAAAGGAAATTGCGGAAATCGAACAAAGACAAGCTACTTATGGAGAATGAGCAGAAAAAACTTGCCATCATTACTGGTGCGGATGGTGGCATGGGGACGGAAATCACTCGTGCGGTAGCGAAAGCCGGCTATCGGGTCATTATGGCAAGTTGTCGTCCCCAAAAGGCGGAAATTGTTCGTGATACTTTGTTGAAAGAGCAGGCTGGTTTGCAAATAGAAATCCGTAAATTGGACTTGGCATCGCTGTCTTCTGTGGCAGACTTTTCTGATATGCTTTTGACGGAAGGTAATCCGATTGGTTTGTTGATGAACGATGCCGGCACAATGGAAACCGGATTGCACATTACGGAAGACGGGTTGGAACGTACGGTTAGTGTGAATTATGTAGGGCATTATCTGTTGACGCGTAAACTTCTTCCTTTGATGGGAGAGGGTAGTCGTGTGGTCAATATGGTATCGTGCACCTATGCCATTGGGCGGCTGGATTTCCCGGATTTCTTTACCCGTGGCAAGAAGGGAGGCTTTTGGCGTATCCCCATTTATAGTAATACTAAGTTGGCTTTAACCTTGTTTACTCTTGACTTGGCAAGGCGCGTGAAGGAGAAAGGCATTGTGGTTAATGCCGCCGATCCGGGTATTGTTTCTACCGACATTATTACGATGCATGCTTGGTTTGACCCGCTGACCGATGTGTTTTTCCGTCCTTTTATCCGCACTCCGCGAAAAGGTGCAGCTACGGCTATCAGCCTTTTGCTGGACGAAGATGCCGGGCGGAGGACAGGTACATTGAATGTTAGTTGCCATGAGAAGAAACTCTCTGACAAATACATCCATCATGTACAAATGCAAGAATTATGGAATCGGACAGAAGAAATTGTACACCGTTGGTTATAAAATATTAATGATTGGGACATATGATTACTTCTATGCAAATAAAACGTCTGTTATTGCTTTTCTATTTATATGTGTGTGGCCTTTTGCCTGTCATGGCACAAGGGTTTGACGGGCCGGTGCGTTATCCGAAGCGTGAGTTCCGTGGGGCATGGATACAAGTAGTGAACGGCCAGTTTAAAGGTATGGGTACGGATGAAATGAAACAAACACTTGTCAGCCAGTTGGATGCCTTGCGGGAGGCCGGCATTAATGCCGTCATTTTCCAAGTCCGTCCGGAGGGCGACGCGCTTTATGCCTCCCGCTTAGAACCTTGGAGCCGTTTCCTTACCGGCGTACAAGGGCAGGCTCCGCAACCTTTATGGGATCCCCTGCAATTTATGATTGACGAGTGCCATGAACGTGGCATGGAGTTTCATGCATGGATTAATCCTTACCGGGTGAAAACGACATTGAGCACAAAGTTGGCTTCCAATCATGTGTACAATATTCATCCGGAGTGGTTTGTGACTTATGGCGACCAGTTGTACTTCGATCCGGCTTTGCCTGAGAGCCGCAGGCACATCTGCATGGTGGTGAGCGATATCGTTTCGCGTTATGATGTGGATGCCATTCACATGGATGATTATTTTTATCCTTATCCTATTCCTGGAAAAGAATTTCCGGACGATGCCAGCTTTGCACGCTATGGCGGACGTTTTACCAATAAGGGAGATTGGCGGCGCAATAATGTAAATATTCTTGTGCGTGAACTGCATGAGAGAATTCGTGAAATAAAGCCTTGGGTGAAGTTTGGCATTTCACCTTTTGGCATTTATCGCAATGAAAGTATTGACCCGCTGGGAAGCCGCACACATGGTTTGCAAAACTATGATGACCTTTATGCCGATGTGCAACTATGGGCTTCCGAAGGTTGGGTGGATTATGTTATTCCTCAAATCTATTGGCAGATAGGACATCCCGAAGCCGATTATAAGACATTGGTGGAGTGGTGGGCGCGCCATTCTGGGAACCGTCCGTTATTCATCGGGCAATCCGTTTTGAACACGGTGAAAAACATTGACCCTAATAATCCGTCTATCAACCAGCTTCCGGCCAAGATGGCGCTTCAACGTGCTTATCAGACGATAGGTGGAAGTTGCCAATGGCCGGCAAGTGCTGTCGTGGAGAATGCCGGCCGGTATAAAGAGGCATTGATGGCTGAGTATCATCGTTATCCGGCTTTACCTCCGGTATTCGGCTTTATAGACAACGAACCTCCACGCAAAGTGCGTAAAGTGAAAACCGTATGGACAGAAGATGGCTATTTGCTGTTTTGGACAGCGCCCAAATACCGCAATGAGATGGAACGGGCTGTACAATACGTAGTTTATCGCTTTGATAAAGATGAAGAGGTTGATATCGATGACCCTTCGCATATCGTGGCGGTTACTTCGAATACCTATTATAAATTACCTTATGAAGATGGCAAGACGAAGTTCCGTTATGTGGTAACAGCACTTGATCGCTTGCAAAATGAATCGAAGCCGGTCAAGAAGAAGGTAAAGTTGTAGCAAGTGTTTTTCTTAGTACAATATTATTCCTGCCACCCCGCAAGCTATAATCATGCCGATAGGGTTCAACTTGTATTTTTTCGTGCCAACGAATGCCACCAGGAAAATGATGCAGCTGATGAGGAAAGAATAACTGTCGTCTGTTGGCGAACCGAAGTTCTCTGCATTCATCAACACCAAGGCTGCCGAGGCTAATAAACCTACAACGGCCGGGCGGAGGCCGCTGAAAACGGCTTCTACGGCCGGGTGTTTCTGGTATTTCAGGAAAAAACGGCTGATGGTAAGCATCAGTATGAATGAGGGAAGCACTACGGCAAATGTGGCAATGGAAGAGCCTACGATGCCAAGTCCCATGCCATAGCCGGCATCTACAATGGTATTATATCCCACATAAGTGGCAGAATTAATGCCGATAGGTCCAGGGGTCATCTGGCTGATGGCTACGATGTCTGTAAACTCTTGTGGGGTGAGCCAGTTGTATCGCGTCACCACTTCGCCTTGTATCATGGATAGCATGGCATATCCGCCGCCGAAACCGAACAATCCTATTTTGAAAAAGGTATAGAATAATTGTAAGAATATCATAGATAGCCGGTAAGTTTTATGGTTTTACTTTCGATTTTTGTCCCTTTGTCTTCCATTTCCCGTGCAAGTAGCCTCCTAAACCGGCACCGATGATAATCCAGATAGGCGAGAATCCCAACAGCCAGATGAGCAATGCCGATACTATGGGAATCCATACGTTGTAGCGATTGATCTTTGCAGATTTTGCCATGCTGAAGGTGGGCGCGGCAATCAGTGCCACCACGGCCGGGCGGATGCCTTTGAAAATACGCTCTACTATTTCGTTGTCTTTGAAGTTGTGGAAAAACAAGGCAATGGCCAAGATGATGAGGAACGAAGGCAATACAGTGCCCAGTGCGGTGACAATGCTTCCAGGTATGCCCTTGAGCCGGTAGCCGATAAAGATGGATATGTTCACTGCCAGGATGCCGGGTGAAGATTGCGAGATGGCCAGCAGGTCGATGAAGTCTTCTTTGGCTATCCAATGGCGTTTGGTGACTATTTCATTTTCAATGAGCGGCACCATGGCGTACCCTCCGCCAATGGTAAACGCCCCTATTTTGAAAAAGATAGAGAAAGCTTCTAAATACAGATTCATGTTTCCCTTGCGAAGTAAGTGGTTTTGCATCGCGCAAAAGTAACCTTTTTGCCTGAGAAAAACAAACCTTCCACTCTTTGTGGGGGAGAACGGATGGCGTTCATGCCCTTATTACCATGTGGCAATAAATAGGGACTAATGATGAAATTATGGCAAGCAATCATGCATTTTCCTTTGTTTTTGCTAACTTTGCCGCCAAAATAAACAACGTTTCGCATACATCCGGAAGAGGGGTGGGGAGGTAAGAGTACCGTTGATGCCGGTGTACGTGGAAGACTTTCAGATTATTAATTTCTTATGGAACAGCTGAAACATGAATGTGGCGTGGCCATGATACGCCTGCTCAAACCCCTGGAGTATTATGAAAAGAAGTATGGCACTTGGATGTATGGCCTGAACAAGCTCTACCTCCTCATGGAGAAGCAGCACAACCGAGGACAAGAAGGCGCGGGGTTGGCTTGCGTGAAGCTGGAGGCCAATGCAGGAGAGGAATATATGTTTCGTGAACGGGCTTTGGGCTCGGGCGCCATCACCGAGATATTCGATATTGTGCACAGTAATTTCCGCGACTTGACAACAGAGCAACTCCTCCACGATGCTGATTATGCCAAGAAGTACCTTCCCTTTGCGGGCGAGGTCTACATGGGGCATCTGCGTTACAGTACCACGGGCAAGTCAGGCCTTTCCTACGTGCATCCTTTCCTTCGGCGGAATAATTGGAGGGTGAAGAATCTGGCGCTTTGCGGCAACTTTAACCTGACTAATGTGGACGAGATATTCGCCAAGATAACTGCCATGGGGCAACATCCGCGCAAATATGCCGATACCTATATCATGTTGGAGCAGGTGGGCCATCGTTTGGACAGGGAGGTAGAACGCCTCTTCGGCATAGCCGAGGCCAACGGGTTGTCCGGCATGGACATTACCCATTACATAGAAGACCATATCGAACTGGCCAACGTCCTGCGTACTTCGAGCAAGGAGTGGGATGGCGGGTACGTCATTTGCGGGCTGACCGGAAGCGGGGAATCCTTTGCCATCCGCGACCCGTGGGGTATTCGCACTGCCTTCTGGTACCAGGATGAGGAGGTGGCCGTGTTGGCCAGCGAGCGTCCGGTCATTCAAACCGTATTCAATGTACCTATGGAATCCATCAAGGAGATGCAACCCGGGCAGGCGGTCATTTTCACTAAGGGAGGCAAGATGCGTGCCATCCAAATCAACAAGCCGCGCGAAGCAAAGCCATGTTCGTTCGAGCGCATATACTTCAGCCGGGGTAGTGACGCGGATATCTACAAGGAACGCAAGCAGCTGGGCAAGGAGCTGGTCCCCAGCATTCTCCGTGCCATCGGCAACGACATCGACCATACCGTATTCTCTTTCATTCCCAATACTGCCGAGGTGGCTTATTGCGGCATGATGCAGGGCTTGAACGAATACCTCAACGAGCTGAAGGCGAAGCAAATCGCAGACCTCGGCCATAAGCCCACGAAGGAGGAGCTGGAGCACATCCTCTCCCGCCGCATCCGGAGCGAGAAGGTGGCCATCAAGGACATCAAGCTGCGCACGTTCATTGCCGAGGGCAACACGCGCAACGACCTGGCCGCCCACGTGTACGACATCACCTACGGCAGCCTCGTGCCGGGGCAGGACAATCTGGTGATTATCGACGACAGCATCGTGCGCGGGACTACGCTTCGGCAGAGCATTATCGGCATCCTCGACCGCCTGGGGCCGAAGAAGATAGTCATCGTGTCCAGCTCGCCCCAGGTGCGCTATCCCGACTACTACGGCATCGACATGTCCCGCATGAGCGAGTTCATCGCCTTCCGTGCCGCCATCGAGTTGCTGCGGGAGCGGGAGATGCGCTACGTCATCGCCTCTGCCTACCGCAAAAGCAAGGAGCAGGCGGGCCTTCCGAAGGAGCAGATGGTGAACTACGTGAAGGACATCTACGCCCCCTTCACCGACGGGGAAATCGCTGCCAAGATGGCCGAACTGCTTACCCCTGCCGGCACCCGGGCCAAGGTGGAGATAGTCTACCAGCCCTTGGAAGGCTTGCATCAGGCCTGTCCCAACCACCTGGGCGACTGGTACTTCAGCGGCGATTATCCCACGCCGGGCGGGGTGAAGATGCTGAACAAGGCCTTCATCGACTACATCGAGCAGGTATATCAGTTCTAAGCCTATGCATATGGGCAGCGAAGAAAGGAAGAAACCCGCCCTTGGCGGTGAATGGCTTACCGTGGGCATCGCCCTTGGCGTGGCGTTCGGCATCATCTTCGGCAACATCGCCCTGTGGCTGCCCCTCGGCGTGTGCGCCGGGTTGGCGGGGCCTGCCTTGAAGAGAATAATGAACAAAGACAACAACACTAACGAACCCGATAAAGAATGAGAAACGTAACCCTTATCCTCGACGACGGTACCCGCTTCAGGGGGCAGTCGTTCGGTTATGAGAAGCCCGTGGCGGGCGAGGTGGTCTTCAACACGGCCATGACGGGGTATCCCGAGAGCCTGACCGACCCAAGCTATGCCGGGCAGTTGATGACCCTGACCTATCCCCTGGTGGGCAACTACGGCGTGCCGCCCTTCACCCGCGGCGCCGACGGCATCCCCCTCTATATGGAGGGCGACCACATCCATGCGGAGGCCATCATAGTATCCGACTACAGCGAGAACTGCAGCCACTGGAACGCCGTGGAGAGCCTGGGCGACTGGCTCCGGCGCGAGCACGTGCCCGGCATCACCGGCATCGACACCCGGGCACTGACCAAGACGCTCAGGGAGCATGGCGTGATGATGGGGCGCATCGTCTTCGATGACGAGGCAATTGATAATGGACAATTGACAATGGACAATGGACAATGGACAGTTGATAATTACGGCGACATCAACTACGTAGACCGCGTGTCGTGCAAGGAGATTATCGCCTATGCCGGGGGCCAGCGCAAGACATTCCCCGTCGGCACCCCCAAAGAGGAACTTAATTGTCAATTGCCAATTGTCAATCGTCCGTTGAAAAGGGTGGTCCTGGTGGACTGCGGCGTCAAGGCCAACATCCTGCGGTGCCTGCTCAGGCGCGGCGTGGAGGTGATTCGCGTGCCTTGGGACTACGACTTCAACGGGCTGCGGATGGACGGCCTGTTCATCTCCAACGGGCCCGGCGACCCGGACACCTGCGACGCCGCGGTGCAAAACATCCGGCGGGCGATGCAGGACGAACGCCTCCCCATCTTCGGCATCTGCATGGGCAACCAGCTCCTCAGCAAGGCCGGGGGCGCGAAGGTGTACAAGCTGAAGTACGGCCACCGCAGCCACAACCAGCCCGTGCGCCAGGTGGGAACCACCCGCTGCTTCATCACCAGCCAGAACCACGGCTACGCGGTGGACAACAACACCCTGGGCCCGGACTGGGAGCCGCTGTTCGTCAACATGAACGACGGCTCGAACGAGGGCATCCGCCACCGCCGCAATCCCTGGTTCTCCGCCCAGTTCCACCCCGAAGCCGACGGGGGGCCCACGGACACGGAGTTCCTCTTCGACGACTTCGTGGGGATGCTCTGATGTAAGCATTTGCTACCAAATACGGCTTTTTCGTAAATGTCTGACTGTCAGAGCTCCGTATAGAGGCCACATCACCCCGGACATGAGGCACCATCAGGTCCGGGATGATGCCCCATCAGGTCCGGGATGATGCCCCATCAGGTCCGGACCGATACCGACACACATCCGTGATGTAAACAACAATTACCATAACCGATTCCAAAATACATCTCCTATGAAACCAACCGACATCAAGAAAGTGCTGCTCCTGGGCTCGGGGGCATTGAAGATAGGCGAGGCGGGCGAGTTCGACTACTCCGGCTCGCAGGCCCTCAAGGCCCTGAAGGAAGAGGGCATCCAGACCGTCCTCATCAACCCCAACATCGCCACCGTGCAGACCTCGGAGGGCGTGGCCGACCAAATCTACTTCCTCCCCGTCACCCCCTACTTCGTGGAGAAAGTCATCCGGAAAGAGCGGCCGGACGGCATCATGCTGGCCTTCGGCGGCCAGACGGCGCTGAACTGCGGCGTCTCGCTCTACCAGGCAGGCGTGTTCGAGCGCTACGGCGTGCGCGTGCTGGGCACCCCCGTGCAGGCCATCATCGACACCGAAGACCGCGAGCTGTTCGTGGAGCGGCTGAACGAGATTGATGTGAAGACCATCAAGAGCGAGGCCGTGGAGAATGCCGAAGACGCCCGCCGCGCCGCGAAGATATTGGGCTATCCCGTCATCGTCCGCGCCGCCTACGCCCTCGGGGGCCTGGGCTCGGGCTTCTGCGACAACGAGGAAGAGCTCGACCAGCTGGTCGAAAAGGCCTTCTCCTTCTCCCCCCAAGTGCTTGTGGAGAAGAGCCTCAGAGGCTGGAAAGAGGTGGAATACGAAGTGGTGCGCGACCGTTATGACAACTGCATCACCGTGTGTAACATGGAGAACTTCGACCCCTTGGGCATACACACCGGCGAG
Source organism: uncultured Bacteroides sp. (assembly GCA_944321495.1). Lineage (GTDB taxonomy): Bacteria > Bacteroidota > Bacteroidia > Bacteroidales > Bacteroidaceae > Bacteroides. Next base: position 99,205 of record CALULP010000042.1, on the reverse strand, counting down.
TCTATCGTCATCGCCCCCAGCCAGACCCTCAGTAACGCCGACTACCACAAGCTGCGCGAACTGGCCATCCGCATCATCCGCCACATCGGCATCGTGGGCGAGTGCAACGTGCAGTATGCCTACGACCCCCAGAGTGAGGACTACCGCGTCATCGAGGTCAACGCCCGCCTCAGCCGCTCGTCGGCCTTGGCCAGCAAGGCAACCGGCTACCCCCTGGCCTTCGTGGCCGCCAAGCTCGGACTGGGCTACGGCCTCTTCGAGCTGAAAAACTCGGTCACCAAGACCACCAGCGCCTTCTTCGAGCCGGCGCTGGACTACGTGGTGTGCAAGATACCCCGCTGGGACCTGGGCAAGTTCCACGGCGTGGACAAGGAGCTGGGCTCCAGCATGAAGTCCGTAGGCGAGGTCATGGCCATAGGCCGCACCTTCGAGGAAGCCATACAGAAGGGCCTCCGCATGATAGGACAGGGCATGCATGGCTTCGTGGAGAACAAAGAGCTGGTCATCCCCGACCTCGACCGCGCCTTGCGCGAACCCACGGACAAGCGCATCTTCGTCATCTCCAAGGCCTTCCGCGCCGGATACACCGTAGACCAAGTGCACCGGCTGACCCGGATAGACCGCTGGTTCCTGGAGAAGCTGATGAACATCATGCAGACCTCCAAGGAGCTGCATGCCTGGGGCGCCAACCACAAGCAGCTGACCGACCTGCCCGACACCTTATTATATAAGGCGAAACGGCAGGGCTTCACCGACTTCCAGATAGCCCGCGCCATCGGCATGGAGCAGGACGAAGACATCGAGCAGGCCAGCCTCGACATACGCCGCCACCGCCAGAGCCGCGGCATACTCCCGGTGGTAAAGCAGATAGACACCCTCGCCGCCGAATATCCCGCCCAGACCAACTACCTCTACCTGACGTACAGTGGCACGGAGCACGACGTGCATTATCTTGGCGACCACCGGAGCATCGTCGTCTTGGGCAGCGGCGCCTACCGCATCGGCTCCAGCGTGGAGTTCGACTGGTGCGGCGTGCAGGCCCTGAACACCATCCGCCAAGAGGGCTACCGCAGCGTGATGATTAACTACAACCCCGAGACCGTGTCCACCGACTACGACATGTGCGACCGCCTCTACTTCGACGAGCTTACCTTTGAGCGCGTCATGGACATCCTCGAACTCGAGAACCCGCACGGCGTCATCGTGTCTACCGGCGGCCAAATCCCCAACAACCTGGCCATGCGCCTCGACGCCCAACGCGTCCCCATCCTGGGCACCTCGGCCAAGAGCATCGACAATGCCGAGGACCGCGACAAGTTCTCAGCCATGCTCGACCGCATCGGCGTGGACCAACCCGAGTGGAGCGCGCTGACCTCGATGGCGGACATCAATGCCTTCGTCTCGAAGGTGGGCTTCCCCGTGCTGGTACGTCCCAGCTACGTCCTCTCCGGCGCAGCCATGAACGTCTGCTCCAACCAGGAGGAACTGGAGCGCTTCCTGCAGCTCGCGGCCAACGTCAGCCAGAAGCACCCCGTCGTGGTGAGCCAGTTCATCGAGCACGCCAAGGAGGTGGAGATGGACGCCGTAGCCCGCCAGGGGGAGATTATCGCCTACGCCATCTCCGAGCATATCGAGTTCGCCGGCGTGCACAGTGGCGACGCCACCATCCAGTTCCCCCCGCAGAAGCTCTATGTTGAGACCGTCCGCCGCATCAAGCGAATCAGCCGCGAGATAGCCCGCGAGCTGAACATCTCCGGACCCTTCAACATCCAGTTCCTGGCAAGGGACAACGACATCAAGGTCATCGAGTGCAACCTCCGTGCTTCCCGTTCGTTCCCCTTCGTCAGCAAAGTGCTGAAGATAAACCTCATCGAGCTGGCTACCCAGGTCATGCTGGGCATCCCGGTGGAGAAGCCGGACAAGAACCTGTTCGACCTGGAGTATGTAGGCATCAAGGCCAGTCAGTTCTCCTTCAACCGCCTGCAGAAGGCCGACCCGGTCCTTGGCGTGGATATGGCCTCTACGGGCGAGGTGGGCTGCCTGGGCGATGATACCAACTGTGCCATCCTCAAGGCCATGCTCTCCGTGGGTTACCGCATCCCGGAGAGGAGCGTCCTGCTCTCCACCGGCGGCCCCAAGCAGAAAGTGGATATGCTCCAGGCCGCCCGCCAGCTGCAGAAGAAAGGCTACAGGCTTTACGCCACGGGCGGTTCGTCCAAGTTCCTTGCGGAGAATGGCGTAGAGAATACCCGGGTGTACTGGCCCAGCGAGGACGGTCATCCCCAGGCCTTGGACATGCTGCACCGCAGGGAGATAGACCTGGTGGTCAATATCCCCAAGAACCTTACGGCAGGCGAGCTGACCAATGGCTACAAGATACGCCGTGCGGCTATCGACCTGAATATCCCGCTCATCACCAATGCGCGCCTGGCCAGTGCCTTCATTAATGCGTTCTGCACCATGTCGGTGGACGACTTGGCCATAAAGTCATGGTCGGAGTATAAGTAAGGGCGGGCCAATGCCCTGGCTACCGTCGGCACAACCTCCGGTAGTCGCAATAGGCACACCGGCTTTCATTCCCGGTTTGGGTGAAAGGCTCGTCGATGTTGAAGATGGCTTGCAGAAGATTTGTCAATTGCCCGTGGAATTCGTCTTCATAAAGGGAGAAGTCTTCCACGGGCGTTTTTTGCCGGGCAGGTCCCATTTCAATGATGGGGGAATATCCTTGCGTGGCAGCCCTGTGTATGTACAGCAGGGCCGGTGCCACCTTCAGGGATTGTTTCCTGCACATGATGAAAGCATAAAGGAATGCCTGGAATACATGGGCCGGCCTGGCTTCATCGGGCTGGAAGAGCTGGGGGATGTCGTTGGGGGTCTTGGGGGTGCCTCCGGTTTTGTAGTCTACAATGCGCAGGATGCCCCCTTTGCTGTCCATGCGGTCTATGGTGCCGCCTATGCGTATGGATAGTACCCCATGGGTGGCCGTATTGACCTCCATGTCCTCATACACCCGCTTTTCCATGCCCTCCATGCGGAAAGGCGCTTGTTCCAGGTCGTTGCGCAGAAGCTGGCGTAGGTAGGAACTGATGACCTTGGCATGGATGAGTTGTGTGCCGTTGTATTCCGGCTTTCTCCCGGGAGCCAGGTGGAAGAACTTCTCACAGAAAGCTTGGTCAACGTAGGCCTCTATGCGTGTCTGGTTTCTCAAGAGCTGTTCCAGGTCTTCTTTCCGGATGTCTTTCCCATGCCTTGTAAGGTCGCCGTATGCCAATTCGGCAGCCCGGTGGAAGATGGTGCCGAACAATGCCGAATCGATTTCCGGATTTACTTCATCGGGGGCGCTTAACCGTGCCACGTACCGGTAATAGAAACTGAGCGGGCAGTCAAGGTATGCATTGAGCGCCGATGGGGATAGGATTACACCTTCCCCGTTGCGGGTATCATACGTTTTCCACATGCCCGCAAGCATCTCGGGGGTCTTGTTTACTTGGAAGGGGGCCGAGGCTTGGGGGGCTTGGCTTGATTCCAGATAGAGCTGGCGGATGGGGTGGGGATATTCCACTTGCAATTGGCGCATGAAACGTGACATTTCTCCCCGGTTCAATCCATCGGAGGAGGTATTATAGAGTAAGGTGATGTTTTCAGCCCGCTGGATAAGCCGGTAGAAATAGTAAGCATAGACAGCATTCTTGTGCTCTATGGTCGTCATGCCGAAGGCTTTTCGCAGATTATGGGGAATGAATGAGGATTCTCCCTCGCTTTTGGGCAGCTTCCCTTCATTGAGCGACAAGATGGCAAGGTTCCTGAAGTCCAGGTTGCGTGTTTCCAGTACGCCCATTACTTGCAGGCCTGCTGCGGGTTCCCCGTGGAAGGGGATGGTCGCGGAGGTAAGCAGGCGGTCTAACAGGCGGCATAGAGTACGTGAGGATATTCCTGCCAGGTCCCCGGACTTGACCAGCCCGTATAGGCGTCCGGTCAGCGTATAGGCCTTGAAAAGCGACTCTTGGTAGAGCTGGCTTTTGAAGTCTTGTGCTGGTGAATCTCCCGTTTTCCGATAGAGCGTTGCCATCTGTCCCAGCAGTTCGGTAAGGGTGTGGCATAGGTGGGCTATGCTGCTGCTCGGAGTAAAAAGCTGTTCTAAGAAAGGGTCTGCCTTTAATTCCGAAGGTAAGGGATAGAACCGGTTGTCATGTACCAGTTGTCTTTCGAGTTCTGATGCTTTCTCTGAAAGTTTCCGTGTATAGGGATGCCTTAACACGGCAAGGACAGTGTCGTAGGTGTAGCGTCCGCTATCCGGATGATATCCTTCGGTTTGCATATCCAGCCAAGCATGGACAAAAGCGTACACGGGTGTTTGCGATAATGGAAATCCCATGGTGATATTCACTTCTTTCACCTCATCGGGCAAAGCGTGGAGTATGGGGGGCAGCAGGGATTCGTTGCAAAGTACGATTGCGTTTTCTTTTTCCTTAATTCCTTTGTCCTTGGGCAATGCCCCATACCATTGGGGGAGGAAGCGGACTTGGGCGTTTTCGGTGGAGGAGGCGATGAATGTGATGTTTTTTTCCTTGTTTAAGGCGTCAAAGCAGGATTCCGGTAGCTGGTTGGGAAAAAGGCTGAGGTTACGTTCGATGAATTCTCCGGCTTCATGGACGTAAGGCGGTTGGCTTGTACGGGGAATGCGGGTGTAAGCCACGTCATAATCCCAGTAGAACCAAGCCCGCCCGGCATTTTGCAGACATTTGAAGAACTTGGTTTCCACTTGGTTCAGTACATTGAAACCGATAAAGACGTAGCGTTTGGCTGGCAGGCGTTGCAGGTCCAGATGTTCCAGGGCTTGCCGGTACATCATACCTTCGTAGGCGATGCCCAGCTGTTCAAGCTGTCTTCGGAAAGCATGGTATACGTCACCCAGTTTGTCCCATAGAGAGATGAAACGTTCTTTCAGTTCGGTGCGGCGTTCGACGGAAAAGTTCTGGAAGAATTGCCGGATGGCTTCTATCTGTTCTTCGTTCAGGAAGCTTTCCCCGTCATTCATGATTTCTTTCAAGTCTTTCAGGTTTGCAAAGAGTTGTCGGGCGTTTACTAAGTTTTTGTCCACATCATCAAAGTCGGCGATGAGCAGTTCGCCCCAGAAACAGAAATCATCCAGTGTTTCTTCACTCCCGGTCTCTTGCTTGAAAACTTTGTAGAGCTCACATACCAATTGTATCGGGTCGCTTGTTTTAAAGTCCGATAACTTTCCGAACAAATCTTTGATGCTCAGGTACTCGGGAGTCCATATCGGATGGTCGGCATACTTTGCGAGGCACTCGTTGAAGAAAAGGCTTGCCCTTTTGTTCGGGAAGACGACGGCAATATCTTGCAGTTCTCCATCCGTTTTCCGGTACAAGTCCTGTGCCACCATATTTAAGAAAGTTGTCATTGTCGTTACGCGTTTAGTGTGTTGTTAAGTTGGGGTTGTCTTTGCAAAGATAAGGTTTTTCATCGATTCCCTGCTTGTTTAAGTCGCGCGTCATTGAAATGCTCTAACCCTGCTCATGCAATAGTTTGGCCATGGTTTGGTAGCGCTTTGACGCTTGCTCGGTAGCGCTTCAACGCTTGTCCGGTAGCGTTATGGCCCTAATTTGGTAGCGTTATGGTGCTGCCATGGCAGTAGTTGGGACAGGGTAGGGAGTGTGTCTTTTTAGCATCTTTTATACATCTCGCATCAAAATCTTTAAGTAAGAATCTGTAATTTCGTGCAGTTTTTAAAAAATCAACCTCGAATACTAACAATTTTATATGGAAAACTTAAGTTTAGCATTGCTCCTGATGGTGGTCGGAATGGCTACTGTCTTTGTTATCCTGCTGATAGTTATCTATTTAGGGAAAGGACTCATCTGGATGGTGAATAAGTATGCGCCGGCCGAAGAGCTTCCTGAAAAAGCAAAAGGCGGTCCTGCGCCGATTCCTGCCCACGTGATGGCGGTTATCAAAGCGGCAGTGGCTGTGGTGACGCACGATAAAGGCAAGGTAGCAAAAGTGGAGAAACTGTGATACCGTGAATGAATAGAATTAATTAAAAAATATAAGCAAGTATAGATATGAAAAAAGAAGTCAAGTTCAGCTTGGTGTTTCGCGACATGTGGCAGAGTGCCGGGAAATATGTACCTCGCGTAGACCAGCTGGTAAAGGTGGCTCCAGCCATTGTTGAAATGGGTTGCTTTGCCCGTGTGGAAACCAATGGCGGCGGCTTTGAGCAAGTAAACCTGCTGTTCGGAGAAAACCCTAATAAGGCTGTGCGCGAGTGGACAAAGCCATTCCATGCTGCCGGTATTCAGACGCACATGTTGGACCGTGCGTTGAACGGATTGCGTATGAGCCCGGTACCCGCCGACGTGCGTAAGTTGTTTTACAAGGTAAAGAAAGCACAGGGTACGGACATTACCCGCACGTTCTGCGGCCTGAACGATGTGCGCAACATTATTCCTTCCATCGGTTATGCACATGATGCGGGTATGATATCGCAATGCTCTCTTTGCATTACCCATTCACCGGTGCATACGGTAGAATACTATGTCAATATGGCCAAACAACTTATTGAAGCCGGTGCCGATGAAATCTGTATCAAGGACATGGCTGGTATCGGCCGTCCTGTGACCTTAGGAAAAATTGTTGCAGGCATCAAGAAGATCAAGGACATTCCTATCCAGTATCATAGCCATGCCGGTCCCGGTTTCAACATGGCAAGCATCCTCGAAGTATGCGAGGCCGGTTGCGATTACGTGGATGTAGGCATGGAGCCTTTGTCGTGGGGTACGGGACATGCTGACCTGCTCAGCGTGCAAGCCATGTTGAAAGATGCAGGCTTCCAGGTGCCGGAAATCAATATGGAGGCTTACATGAAGGTACGTTCGCTCATCCAAGAGTTTATGGATGACTTCTTGGGCTTGTATATCAGTCCGCGCAACCGTCTGATGAACTCTTTGCTGATTGGTCCGGGATTGCCCGGTGGCATGATGGGTTCGCTGATGGCCGACTTGGAAAGTAATCTTGAAAGCATCAACAAATACAAGGCAAAACGCAACCTGCCCTTCATGAAACAGGATGAACTGCTCATCAAGCTGTTCAATGAGGTGGCATACGTTTGGCCGCGTGTGGGCTATCCTCCTTTGGTTACTCCGTTCAGCCAGTATGTGAAGAACTTGGCTATGATGAACGTCATCGCTATGGAGAAAGGCAAGGAACGTTGGGGGATGATTGCTGATGATATTTGGGACATGATACTTGGCAAGGCCGGAAAGTTGCCCGGCGAGCTGGCTCCTGAAATTGTGGAAAAAGCCGAGCGTGAGGGACGTAAGTTTTTTACCGGTAATCCGCAAGACAATTATCCCGATTGCTTGGATAAGTACCGCAAGATGATGAAAGACAATAAATGGGAACTGGGTGAGGACGATGAAGAACTCTTCGAGTATGCCATGCACCCGGCGCAATATGAGGCTTATAAGAGTGGAAAAGCCAAGCAAGACTTCCTTGAGGATGTGGAAAAACGCCGTGCTGAAAAAGACAAGTCATCGGCGCCGGATGATGCCAAACCGAAGACGCTTACCGTTCAGGTGGAAGGACAGTCGTACCGCGTGACGGTAGCTTATGGCGATATCGACCTTCCGGCTTCGGCTACCGAAAAGGTATCATTGCCTGCAGGTGAGGGTACGGATGTGCTTTCACCGCTGGAAGGCAAGTTCTTCCTTACGAAGAATACGCAGGAAACGCCACGTAAGGTAGGCGACCAAGTGAAAAAAGGTGACTTGCTGGGATACATTGACTCTATGAAAACTTACAATGCCATCCGTAGCGATGTAGACGGAACCATTGTAGCAATCTGTGTCAATTCCGGCGATACTGTTTCTGAAGACGATGTATTAATGAAAATTGCGTGATGGAAGATATATTTGGAAAACTGTATGACATGACGGCGTTCAGCAACATCTTTGCCAATCCGTCGTTCCTTGTGATGTATGCCATTGCTTTCGTCTTGCTTTATTTGGGCATTAAGAAGCATTATGAGCCATTGTTGTTGGTTCCCATTGCTTTTGGCGTGCTCATCGCTAACTTTCCCGGTGGCGAGATGGGGGTAACCCAAGCGGACGAAAATGGCATGGTCATGGTGAACGGGGTGTTGAAGAACGTCTGGGAAATGCCTCTCCATGAAATTGCGCATGAGATGGGGTTGATGAACTTTATCTACTACATGTTGATTAAGAGTGGCTTTCTGCCTCCTATCATCTTCATGGGTGTAGGCGCATTGACAGACTTCGGTCCGATGCTCCGTAATCTGCGCCTTTCTATCTTCGGGGCGGCTGCACAGTTGGGTATCTTTGCTGTGTTGCTTATTGCCATCGTGATGGGCTTTACTCCGAAAGAAGCTGCTTCGTTGGGTATCATTGGTGGTGCCGATGGACCTACGGCCATCTTTACTACGATTAAACTGGCTCCTCACTTGTTGGGTCCCATTGCCATTGCAGCTTATTCATATATGGCTCTGGTGCCTGTCATCATTCCGTTGTGCGTGCGTTTGCTCTGTACCAAGAAGGAATTGATGATCAATATGAAAGAGCAGGAGAAACTTTATCCTTCGAAGACGGAATTCAAGAACATGCGCGTCTTGAAGATACTGTTCCCCATCGTAGTAACTACCGTAGTGGCATTGTTCGTGCCTACGGCTGTGCCTTTGATAGGAATGCTGATGTTTGGTAATCTGCTGAAAGAAATAGGTAGCGATACCAGCCGCTTGTTTGACGCAGCAGCCAACAGCATCATGAACACGGCAACCATCTTCTTGGGGTTGAGTGTCGGTGCTACCATGACTACTGAGGCTTTCCTGAACTGGACTACGATAGGCATCGTTGTAGGTGGCTTCCTTGCTTTTGCCTTGTCTATTTCGGGTGGTATCTTGTTTGTCAAAGTGGTGAATTGTTTTTCCAAGAAGAAAATCAATCCGCTTATCGGTGCTACCGGTTTGAGCGCTGTACCTATGGCAAGCCGTGTATGTAACGAGATTGCCACAAAATATGACCCCAAGAACCATGTGCTGAACTATTGCATGTCGAGCAACATCTCGGGTGTTATCGGTTCGGCGGTAGCTGCGGGTGTGCTTATTTCTTTCCTGGCTTGATGCCGTTGGAATAAAATACGCCTTTTCCCATGAGCGTCCCCTTGTCCTTTCGTGGATGAGGGGACGCTTTTATTTGCAAATAATTTCCTAATTTTGCAGCCATAAAATTGAGAGACAGTTATGACTATTGCCGATTTGCAGCAACTTTATGCTTCACATCCCCATGTAGAAGCTTTAGTTCGTGTGTTGGAGGATGATTCCGTACGTCGGTTGTATTGCGGGGGACTGTGCGCTTCCGCCCCATCGTTGTTGTCTTCTGTATTGGTTCAGAAGGCGGGGAAACCGTTCGTATTTGTATTGGGCGATTTGGAGGAAGCCGGATATTTTTACCACGATTTGGTACAGGTGTTGGGTGATGGGCAAGTATTGTTCTTCCCGTCATCATTCCGCCGTGCTATCAAATACGGGCAAAAAGATGCCGCCAATGAGATTCTCCGTACCGAAGTATTGGGAAGGTTGCAGAAAGATACGGCAGGTTGGTGTGTCGTAACTTATCCCGATGCATTGGCAGAGAAAGTGGTATCGCGCCGCGAACTGGATGACAACACCTTGAAACTGCATGCCGGTGAGCGGGTGGACATGAAATTCATCACTGACATGCTGCATACTTATGGCTTTGAATATGTAGATTATGTGTATGAACCCGGGCAGTATGCTGTGAGAGGCAGTATAATTGATGTATTCTCCTTTTCTTCCGAATATCCCTACCGCATTGACTTTTTTGGCGATGAAGTGGAAAGTATCCGTACTTTCGAGGTAGAAAGCCAGCTGTCTAAAGAACCGAAAAATGATATTATCATCGTGCCCGATTTGAGCCGTGAATTGGAGCGTTCGGGAACAGATGGAATGGTGTCGTTTCTGGACTTCCTGCCTCAGGATACAGTGTTGGTGACGAGTGATTTCCTTTGGCTGAGAGAGCGCATACAGCAAGTACACGATGAGGCTTTGACTCCGCAAGCGATTGCTGCCCGCGCAGCAGAAGAAAATGGCGCCATATCTTTGGACGGGAAATTGATAAACGGAGGTGAGTTTACCACCCGTGCTTTGGACTTCCGCCGCATGGAGTTCGGTCATAAGCCTACGGGCACACCCGATGCCACTGTTATGTTCGATACCTGCGTGCAGCCCATCTTTCATAAGAACTTTGATTTGGTGGCCGAAAGTTTCAAGTCGTACATTGAAAAGGGTTATACCCTATATATATGTAGCGATAGCAGCAAGCAGACGGACCGTATCCGGGCCATCTTCGAGGACAGAGGAGGCCGGATCACCTTCACTGCCGTAGAGCGTACTGTGCATGAGGGTTTTATTGACAATACCTTGCGTCTGTGCATATTTACCGACCATCAACTTTTCGACCGCTTCCATAAGTACAACCTCAAGAGCGACAAGGCACGTAGCGGAAAAGTGGCCCAGTCGCTCAAAGAGTTGAACCAATTCACTCCGGGCGATTACGTGGTACATACCGACCATGGTGTGGGACGTTTTGCGGGGTTGGTGCGCATACCCAATGGAAACACCACGCAAGAGGTGATGAAGCTTGTTTACCAGAATGATGATGTGGTGTTTGTTTCTATCCATTCTTTGCATAAAGTATCCAAATATAAAGGAAAGGACGGGGAACCTCCGCGCCTGAATAAATTGGGTACCGGCGCGTGGGAAAAGTTGAAAGACCGCACGAAGAAGAAAATCAAAGATATTGCCCGTGACCTTATCAAGCTCTATTCCCAGCGGCGCGAGGAGAAAGGATTTCAATACAGCCCGGACAGCTTCTTGCAACGCGAGTTGGAGGCCTCGTTTCTTTATGAAGATACCCCCGACCAAAGTAAAGCTACCGCCGATGTGAAAGCGGATATGGAAAGTGCCCGCCCTATGGACAGGCTGGTGTGCGGCGATGTAGGTTTCGGTAAGACTGAAGTTGCCATCCGGGCGGCATTCAAAGCAGCGTGCGATAACAAACAAGTCGCTGTGCTTGTCCCTACAACTGTGCTGGCCTATCAGCATTTCCAGACATTTAGTGAACGTTTGAAAGGTTTGCCTTGCCGGGTGGAATACTTGAGCCGTGCCCGTACGGCTGCCCAGACGAAAGCCATTATCAAAGGACTTGCCGCGGGTGATGTGAATATCCTGATTGGTACACATCGTATCTTGGGTAAGGATGTGAAGTTTAAGGATTTGGGTTTGCTCATCATTGATGAGGAGCAGAAGTTCGGTGTCAGTGTCAAGGAGAAACTCCGGCAGCTTAAGGTCAATGTCGATACGCTCACGATGACTGCCACCCCCATTCCCCGTACCTTACAGTTTTCATTGATGGGTGCCCGCGACCTTAGTGTCATTCAAACTCCGCCTCCCAACCGTTATCCTATCCAGACTGAAGTGCATACGTTCAATGAAGAAATCATTACCGATGCCATTAACTTTGAGATGAGCCGTAACGGGCAGGTATTCTTTGTGAACAACCGCATATCCAATCTGCCAGAGTTGAAAGCATTGATTGAGCGTAATATACCTGATTGCCGTGTGTGCATTGGGCACGGGCAGATGGAGCCGGCCGAATTGGAGAAAATCATCTTGGACTTTGTAAACTATGACTATGATGTCCTTTTGGCTACGACCATTATAGAGAGCGGCATAGATATCCCCAATGCAAATACTATTATTATTAACGATGCGCAAAACTTTGGTCTCTCCGACCTGCATCAGATGCGCGGGCGTGTAGGGCGTAGCAATAAAAAGGCTTTTTGTTACCTGCTGGCTCCTCCGTTGTCATCGCTTACACCCGAGGCTAAACGGCGTCTGCAAGCTATCGAGAACTTTAGCGACTTGGGCAGTGGCATCCACATAGCCATGCAAGATCTTGATATCCGAGGGGCAGGCAATCTGCTGGGAGCCGAACAAAGCGGTTTCATTGCCGACTTGGGGTATGAAACCTATCAGAAGATACTTTCCGAAGCTGTGCATGAGTTGAAGACGGATGAGTTTGCCGAACTGTATAGCGACGAACTGAAGGGCGACGGTACCATCAGCGGCGAGCAGTTTGTGGATGAGTGCCAAGTTGAAAGCGATCTTGAACTGCTGTTGCCCGCCACATACGTCACCGGAAGCAGTGAGCGTATGCTGCTTTACCGAGAGTTGGACGGGCTGACGTTGGACAAGGACGTGGCAGCCTTCCGTGCCCGGTTGGAAGACCGTTTCGGTCCGGTGCCGCGCGAGACGGAAGAACTGCTTCGCATCGTCCCCTTGCGGCGCATGGCTGCCCGCTTGGGAGTAGAGAAGGTATTCCTGAAAGGCGGGCGCATGACGTTGTTCTTTGTCAGCAATCCCGACAGTCCTTACTATCAAAGCCAGGCATTCGGTAAAATCATTGCCTACATGATGAAGTACACCCGCCGCTGCGACCTTCGTGAGCAGAATGGCAAACGCTCCATGCAGGTGAAAGATGTGACTTCGGTAGAAGAAGCTGTCAGCGTGTTGCAAGAGGTGATGGGGATGCAGGTGGAAGAATGAGGAAATACATGAATAGAGAGTCATCCTAAAATATAGATATAATGAAAGCACTGAAAGAAAGAATTTTGCGCGACGGCCGTTGCTTTCCCGGCGGCATTCTGAAAGTAGACAACTTCATAAATCACCAGATGGACCCTATTCTGATGAAATCCATCGGGGTGGAGCTGGTAAGGCGGTTCGCATCGACCGATATCAACAAGGTCATTACGGTTGAGGCAAGCGGCATTGCGCCTGCCATCATGGTTGGTTACTTGCTGGAGTTGCCCGTGGTCTTTGCCAAGAAAAAGAAGCCCAGTACGATGGAGAATATGTTGGTTACATCGGTTTATTCCTTCACCAAGCAACGGAATTATGATGTTTGCGTCAGTCGCGACTTCCTTTGCCCGGGCGACAAAGTACTGTTTGTCGATGATTTCTTGGCCAATGGCAATGCCGCCAAAGGTATTATTGATTTGGTGAATCAGGCCGGCGCAGAGTTGGTAGGCATGGGCTTTATTATAGAAAAAGCCTTTCAACATGGTGGCGATGAGTTGCGTGAGCAGGGCATTCATGTAGAGTCTCTTGCCATTATCGAGAGTTTGGACAATTGCGAAATAAAGATACGTTGAAGTGCATATGGAAGAAACCGGACAACCTTCTACGCCTGGCAATGGTTTGATATACGGTTTGAATGACCGTCCGCCTTTCAAGGAAGCATTTTTTGCAGCCTTGCAGCATCTGTTGGCCATCTTCGTGGCGATTATTACCCCGCCGCTCATCATAGCCGGAGCGCTGAAGTTGGATGCCGAGACTACGGGTTACTTGGTATCGATGGCGCTTTTTGCTTCGGGTATCTCCACTTTCGTGCAGTGCCGGCGGTTCGGGTGCATCGGCACGGGGTTGCTTTGCATTCAGGGTACCAGTTTCTCTTTTATCGGTCCAATCATAGCGGCAGGCATGGCAGGCGGATTGCCGCTGATATTCGGCTCGTGCATGGCGGCTTCATGTGTGGAGATGGTCATCAGCCGTGTCTTGAAGTACACCCGGCGCATCATTACTCCGCTCATTTCAGGCATCGTGGTGACTCTCATAGGCATGAGCCTTATCAAGGTGGGCATCACGGCCTGTGGGGGAGGGGCTGTGGCACAGGCCGATGGCACCTTTGGCTCGCTGCGTTACGTAGGGTTGGCGGCATTGGTGTTGGTGCTTATCATCTTCTTCAACCGTAGCGGTAACCGTTACCTGCGCATGAGTTCCATTGTTATCGGGCTGCTTATCGGTTATGTGGTGGCGTGGACGATGGGGATGGTAGACTTCTCGTCCATAGAGAGTTATGGAGGTTTCAATGTGCCTGTGCCTTTCCGTTACGGGTTGGACATCAGTTTGTCGTCGTTCATTGCCTTGGGACTGATATTCCTGATTACGGCTATCGAGGCTTACGGCGACATTACGGCCAATTCGCTCATTTCGGGCGAACCGGTAGAGGGTGAGAAGTTTATCCGCCGTGCCTCGGGAGGCATTCTGGCCGACGGGTTCAACTCCATGCTGGCAGGCATGTTCAACTCGTTTCCCAACTCCATTTTTGCGCAGAATAATGGGATGATTCAGCTTACGGGCGTGGCCAGCCGTTACGTGGGCTATTACATTGCCGCCTTTCTGGTGGTGCTGGGACTGTTCCCTGCCGTCGGGCTTGTCTTTTCGCTGATGCCCGAGCCGGTGCTTGGCGGGGCTACGTTGCTGATGTTCGGCACGGTGGCAGCGGCAGGCATCCGCATCATCGCCGCGCAGCCCATTGGGCGGAAAGCCACGTTGGTCATGGCGGTAAGCTTCTCATTGGGTTTGAGTGTGGAGCTGGTGCCGGACATCCTCAACCAGTTGCCGGAAACCTTGCGGGGCATCTTTTCCTCCGGCATCACTACGGGAGGGCTGGCAGCCATTGTGTCCAATGTGCTGATACAGGTCAAAGAGTAGTGTCGGATATTTGACTTGACCTGTATTTTACCGACTATTTTGTGCAATTTGCTTTCTTCGTAGAGCAGATTCTATGAAAATTTGCTTTCCGCTCTCAACAAATTAGTTATGTTTTTGCTTTCTTTGGTGAGCAAATGCTTACCTTTGTCTCTATAAAATTTGAATGAGTATATGGAAACCCTGTTTTTGAAGCAAGAAAGGTTGCTGGCGCAGATAAGCACCCGGATAGTGCGTGAACTGATGAACCAAATACATTGGGACAATCGCCTGATAGCCATCCGGGGCTCTCGTGGAGTAGGAAAGACAACACTGATGTTGCAATACATCAAGTTGCACTACCCGGCAGGAAGTCGTGAGGTGTTGTATTGCTCTTTGGACAGCATCTATTTTAGCAACCACAACCTGTTGGAACTGGTAGAAGCGTTTTATCTGCAAGGAGGGAAACATCTGTTTTTAGACGAAGTTCATAAATACCCCACTTGGAGCAAAGAGTTGAAGGAGGTGCATGACTTGTATCCGACGTTGCGAGTCGTATTCAGTGGTTCCTCCTTGCTCAACATCCTGAACGCCGATGCCGACCTATCCCGGCGTTGCATTCCTTATAACATGTATGGCTTGTCGTTTCGTGAGTTTCTGAGGTTCTATAAAGGAATAGATATGCCGGTTTGTCCTTTGACGGAAGTCTTACAGAATGCTTCGGCCATTTGTGGTGAGGTTAATGCCAAATGCCGTCCCGTGCAGATGTTTAATGAATATTTGCGTGAAGGCTACTATCCTTTTTTTACAGGTAATCGTGAAGACTATTACATCCGTATTGAGAATGTGGTCAATCTTATCTTGGAGCAAGAGATGCCTTTGCTTTGTGGCGTAGATCCCGCATACGTTAGGCGTTTGAAGGCCATGTTGGGCATATTGTCGACATCGGTGCCCTACGAAGTAGACATTACCAAGTTGGCCGGAACGATAGGGCTGACACGCAATTCTGTCATCACTTATCTTCAGAACTTGGGTCGTGCAGAGTTGTTGAACCTTTTGTATTCGGACATCCTTTCGGTCAAGAGAATGCAGAAGCCGGATAAGATATACCTGCAAAACACCAATTTGCTGTATGCCATTTCGACTACGCAAGTGCAAATCGGTACTGTGCGGGAAACGTTTGCGGTGAGCCAACTGATGGTGAATCATGTAGTGGAATATGGGAAAAGGCAAGGTGACTTTGTGGTAGACCATACTTATACTTTTGAGGTAGGAGGAGGCGATAAGGGATTTAGGCAGATAGCCGGTGTACCAAACTCCTATGTGCTGGCCGACAATGTGGAGTATGCTACGGGCAACAAATTGCCGTTGTGGCTGGTGGGGCTGTGCTATTGAGTAATGACAAGTGAAAACACTTTATAAATGATGGAAAATGAAAAAACAGATGCTCCTATAAAGTATTTAACTTTGGGGCATCTGTTTTAATGTTGTTCGAAGTCATTTATTTACATTGCATCCAATGTTTGGACATGTGGGTTGTCTTTTGTGCATGGTTCCCATTGTGGCAAGCCTTCCCCATTGGGATTGCCGGTTTTGGCAAAGTTTGTCCAGTAGCTTACCATGCGTTCGCTCAACTCGTAATCGGCTTTTTCCATTGGTCGCCAGCATTTGCCAAGCGTGCCGAACGTGTACCACAGTTCCGAGGAGTGGAAGGCTCCTTTCATGTCTCCGAATGCGCCTTGGGATGAAGGCATGTCTTCTCCTGGCAGGTCGCGGCTGAAACAATAGACGTAAGCCGGTTTCCGGCCTTGCTGCTCCAGTAAGAGACTCCAGTCTGTGGCAGCCTTCTTCATCACTTCGGGCATCATGTCTTCAGAGGTGTAGCCTATCAAGTAGGGGATGTCCAGCTCTTGCCCGTTGCGGGCTGTCTCGTCTAAAGGGGCAGTCAACAACTCACCGTCCACACACGGGCTGTATGGCAGCCCGAAACTCTTTTGCTGCTGCATATATTTCATTAATACCTCTTGAAACTTTTCAGCCGGATAGGCGCGCATCTCTTCCAAAGTGGAAATTCCAGCAGCTTTCCACATATCGGAGCCTTGTTTTTCGGCTTCTTTCAGAGACTTGGCGGAAATGATGCCGCCCAGTCCTCCGCCACTTTGTATGATAGCTCGGTGGATAAGCCCTTTGGTAAGTGGGGATGATATCAAAGCTTGTACGCTTCCCGCGCCGGCACTTTGTCCCATGACTGTGATGTTATCCGGATTTCCACCAAAGGCGGAAATATTTCTTTTTACCCATTTTAATGCAGCCAGTTGGTCAAACAGCCCATAGTTGCCGGAACCTTTGCTGTTATTCTCTGCGGTCAGTAGTGGATGGGCCAGGAAGCCGCACATGCCCAACCGGTAGTTGATGGTGACCAAGATGACCCCTTTCTTCGCATAAGCGTCCCCGCCGAACTCTATCTCATGACCGTATCCACCCATATAGGCTCCGCCATGAATCCAGAAAATAACCGGTAGTTTGGCTTCGGGCTTCCCGGCGGCAGGTGTCCAAACGTTCAGATACAGGCAGTCTTCGCTGCGTTTAGGATCTCCATCTTGGTAGAACTCTTTCCAGTAGAAACTGCCCGGTGTATGGTCGCCTTGCAGGGAGGCTGCGCCGAACGTATCGCATGGGCGTACTCCTTTCCACGGTTGTACCGGTTGCGGGTGCTTCCAGCGCAAATCGCCCACAGGAGGTGCGGCGTAAGGTATTCCTTTGTAAATACAGACGTCGGGAGTTTCGGAGGGGACGCCTGAAACCTCCCCTCCCTCCACGGTCAGTACCGGAACCTGCGCGCTTAATGTTAAGTACGACAGGATTCCTGTACAAAAAGCAACTAATCTTTTCATTGTCTAATCGGATATTTTAGTGTTTATAGGCCAGTGATTTCTCCGGAGAATACGGTGTTGATTCGGTCGTTTTGTAACGTTATGGTATAAACACTTCCCGATTTCTCAACAACAATATCTCCTTGGTTCACGTGTATTGCAGAAGTTACTCCATCGGTTACTGTCCACCAGCAGGTTCCCCAGTTCGTGAAAGGAATGCCCATTCCAAAGATGTCTCCCGGATCATATCCAGACACGTAATTGCCGGAGGCTGCATTGCCATTATCGGCTGGGGTATAAGTGCCAGGCGACAGTGTTCCATCCTCGCTGTAGAAATCTACTACCAGATAGTTTCCTGTACCTTGGTAGGTGGTGCCAAAGGCTCCCGGTGTTGCCGTTATGCCATCGGTTCCCAACTGTAAGGTTATGGTATTGGTACCATTGGGCACGTTGTTAGTCACACCAAGCACTTTTGTCAGGGTAATGAGTGGCAGTTCCGGTTTTTCATAAACTGCTGTGAATGCCGATTGTACCCGTATGACTAATTCGTTTTCCAATGTCAAAGCGCCTGATAACGTATAGTTATCTTCCTGTTTCTCCACGTTGAGTGAGCCGCTTATTATGGCTGCTTGGTTGGAACTGCCATCTGCTGCGGTGAAATAGGAGTGTGCGAAGGTGCCTGTTCCTCCATATTCGTCTGCATCGGGTTCAGTTCCTTTTACATAAAGGGTATAAGTCTGTCCTGGGAGGTAATACAAATCTCCCACCATTTCCAAGTGGAGGACATTCTTGTCATCGGTCAGTTCCAAAGTAAACAGGTATCTTTCATTTGACAACGTCGAGACATCTTGGCTTTGCAGATTGTTCAGGGTATATTCCACCGGTATAGGATACTTTCCGGTCAGTGGGTCAATAGCATCCTCGTCGCAACCACAGAAGAGGGTGACTAATAATAGTAGCGGTATGTATTTGCTAATATTCTTCATTGTGTTATTCCTATTTATAAGTTATACATAGTTAATTACCAGCCGGGGTTCTGCACGATGTTATCGTTCAACATATCTTCTACGTCGGGGAAGGGTAGTAATTCATTCTTGCCCGTTTTGTAGCCATAGGTATCATTGTAAACTTCCCAACGGATTGTTCCATTGGAGGCACACCATGGGATTCTGTTGCCTTGGTCTTTCAATAGATCAGCTGCAATGCCCCAACGTTGCATGTCTTGGTAGCGTACGCTTTCGCCGCACAGTTCCAGGCGTTTTTCTATCATCACGTCATCCATGGTGACGCTGGAGAGTGGAGTCAATTGGGCACGTTCCCTGATTTCGTTCACATATTCCAAAGCCTTGGTCGCGCTGCCGCCTTTGATGTGGGCTTCGGCTGCCAGCAACAACACTTCGGCATAGCGCATGTAGCGGTAGTTGTTGTGGGAGGCCATGAATCCTCCGGATATCATTTCGCCATCCAATACACGGTTCTTCCACATAAAGTAGCCTTCGTGGCCGTATATTTCCTGGCCATCAATGATTTGGTCGCCCATGGCCCGAATCTGGTCGTAGGTCTTCATGGTCTGGTTCAGACGGTAGCCGTCTACTCCTTCGTGCTCGACAAAAGCATCATACAGGCTTTTCTTAGGGTTGCAATAGCCCCAGCATTGGTCGTAGACACCTATGGTGAAGTTCATCTTACCGGTGCGCCAACCCACCATGGCTGCATACATCGACATCGTGGCGTTGTTGGGATCGTCCAGGCGGTTGATTTCAAAGAGCGATTCGCAGTTGTTCTCATGGGTGTACATCAGCATATCCTCGTAGTTGCCACGGTAAAGGTCATATTTGCCATCGTCTATCATGTCGTCCAAAGTAGTGCAGGCTTCCGGCCATTTCTCTTGGAAAACGTAGGCTTTGCCCAGCAGTGCCTTGGCGAACTGCGTGGTGATGCGATATGAAGAATCATCATCGATGCTGCTCTTTTCGTGCAAGGTGCCAGAACTGATAGCTTCTGTCAAGTCGGTTTCCACCAATTTCCACAGGGCGGCAGGATCCCCGTTGGGTTGTTTGTATTCCGAAGGATTCAGTGGCTTGGTTACCAAGGGCGGGGTACCCCACATGGATATCAGGTCGATGTAGGCAAAAGCACGGAACACTTTGGCTTCGGCGCGTGCGCGTTTCTGCACTTCGGTTTCTTCCGGTACATAGGTCAAGACCACGTTGCTCAAGTAAATAATGCTGTAATAGCCTGAAAACAACGATTGTATGTTAGAGTGTTCTGCACTGAAGGTGTATTCATTCAGTTGCTCCATGCTGGTATTATCACCGCGTCCGCCGCCTCCGCACCAATAGTCGTCGGAAAGCAGGTTTTTTATGAAGTTGGAGTCAAAGTAGATGTTCGCGCATTTGGAATAGACGGCGGTGATGGCTTCCTCCGCTTCCTCGTCAGTCTTATAGAAAGTGTCGAATGAGGTGGAGCCGTGTTGCGGGATGTCCAGCATGTCGTTGCACGACGTGGCAAGGACTCCGGTGACTGCCATGGTCAGGCAGAGTAAGATATTTCTTGTTTTCATAGATTTCATGTGTATGTGTTAGCTGATTAAAATGTGACGTTCAATCCGAATACCACCTTTTTGGAAGATGGGTAGTAACCTTTGTCCACACCGATGGCATTGCCCGAACCTGTTACTTCGGGGTCGAAGCCGGGGTAGGAGGTGAAGGTGAAGAAGTCTTCCAGCGAGCAATATACGCGCAGGTTGTCCAGGCCGATTCTGTTCAGTACAGGCTTGGGCAGGGTGTAGCCCAGCTGGATTTGCTTAATCTTGAAGTAAGAGCCGTCGAATATCACGCCGTCGCTCACCCAGTATTTTTCGATATCGGTTGCGCCGGCACGGGGGCGGGAGGCATGCGTGTGGTCAGGAGTCCAGCGGTCGTCATAGTATTCTTTCAAGATGTTGGCTTGCAGGCGGTCGCCGCGGGTGAGGCAGGCGAAGATGTCGTTGCCTTGCGAGCCGGTGCCGAAGACGGTCATGTCAATCCCCTTCCAAGAGCCGCTCAGCGTGATGCCGTAGGTGAAGTCGGGTATGCCGCTGCCTATCATGGTGCGGTCGGACTCGTTGATGGTGTTGTTGTTGTCCAGGTCGGCAAAGATGGGGTTACCGGTAGCTTCGTCTATTCCTTCCACCTTGTAGCCACGGAAATACCAGGCGGGATAGCCTTCCTCGAACACGGTGATACCTTGTGTCGTGTGGAAACCGGCGCCGTTGATGCGGTCCAATGACTCGTGCACGTAAGTCACCTCATTCTTTAGTGTGGCAAGGTTGGCGCGTATTTCATAATTGAAGTCGCCACGTTGCTCACGCCAGCCCAGTTCCAGTTCCACGCCGGTGTTTTCCACGTTTCCGGCATTGACGGGCGATGCCGTGTTGCCCACGATGGTGGAGGGCGTGATGCCGGTGATGATCAGGTCTTTGGTCTTCTTCTTGTACCAGTCGAAGGTGAACGACAGGCGGTCGTTGAGGAAGCGGGCGTCAAGGCCTATGTCCACTTGTTCGGAAGTTTCCCACTTCAGTTCGTTGTTGCCGGTGGCTGAGGGCGACGAACCGGTATTGTAGGCCAGGTTGTTGGTATAAGGATAAGAGATGTTGGAATTGATGGAGGCCAGGTACATGTAGTTGCCCAGGCTGGCCGTTGTTCCGTTCTGTCCCCAGCTGCCGCGCAGTTTCAGGTGGCTCAGCCAGCCGTTGGTGCGCTCCATAAATTTTTCTCGCGATACGGTCCAACCCAGCGAGAAAGCAGGGAAGTAGCCCCAGCGGTTGTCGACGGGCAGTACAGACGAATCGGCGGCATCGGCGCGCAGCGAGAATTGGGCCATGTACTTGCCGTCGTAGTCGTAGGTGGCGCGGCCGAAGTAGGCCAGCTTGCGCCCGATGAATTCTTCACCGCCGCTTATGTTTTTGGTTGCCGTGGCTGTGGCATAGGCAAAGTAGGCGTAGAGCGGGTCGTCTTTCTTGAAGCCCAGGTCGTCTTCGCTGCCGGTGATGCTGCCCGA
This sequence comes from uncultured Bacteroides sp., assembly GCA_944321495.1. GTDB lineage: Bacteria > Bacteroidota > Bacteroidia > Bacteroidales > Bacteroidaceae > Bacteroides. Next base: position 77,701 of record CALULP010000042.1, on the reverse strand, counting down.
CACGTTGAACGTGCGGTTTTCAATGAACGACATACCCAGCATGGCGGTGACGCTGTGCTTGCCGAAGCTTTGCATGTAGTTGGCAAAGTTTTCCCATTGCAGGTAGAGGGGCACCGAGGCACTGGCGCTGACCGACATGTAGTCCTGGTGGATGGTGCCGTTCACGTAGTAGTCGTTGTTCAGCGCGTAGGTCTTGAAGCCGGAGAGGCGGTAGCCTAAGCGCGAGGTGATGGTGAGTTGCTTCAGGGGCTTCAGGTTGGCAAAGAGCACGCCGTTCAGGCTGTAGCCGCTGTTCTTGTTCTGCGACTTGTCGCGCATGATGAACGGGTTGTACTGGTCGCTCTCCTGGTAGGCGGAGGTGGAGTAGTAGTTGCCGTTTTTGTCCCTGAGCAGCGTGTACCCGTTGTCCAGGATGCGCTGCATGTGGTCGGGCAGGTTGTCTGGGGCGTAGGTGACGGGCGTCAGCGGGTCGAGCTGCAACACGGACATCAACAAGCTGCCGTATTCCGAGCCTTCGGACACCGACTTGATGTCGTAGTACTCAATCTGGTTGTTCGTGCCCACCTGCAGCCAGGGCTTGATATGATAGTCGGCGTTGATGGTGGCGGTGAGGCGCTTGTACACGTCGGCGTCGCCCTTCACGTAGCCGTTGTTGTTCAGGTAGGACAGCGAGAGGTAGTACGTGCCATTCTCGTTGCCGCCTTGCAGGGCCACGTTGTGCTTCTGCATCAGCGAGCGTTCGAAGGTGGCCTTGGCCCAGTCGGTGTTGGTGCGGAAGTCCCACGTGGAGTTTATTTTGTCCATCGAGATGTAGTTGGCCTCGGTCATGTAGTCGATGTACTGCTCGGCATTGAGTACCTGGGGCACGTTGGCAATCTGCTGGGTGGAGAGCTGGAAGTCGTAGGTGACGGTGCCCGTGCCCACCTTTCCTTTCTTGGTGGTGATGAGCACCACGCCGTTTCCGGCAGCCGCGCCGTAGATGGCGGCGGAGGCGGCATCCTTCAGCACCTCCATCGACTCGATGTCATTGGGGTCGAGGCCGCCGATGTCGCTGGCAATACGTCCGTCCACCACGTAGAGGGGGTCGCACGAGCCGTTGCTGCTGATACCGCGGATGCGCACCGTGGGCGAGGAGCCCGGCGCGGCCGATGCCTGGAATATCTGTACGCCGGCCGTCTTGCCCTGCAAGGCCTGTTCCGGGCGGGTGATGGTGCGGTTCTCCATGTCGCCGGCCTTCACTTGCGAGATGGCGCCCGTCACCGAGCTCTTCTTCTGCACGCCGTAGCCCACTACCACCAGCTCGTCCAGCGTCTCGCTGTCTTCCAGCATGGTGATGTTCAGGGTGCCGTCTTTTACGGGGTGTTCCTGGGTGACGTAGCCCACGTAGGAGAATACCAGCGTGCCTTCGACAGCGGCGTTGAGCGAGTAGTTGCCGTCAAGGTCGGTCACCACGCCGTTGGTGGTGCCTTTTTCAAGGATGGATACGCCTATCATCGGCACCCCGAGGTTGTCGACGACTTTACCTGTCACCCTTACTTGGACCTGTGCCCAGGCGAGGGGGACGCACAACAGTAGGGAGAGGACGGCTGTCGTGAGCCGCTTCAGTCCCGTGCTTTTCAAGTTGTTGTTCATGTTTTGATAAGTTTTTAGTTAATAATTGGTGTTATTGAAGTTTGTCCGGAACCTCCGGACGGGGTGTTTTAGGTTGTTAGGCCAACGAGGGTCCTCGTTGTTAAGCTAACGAGGGGTATCGTTGCGAGGCTAACGAGGGTCCTCGTTGTTAGGCTAACGAGGGATATCGTTGCGAGGCTAACGAGGGTCCTCGTTGTTAGGCTAACGAGGGGTATCGTTAGCCCATCTGCTGGTTGCCTCCTTCGTTTTCTTCCTCATCTTCGTCAGTGCCGGGTTCTTGTCCGGCTGCAGTGCCTACGGCCAAGGTCGTGGGCAGTTCGTAGCTGCGGGGTTCTTTGACTTCATGTCCGCCGGAGGTGTATTGTGTGGTTACCTTCACCCTCCACAGCCCGTCGGTGACCTCCGTGGGGAGCACGAAGATGAGCTGCTTGGGCTCGTTGACGGTGATGTCTGCCAGGGGGACGAAGACGGTGGTGGAGGGTTCTTCGACCGAGGTGAAGGTGACGCCCACCGAGGGGTCGGTGCCGGCAATCTTGATGTTGCGCCCCGTGAGGCGGATGTTCTTGCCCGGCTCGGGCGCCTTGGTGGCCAGGGTGCCGTCGTCGGCGCGCGTCTGCGCCACCGCTCCGTTGAGCAGGGGGCCTACCACGGCGGGCTGGGTGAAGATTTCCAGCCGGCACTCCTGCATGGCCTCGCGCAGAGAACTACCCATGCTGAGGGTGGCGTACACCTTTATCTTGTTCCTGTCCACGGCCTGCGACAGCTCGGTTTCCATCACCGTGCCGCTGGCGCCGGGGCGGATGAGGGCGGTGGGGGTGGACACGATGTACGAGCTGGACACGGCGTCGCACTTCACCTGCTCGGCGTCGTTGAGTATGGTGTACACCTCGTCGGCATTCTTGTTGAGCCGCACGGCCACCTCCTCGGCAATGTTGCGCAGGCTGATGGTGTCCGGCATGGTCTTGGCGCGGAGGTAGTAGTCGCCCTCCTGTTCGGTCAGCTTCGCGTCGTAGGCGATGAGGCTGATGAGTTTGTTGAAGGTTGTTGGCATATGATTAATGTATTAAGTGTTTTCCGGTTTCTGTTGCAAGGCGGGAGGGGTGTCCCCGGCAGGGCAGTCGGGTTCTGCTGCCCGGACCGGGGGAGTACGCCTCCAAAGGTTTTCATGAAACACGTTTGCAATATTAGCGGAAACCTTTTTTAACGGATGGCAGGTAGATACAAAAAGATGTCCCCGTGGTGCAAAGTGCTGTCACCTGCGTCCAAAATCTGTCACCTGCGTCCAAAACCTGCCTTACAGCATGTTTCAGGCAGTTTTCCCCTGCATTTTTAGGTGGAAAGATGCGGCGGGAAACCGGCATTCGGCTTATATTTGCTGCCGTAAAGCATTTACCATTATTAAGATGAAAACACATATTTTTCTATGCCTCCTCGTGTTCCCCGTCCTCTTCGCCTCCTGCCATCAGCGCCCGGCCGACAACGTGCCGATGGAAGCCCCGGGCACCCCGGCGATAGCCTCCACCCTGTCCAACCAGCAGGTCAATGCCTTTGCCGAAGACAGCAAAGGATACATCTGGATAGGAACCTTCCGCGGGCTGAACCGCTACGACGGGCACGACTATTACCAGTACTTCTGCACCAACGACTCCACAGGCTTGCCGGACAACCAGATACGGGACCTGCTGAACGACTCGCAGGGACGGCTGTGGGTGGCCACCAACGACGGCTTGTGCCTGTATACGGAGCAGGACGGCTTTGAACGGATTCCGCAGCCCGAGGGCGACCGGCATTGCAGGCAATTGCTGGAAGACCGTGAAGGGGACATCTATGTGAACACGGGGGCGCAGATTCTGCGTTTCGACCCCACCTCAAGGCAACTGGTATGCGCCATCCCCGGCATCAACCCAACAAGCTCGTATTATACCAAAAGTTATATTGATGGCAAGAACCATCTTTGGGTGATTACTCCCGAAAGCCTGCAGCGTTACAGCCTGGTCACCCGGCGGGTTACAGATTCTATCCCTTTGGCCGGAAAGCCTTACATTTCCAGCCTTCATCCTAATGGCGATTTGTGGATGGTGGGCGAGAACGGCATAACCGTGTTCGATACGAACAGCGCCCGGTTTCGTACGGCACCCCGTGCGATGACCGGCAACTCCAGGTTGCATTATGCCGAAATAATGTGCATCTATCCTTATACCAACAACCAGTTGTTGTTGGCTACGTTCAAGGACGGGATATTCTGCTATGACAGCACGCGAGGTACGTTGACCCATCAGACAGATGCGGGTTTCCCATTCGAGATGCCGGTTTTCGGCGTTACGCGCATGTTTACCGATTCCAATGGCAACTTATGGATGGGGTCTGCTTCGAGAGGGTATGCGGTGCACTATCGGCAGAAAGAGTGGTTCAATAATAACAGCTACCTATATACTTACATGAAGGATAAGTTTGTTACCTCCCTTGCTGTAGAGCGAGACCGCTATCTATGGGCCGCTACCCAGACAGATGGCTTGTACCGCTATGACATGCAAGGGAAACGGATGGAACAAATAAACACAGGCAACATCTTTCAAGGCAGGAACTGGCAGCTCGCTACCGTACAAACTTTGTTGGTTGACCGCAGGGGAAGTATTTGGCTTCTGCCCCGTGGCAGCAGGATGATAGCCCGTTGCCGTTATGATGCAGGAAAATTGCGGGTAGAGGGAAAATACAAGTTGGACTACCTTCCCATGAACATTGCCGAAGGGACGGATGGCAAGATATGGGTAAGCACTTTCAGCCCTTATGTATATTCCCTTGCTCCGGATGGAAAGGACTTCGATGTCGTAAAAGTCTTTAAGGATGGATTCGTTTTTGCTCCCGGCCTGCAACCACGCCGCAACGGGCACTTGGTGGTATCCGCCTATGGGCAACCTTTGCAGGAGGTTATCCCGGAAACGGGGGAGGTGCGCGAGGTTATAATTAGCGAGGCAGATAGGAAAGCCTGCATTCGCCGCTCCACCTTCATCCCTACCGTCATACGTTGTGACTCCAAGCGCAGGCTGTGGATAGGCACCGTGGGCAACGGCCTGCTGTGCTACACTCCCGACGACGGCCGCCTGCGCCCCGTGCCCGGTGCACCTTGTACCGACATCTCCTCCATAGAGGAAGATGCGCAAGGCAACCTGTGGGTCGGCACGCTCTACGGTTTGGGCAAATACGACCCCGAAACAGGGACATTCACCAACTATTATGAGGCGGACGGCATAGGCGGCAACCAGTTCTACGACCGTGCCTCGTGCCGACTGCCGGACGGCACGCTGGTGTTTGGCGGCACGCACGGGCTGACCTTCTTCAACCCGGCCGACGTACAGGTGAAGCACGACGTGCGTCTGTTGTTCGAGGACCTGAAGGTACACAACCGGCGCATCCGCCCCGGCACGGGGTGCATGGACAAGCACCTGTCCTGCAATCCTGACGTACACCTGCGCCACGACCAGAACAGTTTCGGCATCTCGTTTGCCGCCTTGGATTATAGTGAGTATGGGCGTGCGCACTATTATTATTGTATGGAGGGCTTTGATTCTTACTGGATAGACGCGCGCAACAACCGCGAGGCCTACTATGCCAACTTGCCGGCAGGCGAGTATGACTTCAAGGTGAAAGTGGTGAATGACCAAAATGAAACAGAGGCCGAAAACTCCTTGCACATCACCGTACAGCCTGCCCCGTGGGCCACTTGGTGGGCATATACCTTATATATATTGCTGATAGCAGCGATTGCCGGGTTGTTTGTCAAGAACTACCTGCGCATCCGGGCAGAGAAGGCTGCCCTGCGGCTTGCCGAGCAGGAGAAAGAGCAGGAAAAGCTGGTGAATCGGATGAATATGAGCTTCTTTGCCAATGTGTCCCACGAGTTCCGCACGCCGCTCACCATGATAGCCGGGCCGGTGGCCCAACTCTGCGACTCTCCGGAGATAGGCGGCAGGCCGAAGGAACTGTTGCACATTGTGCAGCGCAGCGTGAACCGCATGCTGAAGCTGGTGAACCAGTTGCTGGACTTCAACAAGCTGGAAAGCGATGCCTTGAAACTGAAAGTGCGCCGGCAAGACATCGTGACGGTATTGAAAGGGCAGATAGACATGTATCGTGAAAATGCCGTCCGCAGGGGCATAAGCCTGGAGGTAGAGGGACTGGAAGACACCTTCCTGATGTGGCTGGACGAGGACAAGATTGACAAGATATTCGGCAACCTGATGTCCAATGCCTTGAAGTTCACCCCCTCGGGCGGGCTTATCTGCGTGTCGTTCGATGTAGTGGGGCGGGCGGAAGCTGCGGAACTGTTTCCCCAGGCAGGGCAGGACAGGTACATGCAGTACATTAAGGTGTCTGTGTCCGATACGGGCAAGGGCATTCCCGAAGACCAGCTTGAAAAAATCTTTGAACGCTACTATCAGCTGGACGGGCAGACGGGAGGCTGCTACAATTGGGGTACGGGCATCGGGTTATACTACGCCCGCCGGTTGACGCATCTGCACCACGGTTACCTCAAGGCTTTCCCTTCGGCAAAAGGATGCGGGGCAGTGTTCATTTTTATCCTTCCTGTCGATGATGTGGCTTATACGGAGGAAGAACGCAGGGCAGACGTGTTGCCGCAATCGGAAGCATTCCCTTTGCCAGAGCAAAAGACGGACTCCGACAAACATAGTGAGGAGGAAGTCAATGACAAGGAGCGCAGGCAAACCATTTTGGTCGTAGACGATGATGCCGAAGTGGTGCACTACCTGGAGGTGTTGCTCTCGAAAGACTATCGCGTGGTGTGCCGCTTCAATGCCGACGCTGCCTTGGAGGCCATCCGCAAGGAGGTGCCCGACCTGGTGCTGAGCGACGTGGTGATGCCCGACAAGGGCGGTTGCCAGCTGTGCCGCGAGGTGAAGGAAGACTTGCAGCTGTGCCACATTCCCGTAGTGCTTGTGACGGCAAAAGGGGCGACAAAAGACCAGGTGGAGGGGTTGAACGCCGGAGCCGATGCCTATGTGACCAAGCCCTTTGACCCTGTTTACCTACAGGCACTCATCAAGTCGCAATTAAGTAACCGGGAGAAAGTGCGCAACCTCTTGGCACGGTCTACGCAAACGGATAATATCGGTAAGGACATGCTGTCGCCTCAGGACGAGGCTTTCATGTCCGATTTGTATCGTGCGATGGGGGAGGAACTTTCCAATACCGAGTTGGACTCTGCCCGCTTGGCGGCAGCGTTGAAAATCTCACGCTCCAAGTTCTATTATAAGGTAAAAGGTTTGACGGGGGAAAATCCGGGCGCCTTCTTCCGTACCTATAAGTTGAACCGTGCCGCGCAATTGATAGCAGAAGGCAAATATACCCTTGCCGAGATAGCCGACATGACCGGGTTCAGCACGCCTTCGCATTTTACGCGGTGCTTCAAGAAGCAGTTTGGCGTGGTGCCCAGCGAGTATAAGCCGCAGCCTCAATCTGCTCAGTAAATGAGGCGGAAGTCGGCATATACCGGCAGGTGGTCGCTGTAACCGCCCAGGTAGCGTGGGCCTTGGTACGTGCGGAAAGGTTGGTATCCTCCGTATTTCGGGTCTTCGGTCAGCAGGAAAGGGTGGATGGCTATGCCTGCCATGGACTCGTTGGTGTAGAGCGGTGAGGCGGGCAGGAGCAGGTTGCCGGACACAATGATGTGGTCCAGCAGTTCCCATTGCCCGTGGTATTTGTAACTGCCTTTTACTGTGTGCTTCCATGGCTTTTGTTTTTCCCTTGCGCGGCGGGCAAGCAGGTGGTAGAGGGCGTGGGGATGCAGGGCTTCAACATCGGCAGGGGGCATACTTTGCAACACGCGGCGGACAGAACGGTCGGCAGGCGTGTCGTTGAAGTCGCCCATCAGGATGACCTGCGGGCGGGTGCGCCTGTGGCAGATGCTGTCGGCGGCATGCCTTAGTTGTTGTGCCACGGCTAATCGGTAAGGTTCTGATGCTTTGGCTCCTTTCGAACGGGAAGGGAAGTGGGCTATCAGTATGTCTAAAGTATCCATGTTCAGCAGCAGCCCGCTGACGTGCAGTATGTCGCGTGTAGGGTGGTAGCGTGGAGATGGCGGTGTGATGCGGATGCCCTGCCAGGTCAGGGGCTTGAATAGGGAGCGTTGGTACAGCAAGGCTACGTCGATGCCCCGTTCATCCCGGGAGTCGGTCATGATGTAGCGGTAGCCGGCTTCGCGCAGGATGGAACGCCGGGTAAGATCGCGCATCACGGTGTCGTTTTCCACTTCACAGAGTGCTACCAAGGCCGGAAGAGTCCAGCCGCCTGTAGCGATGAGGGCACGCGACAGGTCGTCCAGTTTCTTGCGGTATTTGGAATATGTCCAATGGCGCGTGGCTTGCGGCAGGAATTCATAATCGTCTTTCAAACTGTCGTGCCGGCTGTCGAACAGATTCTCTACATTGTAGCTTACAACCCGGAAAGTCAGTGTGTCCTGTCCCCATGCCTCAGTGGCATGGGGCAGGACGAATAGTAGTGCGGCAAGCAAAAGGGTAAAGGTGCGTGCCTTCATGTTTGTGGTTGTTCGTGGTTACTTCTTTTCGGGGACATGTTTGAGAATGTCAAGCAGATGTCGCCAGAATTTATCTACGGAAGGAATCAGCATCCGTTCATCGGGCGAATGCACGCCTTGCAGTGTGGGGCCGAAGGATATCATGTCCAGTCCGGGGTACTTGTCGAGGAAAAGGCCGCATTCCAGCCCGGCGTGGATGGCTTTTACCTTGGCTTCCGTGCCAAACAGTCGTTTGTAGGATGCAGTTGCTATTTCCAGAATTTCCGAGTGTGGGTTGGGCTTCCAGCCGGGGTAGCCTTCGCTGTGCGATACGTGGGCTCCTCCCATCTCAAAGGCGGTTTGTACCACGTCGGCAATGTCCGCTTTGGCGGAAGCGATGGAACTGCGTTGGCTGGTTTCCACGCGGATAATCTGTCCGGGTTTCATCTTGACCGAGGCAAGGTTGGTGGAGGTCTCTACCAGTCCGGGGATGTCTTGGCTCATGGCTACGACACCGTGGGGAGCTATGCGAAGGCTTTGTACCAGACTCAATGCCGTATCGTGGTCGATGGCATGGGGCGGCATGTTTTCCGATTCGAGGATGAATTGCAGGCCGGGTTCGGTAACGGCATATTCGGCTTCAACTTCGGCGGCAAATATATTTAGGTCGGTACGGAGGGCATGCTTGTCTGCTTCGGGAATGGCAATGACGGCGTATGCTTCGCGGGCAATGGCGTTGCGCAGGTTGCCGCCATTGATTTCGCACAGGTACATGTCGTATTTCCGGAAAGCTTGGTGCAGGAAACGTGCCAGCAGCTTGTTGGCATTCCCCAACCCCAAGTGTATGTCGCTCCCTGAATGTCCGCCTTTTAGGCTTTTTATTTGCAGTTTGCAGCAGAAGTATCCGTCGGGAATATCTGTTTCCCGGTAGGTGAATTCAGCCACGGTGTCTATGCCGCCTGCGCATCCGATGAAAAGTTCACCTTCATCTTCCGAATCCAGGTTCAGCAGGATATCGCCGTTCATAAATCCCTCTTTCAGGGCAAAAGCGCCGGTCAGGCCGGTTTCTTCATCAATGGTGAACAGGCATTCCAGCGGTCCGTGCTCGATGGTATCGTCGGCAAGTATGGCCAATGCCGTGGCAATGCCGATGCCGTTGTCTGCCCCCAATGTGGTACCCTTGGCTTTCAGCCATTCGCCATCGATGTAGGTTTCAATGGGGTCGGTCAGGAAGTCATGTTTCACATCGTTGTTTTTCTCACAAACCATGTCCATGTGGGCTTGCAGTACAATGGTTTTGCGGTTCTCCATGCCAGGGTAAGCCGGCTTTCTGATTAGGATGTTGCCTGTTTCGTCTACCTTGGTTTCCAGTTGGTGGCTTTCTCCGAAGTTTTTCAAATAGGCAATGATTTTCCCTTCTTTTTTGGAAGGGCGTGGCACTTGGCATATCTCCTCGAAATAGCGGAAAATGCCGGCGGGTTTTAAATCTTTCTTCTCCATGAATGTATAGTTTGTCGTTCAAGATTGGCGTGTGATATAAGCAGTCGTTACTACTAAATATAGTTAAATTCACAAATAGTTTTATTCCCTTGTCTCTTTTTTAGAATGGAATAAGTGGCTTAGTCCAAAGCAAAGCCCTATATTTGCACCCGCAAAAGTAATGTATGCCACGTGAACGGCAAAATATATTGTGCTTTTTCGTGCATGCGTAGTCTGTTGCTGTTTGTTGAACCAAATAGATGGAAAATGCTTGATACATTATTACTCGTTTTGCTGATTGTGGGCGTCAGCGTACTCTTGTTGGGTGTACGTGTCTTTTTTGTCAAAGGAGGAAAGTTTCCTAACACCCATGTCAGCGGGAATAAGGCTTTGCGTAAGAAAGGTATCGGATGTGTGCAGTCGCAAGACCGGGAAGCACAGCGTAAGCCACGCTTTTCCATCGATGAGTTGGAAAAGGCTTTGAATGAAGGCATGAATTAATTAATTCTAAAAATAATATAATTATCAAATTATGAAGAGACTGAATTATGTAATGGGCGGTTTGGCAGCCTTTGCCGTCGCCATACTTTTTTCTCAATGTGCCGGTAATACCAATACACAAGCTACGAGCGCCCCTGCACAGGCTGCCAATTTGTCGGGTATGAAAATAGCTTATGTAGAGATAGATACCTTATTGACGAAATATAACTTCTGTATAGACCTGAACGAGGCCATGGTGAAGAAAAGCGAGAATGTGCGCCTTACTTTGAACCAAAAAGCCAAGGAACTGGACGAGCAAAAGCAGGAGTTCCAGACGAAATACCAGAACAACGCTTACCTGTCGCAAGAAAGAGCCCAGCAAGAATATAACCGTATTGCCAAGCTGGAACAGGATTTGCAGAATCTGAGCAACCAGTTGCAGTCGGAGTTGTTGCAGGAAAACGAGAAGAACAGCTTGCAATTGCGCGACTCCATCAATGCTTTCCTGAAAGAGTATAACAAAACCAAGGGATATAGCCTTATCATCAGCAATACTGGTTTCGATAACTTGCTGTATGCCGACAGCGTGTACAACATTACCCGTGAGATTGTTGATGGCTTGAATGCACGTTACTCCTCTCCGAAGAAATAATTCCGACAGATTCTCATTTTAATTCAAAAGCCTGCGGTTGACTGATGAAAGTTTTCCGCAGGCTTTTTCTATACAGGTCGGTTGCTTTTCCCTTTCCCGGGATTATGCGTCATCCGATTCCTCGTCGTTTTCTTCTTTTTCTTTGGTGACCAAGAGCTTGTCGACTCTGCCACGGTCCATGTCTACAATTTCAAAATGCAGGTTTTTGTAGTCGAACAAATCCCCGGCTTTGGGTACGCGTCCTATCAGGAACATGGCAAGTCCGCTTAAGGTGGTGAAGTCTTCTTCTTTCAGGTCGTCATAGTCCATGATGCCCATGGCTTCCATAAAATCGTCCAAGTTCATGGAGGCCTCTACCAGCATCGACCCGTCTTGGCGCACTACGATGTCTTGTTCTTCGGTTTCGTTTTCTTCGAGGATATCGCCAAAGATGCTTTCGGTCAAGTCGTGCAGGGTAATGATGCCTTCGATGTTGCCATATTCGTCTACCACTACACCGAATTTATTTTTGGTGCGCTTGAATATCTCAAGTACCTTCTTTGCATACAGGCTTTCAGGAATGTATTGTGCCGGGCGGGCAATGCTGCGCAGGTCGAAAGGATGTTGGCGGTCGCCCATCATCAGGATAATGTCTTTGACGGATACTACGCCTAAGACGTCGTCTTTCCCCTTTTCGACCAGCAGGTACCGGCTAAAATGGCGTTCACGGATGGTTTTCAATACTTCCTCAGGTGTATCAGTGGGGTGTAAGGCCACAATTTCCCTACGGTATGTCATGAGGTCGTTGGCGCGTTTGTCCGAGAAGCGGAAAACATCGCGCAGCATTTCTGTTTCATCCTTGTCTATTACGCCTTGTTCGGAACTTTGGTGGAGAATCATTTTCAGCTCGTCTTGCGTCATGGGGCGCTCTCCATTGTCTTTCATGCCCATTATTTTGTTCACCAGTTTGGTTGAAGCGCTGAGCAGATAGACAAACGGGTAGGAGATTTTAGAGAGTATGATGATGAGCGGGCTGATTAGGGTGGCATAACGTTCGGGGGAACTTAAGGCTATGGTCTTGGGCACCAGTTCGCCGATAATAAGCGACAGGTAGGTGATGATGACTACCGTGGTTGCCATGGCCAACTTGGTGGCGTATGGCTCCGCACCGGGTATCATGCTGAACAGGGGTACAAGGTCGTCGGCAATGTTGGCTCCACCGTAGGCACCCGATATGATGCCTATCAGCGTAATGCCGATTTGGATGGTAGACAAATACTTTTCGGGGTCTTTCAATTGTTTTAATACCCCTTTGGCTCTTTTGTTTCCTTTGTTGACTAAGGTTTCTAATCGGGTTTTGTTGGATGACACCAATGCCATTTCGTACATGGCAAAAATGCCGTTTAAGACTACTAAGAGTAGGATTATTAGGAACTCCATATATAATTTAATTGGTTCGAGCCGCAAACATACTAATTTTGACGGGATTTTCCGTCATAGAAAACCGCCTTTATGCTAATAAAGCTTAAAGCATGCTGCTTAGCGGTCTATGCGCACGGCAGGGCTTGCCTGCCTTGCCACTGAATTGCTTAGGATGGTCGAGAAAGATTCTTCCTCAGGTGTGCTTGGCTGCCAGGTTCCGTCTATGATGCCAAGTGCCGTGTGCAGGAGCAGTTCGTTTTCGTTCCCGAAAGGCAGGAAACGGGCCGGGGCGCTGTTTTCGTCCATGGTAATGTCGGGAATAAATCCGTTTTCGTAGTCCGATTCCCCGAGTGTGTTGTATAGCTTGCACACGATGGGTTGCATCCGCACCCTCAATTCTTCATTGGTGAAGCTTATGGAGCCTACATTCTTCCCCTCGGTAGTGCTTCCTATCAGTACGACGTTCATGTAAGGCTTCAGGCTGTTGATGAGCATTTCGGAGGCCGAAGCGGTTTGTGCGCTGGTGAGGACGTACAGGGTGGTCAGGTCCAGGTTGGCTCCGTTGCCTATGATGCCTGCTTCCAAATCGAACATGGCGGGAGGAAGGTTGAGCCGGCTGTTGTATTCCAGGTAACCCAAAGTCTGTCCCAAGGCGGATGATGGCGCAAGCATGGAACAAAGCAGCTGTGCGCAAGACAGTTGTCCGCCATTGTTATAGCGCAGGTCTAATACAAACTCGTTTACCTGGCTGGAAGCGAAGTACTGGAAAGCCTCCCGGAGGTCTTCGTCGTATTCCGTTTCACCGTCCACGGTATTGCCGCTGCTGAAGTGGTTGTATACCAAGTATCCTATCCGTTTCCCGTTTCTTACATATACGTTGCGGTAGTGTACGGGGTTGTCGTCAATTGTACGTGCAGCAGCTATGGGGTAGGTTTGGGCATACGGCAGAATCGTGTCGTTTCCGGCGTCGTAGTAACCAACGGTCAGGTTCATGGACGTGTTGCCGTACAGCCGGCTGTAATTCTGTTGCGTAATGGGTTCACCGTCCATCTGCATAATCCAGTCGCCGCGCTCCAGTCCGGCATCCGAGGCCGGGCTTCCTTGGGCTACGTACAGGATGTGGGCATACAGGGCGGTGTCGTTGTCCTCCACGTGGTTGGTGGTAAACTGGAAGCCGTAACTGTAATCGGTATAGGGGATGCTGCGCGTGACTGCTTCCAGGGTGTCGATGGTGGAGTAGTGCGTGCCGCCTTTCCCGTCCTGCGAAGATAGCAGGGAGTTGAAAAACGTGATAGGGTCGGAAAAATAGTTCAATTTGTTGGTATGCGGGATGTCTTCCTGCCAATAATACCATACCCGCATGGTGTCGTCTATCCAGCGGTCGGTTTGGGTTTGTTCGGCGTACCCTGCCCAACGGTCTTCACCACACGAAGCCAGCCATGTCGGAATAACCAGCAGGCTGGCAAAGATGATTAATAGGCTTCTTGCTTTCATGGGGGCAAAAGTAGGAAATAGTTTGTACTTGTGCCACGTTCAAGGGGTTAAAAATACCTTTGCGCCCCTTTTCTTGACGCAAGACGGGCTGTCGCCTTTACAGGGAACGGCCTTTGTAGACGGACGATTCCTCCAGCGGCACTATCTTGCCGTGCAGGGTCAGCGTGTTCGAGTTGAAGTTGGGCGTAATGGTTATGGTGGCTTCATTGTTGCCTCTGTTCAGGGTGAGGAAGAGCTGTGCGGAGATGCCGATGCCTTGTACGGAGAAACTGAAGTTCACGTCACCTTTTTTGGTGGTTCTCATTTTGACATTCGACACATTGCCGTCCACGGTTATTCCGCCTATCCCGTTAGGGCCTGCAAACGCGGTGTTGAAGGCCACTTGTACGCTGCCTCTGTCCTGGTCCATGGATATAAAGTTGGTGTTGGAGTTCACATAGGCCGTTTCTCCCCGCTTGAAGATTACTTTGTCGGCTTCCAGCACGAATTGCCGTCCGTTCAGTGCAGTCAGCGCCGTTTGGTGCATCAGGCTGTCCAGCATGTCGGCTTCTGCCTTTTGGCGGGCGCGTTCGGCGTCGCGCAGGGCTTTCTGTTCCGATTTGTTTTCCTTTGTCTCTTGTTGTGCGTAAGCATTTGTCCCGGCAAATGCCATCAGTGCCATAAAGGCGAATGCAATAAACTTTTTCATATCATGCTTTCCTTTCTACGTTTAGGTTCTACAATCTGTTTTTTTTATCTCTACAAATATAATGCCGTTTGCGGGTAGAATACGGCATCCCGTTCATCTATTTTATAAAGGACTAACGTTTGTTGTGAAAACATGCCGTTGAATGGGCTTTTAATCCTTGCGTAAGGGAAAAAGAGGGCGTATGCCGGAAAAACTTTTTCCCCTTGTCCGGAAAATGCGGAATCCATTGCAAAAAGATTATCTTAAGCCTGAAGATAATTATCTTAAGCCCTAAGATATATATCTGCAACCTTAAGATAATTATCTGCAACCCTAAGATAAACTTTTCAAAGTACATCGCGGATTTTTTCCATGCGGCAGTCGTCTTTTTCCGGAGTGTTGCCTGTCTTTTAAGGCTTCGTGCCGGAAAGGAAAAGGAAAATCTCGCGGCAAGGAAGAATTTCTCCGATAAATTTGTAAATTTGCACCCTTAAAAACAAGGACATAGGCGAGGACGGCATTTGGGGCTGGTTCGCCGCTCCACACCATTAATATATTATTGGGAAACGATTAAAACGATACGATAAAAATGGCTAAAAAGTTTGCTGAATATTCCGCGTTCAACCTTTCGGACATCAACAAGGAAGTGTTGGAGCAATGGGACAAGGACGGGGTTTTCGCCCGCAGTATGACGGAACGTGAAGGGTGTCCTTCGTTTGTGTTTTATGAAGGCCCCCCCTCGGCCAACGGAATGCCGGGCATCCACCACGTCATGGCGCGTACCATTAAGGACATCTTCTGCCGTTACAAAACCATGAAGGGCTACCAGGTAAAGCGTAAAGCCGGTTGGGACACGCACGGGCTGCCTGTGGAACTGGGCGTGGAGAAATCGCTGGGCATCACGAAAGAAGATATCGGGAAAACCATTTCGGTGGCCGACTACAATGCTACATGCCGCAAGGATGTGATGAAATTCACCAAGGAATGGGAAGACCTGACCCACAAGATGGGTTATTGGGTGGACATGAAAGACCCTTACATCACTTACGATAACCGTTACATCGAAACCCTCTGGTGGCTGCTGAAGCAACTTTACAAGAAAGGATTGCTGTACAAAGGTTACACTATCCAGCCCTATTCGCCTGCGGCAGGCACGGGACTCAGTTCGCATGAGCTGAACCAACCGGGTTGTTACCGCGACGTGAAAGACTTGACGGTGGTAGGCCAGTTCCGCATGAAAAATCCCAAACCGGAAATGGCAGGGTGGGGAACTCCTTATTTCCTGGCATGGACTACTACTCCTTGGACACTGCCCAGCAATACCGCGCTTTGCGTAGGCCCCAAGTTTACCTATGTGGCCGTACAGACTTACAACGCTTATTCGGGCGAGAAGATGACGGTAGTCTTGGCCAAAGACCTGCTTTATGCCCATTTCAATAAAAAGGCCGAAGGCTTGGCGCTGGAAGATTATAAGCCGGGCGACAAACTCATTCCTTTCAAAGTGGTAGGCGAATACAAAGGCACCGACCTGGTGGGGATGGAATACGAGCAACTGATGCCGTGGGTAAAACCCGTGGAAACCGACCGGGACGGTAACTGGCATGACGCTTCTGCCAAGGCTTTCCGCGTGATTCCCGGTGACTATGTGACTACTGAAGATGGTACGGGTATCGTGCACATCGCTCCTACCTTTGGCGCGGACGACGCCCAGGTGGCCCGTGCCGCAGGCATCCCTGCCCTGTTTATGATAAACAAGAAAGGTGAAACCCGCCCCATGGTAGACCTTACGGGCAAGTTCTATGTGCTGGATGAACTGGACGAACGCTTCGTAAAAGAGTGTGTGAACGTAGACCTTTACAAGGAATACGAAGGCCGCTGGGTAAAGAATGCCTACGACCCGCAATTCACCGTGGACGGTAAGTATGACGAAAAGGCAGCCCAGGCCGCTGAGTCGCTCGATGTGTACATCTGCATGAAGATGAAAGCTGCCAACCAGGCTTTCAAGATGGAAAAGCATGTGCACAACTACCCGCATTGCTGGCGCACGGACAAGCCGGTGCTTTACTACCCGTTGGATAGTTGGTTCATACGCAGTACCGCCTGCAAGGAGCGCATGATGGAGCTGAACAAAACCATCAACTGGAAACCTGAATATACCGGAACCGGCCGCTTTGGCAAATGGCTGGAGAACCTGAACGACTGGAATTTGAGCCGTTCGCGCTATTGGGGTACCCCGTTGCCCATCTGGCGCACGGAAGACAATAGCGAGGAAAAGTGCATCGAATCGGTGGAAGAACTCTACAATGAAATAGAGAAGTCGGTAGCCGCCGGGTTGATGGAGTCCAATCCTTATAAAGACAAGGGTTTTGAACCGGGTGTCTACACCAAGGAAAACTATGACAAAATAGACCTGCACCGTCCGTATGTGGACGACATTATCCTCGTTTCCAAGGATGGAAAGCCGATGAAGCGGGAAACGGACCTGATAGACGTGTGGTTCGATTCGGGCTCCATGCCTTATGCGCAAATCCATTATCCGTTTGAAAACAAGGAACTGTTGGACAGCCACCAGGTATATCCTGCCGATTTTATAGCCGAAGGTGTCGACCAGACACGCGGATGGTTCTTCACGTTGCATGCCATCGCCACGATGGTGTTCGACAGCGTGGCTTATAAGACGGTTATTTCCAATGGTTTGGTGCTGGATAAGAATGGTAACAAAATGTCCAAACGCTTGGGCAATGCGGTCGACCCGTTTGCCGCTATTGAAAAATATGGCTCCGATCCCTTGCGCTGGTACATGATAACCAATTCTTCACCTTGGGACAATCTGAAATTTGACGTGGAAGGTGTGGAAGAAGTTCGCCGCAAGTTCTTCGGCACATTATATAATACGTATTCATTCTTTGCCCTCTATGCCAACGTAGACGGATTTATGTACCAGGATGCGGATGTGCCGTTGGCAGAACGCCCGGAAATAGACCGTTGGATACTCTCATTGCTCAACTCGTTGGTAAAGGACGTGGATGCCTGCTACAATGACTATGAGCCTACCCGCGCCGGCCGGTTGATTTCCGATTTTGTCAATGACAACTTGTCCAACTGGTATGTGCGCTTGAACCGTAAACGTTTCTGGGGAGGAGGCATGACACAAGACAAACTTTCTGCCTACCAGACCCTTTATACCTGTCTTGAAACCGTGTCGAAGCTGATGGCTCCGATTGCTCCATTCTATGCCGACAAGTTGTATAAAGACTTGACGGCCGTTACCGGGCATGACAAAGATATCTCAGTCCACTTGGCAAACTTCCCCGTATGTGAAGGCAATGTGATAGATAAGGAACTGGAAGCCCGCATGAAGATGGCACAAGACGTTACGTCCATGGTGCTGGCTTTGCGTCGCAAGGTGAATATCAAAGTACGCCAACCGCTGCAATGCATTATGATTCCGGTGACGGATGAAGAACAGCGGGTCCATATTGATGCCGTCAAAACGCTTATCATGAACGAGGTGAATGTAAAAGAGGTTAAGTTTGTGGACGGAGCTGCCGGTGTGCTGGTAAAGAAAGTGAAGTGTGACTTTAAAAAGTTAGGTCCGAAGTTCGGGAAACAAATGAAAGCGGTGGCAGCCTCCGTAAGCGGCCTGTCGCAAGAAGCTATTGCCGAATTGGAAAAGAACGGTACGTACACACTGGCACTTGCCGATGGGACAGATGCCGTGATTGAAACCGGTGACGTGGAAATCTTCAGTGAAGACATACCCGGATGGCTGGTAGCGAACGAAGGCAGACTGACCGTAGCATTGGAGGTTGAGATTACCGAAGAACTGCGGCGCGAAGGCATAGCCCGCGAACTGGTAAACCGTATCCAGAATATCCGTAAGAGCAGCGGTTTCGAGATAACCGATAAAATAAAGATTGTGTTATCTAAAAATCAGCAAACGGATGATGCGGTCAATGAATATAAAGACTATATTTGCAACCAAGTTCTGGCAACTTCGTTGACTCTTGCCGATGGGGTGGAAGGAACTGAGTTGAACTTCGATGATTTTGCCTTGACGGTAAGCATAGCAAAGAACTAATGTTTAAACCCATTTAATACCAATAACTAATACATACAATTATGGCAGAAAAGACAAGATATTCGGATGCTGAATTGGAAGAATTCCGTGCCATTATTATGGAAAAACTGGAGTTGGCACAACGTGATTACGATATGCTGAAAGCAAGCCTGACGGGTGCCGACGGTAATGATACCGATGACACTTCGCCTACTTACAAAGTGCTGGAAGAAGGAGCCAACACCCTTTCCAAAGAGGAAACTACCCGCTTGGCGCAACGCCAACTGAAATTTATCCAGGGGCTGCAAGCCGCCTTGGTGCGCATTGAGAACAAGACATACGGCATTTGCCGTGAGACGGGTAAATTGATTCCGCCCGAACGTCTTCGTGCCGTACCTCACGCTACACTGAGCATCGAAGCTAAAAATAACGGCAAGAAGTAAAATGGGCAAACTGTTCACGAAAGGGCAGATAGCCTGGCTCGTCATTGTCGGGGTACTTGTCATTGACCAAGTCATCAAGATAAGCGTCAAGACGCAAATGTATTGGCATCAATGCGAAAACGCTTGGGGTTGGGTATATGACAAGTTAGGCATTACGGCTGATCCGCCTACGTGGTTTTATATCCTGTTCACCGAAAATAACGGCATGGCATTTGGTATGGAAATTGTCGGGAAACTGTTTCTGACCTCTTTCCGTATCATAGCCGTGGCTTTTATCGGCTGGTTCTTGTACAAGGTGGTGAAACTCAATATGAAAACGGGATTCATCGTTTGTATAGCTTTGGTATTGACCGGCGCTTTGGGCAATATTGTCGACAGTGTATTTTATGGCGTACTGTTCAGCGAGAGCACCGAGATTCCTGCCACTTTTTTGCCGGAGGGTGGGGGGTATGCCCCGCTGTTTTATGGCAAAGTGGTTGATATGTTTTATTTCCCTATCATAGATACCCATTGGCCTTCGTGGATGCCGTTTGTAGGCGGGGAACATTTTGTATTCTTTAGCCCTATATTCAACTTCGCGGATGCTTCTATCAGTTGCGGTACCATTGCCGTGATATTGTTTTACAGTAAATCGTTTGGCGAAGCTTATCGCCGCGTTATTAAAAAGTCATGAATGTAGGGAACGGGTGGAAACGGATTTTCCGGTGCAGTGCCATATTGGTGGTGCTGGCTTTGTCGGCATGTAAAGTAGAAAGGCCGGACACCGTATTGCCGGATGATAAGATGGAGGATATACTCTATGATTATCATATCGCCCGTGCAATGGGAGAAGAGATTCCGTATAACGAAAGTTATAAGCGGGTACTCTACATCGATGAGGTTTTTCGCAAACACGGTATTACAGAAGCCCAATTTGATACGTCAATGGTGTGGTTTTCCCGTAATCCTACCGTCATAGCTGATATTTACGAGCGGGTGAATAAGCGCCTGAAAGCGCAACGGGACCGTTATAACAGTCTGATTGCGATACGTGACAATAGGCCTAAAATGTCTCCTGCGGGTGATAGCGTGGATGTGTGGGTGGATCTTCCTTTGTATCAATTGACGGGAACTCCTTTCAATAACAAGCTGACTTTTGCTTTGGTTGCCGATACAAACTATCATGCCCGCGATACTTTGAAATGGACAGCCCGTTTCCGCTATTTGGAGGGTATGGGGACAGATACCATACATCTGCCTGTCATGGCCTTGCAAGTAGAGTATAAAACTGACACGGTGCTTGATGTCCTGCAGCGTGTAAAACGGCCGGGGACTTATGTGCTATCTCTTTCTGCTGATACTTTGGGTGCCATTAAAGAAGTGAGGGGATTTGTATATTATCCGATTCAATCCTTACCGCGGACACTGACAATAGACCGTGTTTCCTTGATGCGTTTCCATGCTACCGACAGTCTGTACACGGAAGTGGCGGTTGACAGTGTTCAGGCATCTTCTTCAACTGTTGCTCCTAAGGTGCAGAAAGAAAAAACTGTAGTGAAACCTGCAATTCCTGCAAGGCATGATTCGGATGAACTGCCCCGGGAAAATCGTCCTGTCAGGTTGGAGAAACGGAATATTAAGCCATTATAGTGATTTTCCGGAAGACCGTTAGGAACATGATACGGCGTTATGCAGCACAATTTCTCTATGTGTCAGGCGTTGGATTTATTCGGCGCCAAGTAGTAGAACTGGAAAATGGCGGTGTGATACGCATTTTCCCGCTTCTATGCGAACTGGAAAATACCGAGTGGTTGACCGGCATCTTAGCCTTGCTACCTCCTTTTGCGGAATGGGGTGATGAGGGTTGGCCTGCTGGAGATAGCCTTGCTCCCGTTATGGAAACATTGCCGGAAGACTGGCATGATAGGGTCGTATCTTTGAAACTTTACTGGCTTTCTCCTTTTAACCTAACTGCAAGGAAGCCCGTCTCCGGAACTCGGCGCAAACTACTGCAGTAGCGATAGCCACGTTCAAGGATTCGGATGTAGGGCGTAAGGGAGGGTAATTGGGAATGTATAGCTTGCTGGTTACCAATGACTCGATTTCCGGACTGATGCCTTGTCCCTCATTTCCCATCACGATAAGGCCGTGCTGTGACAAAGGTTCATCGTATAGCGGGTTCCCGTCAAGAAAGGTTCCATAAATCGGGCAGTCTTCCAGTTGGCGGATAAAGTTTGGTAAATCTACATAGTGTACCTGTACGCGGGCAATTCCTCCCATGGTAGCTTGTATGGCTTTGGGACTATAGGCATCTGCTGTACCTGCCGAACAGAATAAATGCTCGATGCCAAACCAGTCTGCCAACCGTATGATGGTGCCTAAGTTCCCGGGGTCTTGCACATTGTCCAGGGCGAGGCAAAGGGCATGCATTGGCAAGTTGGCATCAATGCATTCTTTAGGTTGTCTATATACAGCCAAAACCTGCTGGGGGGTGCGCAATAGGCTGGCGCTGGACAATTCTTCTTCATCAACACATATCACTTCATCGGCATTATTTCCAGGATGTTTGTCCAACCATTCGCGGGTGGCCACTAATAGTG
This sequence comes from uncultured Bacteroides sp., assembly GCA_944321495.1. Lineage (GTDB taxonomy): Bacteria > Bacteroidota > Bacteroidia > Bacteroidales > Bacteroidaceae > Bacteroides. The sequence continues at coordinate 56,282 of CALULP010000042.1, read as the reverse complement.
TGCATGGAAAATGCCCCCATAAGTCACCTACCAGTTTGGGGCCTTCAGCAAGAAATACACCTTCGGCTTTACGTATTTTCTTCACTTCCAGAGAATGGATATACTTTAGTTTCGCTTTGCTTAATGCCATGAGTTCATGCGTGAAATATTGTAGCAAATGTACGGATAATTTCGTGATACTGGGTCGATACTGTTGGTAAAAAGAAGTTTTTTGTCTCAGATGTTGTTCTTTATATGCAAGAGAAGGGCCATTGCTTGGATATTAGCCGGGAAAGGACTACCTTTGTGTGCATTAGCAACTCCCCATCTGGCCGAAGATGAAACGGAGTCCTGTTTGCATATTAAAGCCAAATAAAGTCATAGTCTGGACGGAATGTATCATCGTTCGTGTTTTACCATATTATTATATATAGGCGTACTGTTGATGTTGGGCGCCTGCTCCACTACCAAGTATGTTCCTGAAGGGGAGTATTTGCTGGATGATGTGCGCATCCGTTCGGATAACGACGATATACGAGGTTCTTCTCTTACTCCTTATCTCCGGCAAACTCCCAATTCTAAGTGGTTTAGCTTGATAAAGACCCAACTGTATGTTTACAACTGGTCGGGTCGTGATACAACCCGTTGGATTAACCGTACCTTGCGTCGTTTGGGAGATGCACCTGTGATTTACAATGAGGAAGAAACCCAACGTACTGCAAGCGAGTTGACCAAAGCTGTGCGTAACATGGGGTATATGGGTGCTACGGTGACCCCTTTGCTCGAGACCAGAAAAAAGAAAGCCAAGTTGACGTATGAAATTCATGCCGGGCTACCATATCGGGTACGGACGTTGGTTTATGACATTCCGGATATGCAAATCCGCTCGTATTTAGAAGGCGATTCTGCAGCCACGTTGCTTCATCCGGGTATGCCTTTTGATGTCAATATACTTGATGCCGAAAGGCAACGCATAACTTCTACATTACGTCAAAATGGTTATTATCGGTTTAATAAAGAATATTTGGAATATGTGGCTGATACCGTACGTGGAAGCCGTGATATAGATTTGACATTACGTTTGCTGCCTTATCGGATATCGGCGGACAGTGTCGGTGCCCACCGGCAATATACCGTAGACAAAGTGGGATTTGTAGCAGACTATGATGCGCTTCATGCTTCCCTGCAAGAGAGTATCGATGTGAACGATTCTATTCATTACCATGGTCTTCCAATTTATTACAAAGACCATCTCTATTTGCGTCCGCAGGTATTGGCGTCTAATCTTGCCATTCTTCCGGGCAGTTTGTATGACGAGCAGGCGGTGCAACGCACATATTCCAATTTCGGGCGTTTGCCGGCATTGCGTTATACCAATGTCCGTTTTTTCCCTTCGACTTCAGACAGTACTTCACTTAATGCTTATGTGTTGCTGACAAAAAGTAAGCATAAGTCTGTTTCCTTTGAATTGGAAGGGACAAACTCTGCTGGTGATTTGGGCGCCGCTGCGGCGGTTTCGTTTCAGCATCGCAATTTGTTTCGTGGTTCAGAGTCATTTATGATTCGTTTACGGGGAGCTTATGAAGCGGTATCAGGCCTCCAAGGTAGTCAATATAACCAAAATTATACGGAATTGGGAGCAGAAGCTACGTTGAATTTTCCTCGTTTTATGTTCCCGTTTTTGTCCCGTGATTTTACAAGACGTATTAATGCTTCTACCGAGTTTGGTTTGCAGTATAATTATCAGATGCGTCCCGAATTTACCCGTATTGTAGCATCTGCCAATTGGAGCTACCGGTGGACTAAATTGCAACGCCGTGCTCAACACCGTATTGATTTGTTGGATATTAATTATCTTTACATGCCTTGGATTGAGTCTGGCTTCAAGCAAGAGTTCTTGGATGATGGCGACAACTATATTCTTCGTTATAATTACGAGAATCGCTTTATTGTACGTACCGGCTATAGCTTTACGTATAATAATGCTGGCCAATCGTTGGTTAATAATACTGTAGTAGGTAATTCATACGCTATTCGTGTGAACTTGGAGTCTGCGGGTAACTTGCTTTATGGCATAGCCAAGCTGGTAAATATGCATCGTAACGAACAGGGTGAATATACACTGCTTAATATTCCATTCGCTCAATATGTCAAGGCGGATTTTGATTTTGCGAAGAATATAGTCATTGATAACCGTAATTCATTGGCTTTTCACTTTGGAGCTGGTATTGTAGTACCTTATGGTAATGCTACGATGGTTCCTTTTGAGAAACGGTATTTTTCGGGTGGGGCCAATAGTGTGAGAGGATGGTCGGTGCGGGATTTGGGACCCGGCTCTTTCCCCGGTGATGGGAACTTCTTGAATCAATCCGGTGATGTCAAGCTGGATACCAGTGTAGAATATCGTACCCGTTTGTTTTGGAAATTCCGTGGCGCGGTGTTTGTTGATGCAGGCAATATTTGGACGCTGCGTGATTATCCCGATCAGCCGGGTGGTAAATTTGAGTTTGATACTTTCTACAAACAGATAGCTGTGGCTTATGGTTTAGGGCTTCGTTTGGATTTGGACTTTTTTGTGCTACGTTTTGATGGAGGAATGAAAGCGATCAATCCTGTTTATAAGAAAGGTCCGGAACGTTATCCGATAATCCATCCGAAATTTAAGCGTGACTTTGCTTTTCACTTTGCTGTTGGATATCCATTCTGATGCGTGGGAAATAATCATATCAGGACCGGATGAAAGTTATCACGTTTTTCTCATCCGTCCTGATATGATTATTTATCGTTTATCTGAAAGCATAATATGTATCAATCATAGTTGCTTGTCGGGCAGTTGCTACGCCATTGGCATCTAATGTTACGGTGAGGGCTTCACCATTGGGCAAAGGTAAACTGGCTGTTCCGTCATTATTGAATTTGAGAAATTCTGTCGATGTTCCGTCTGCAACTACGTTCCAAGTATTTAGCTCTTGGTCATAGACAAGCCGCAAAGCGGTTTCTTCTCCTTCCTTGGATATGGAATAACCGTTTTCCAAGGTCTCTACCAGGTAATTACCATTTGTTCCATGTATTTTTTTAACATCCCCTATGCTTGCCATAGGATTTGACCCTGTCCAGAATTCTATAGAATTGAGTATTATGGCATCTGCCAACCATGATACGGTATATGCCTGTACAACAGCCAATGCGAAAAATGCCAGTTCGTTTACAAATTTGTTATCATCGATATTCTGATTCCAGCTTAGCAACCTGCTATGCAATCCGAAAGAACCTATGCACGAACTGCATAGAAAAGCACCGCAGATGACTACGGTTGTTGCCATTTTCATATTGAATTTCTTCATGTTTGTAATTCAAAATTTATTATTCGTATAATATGCTCTTCTTTATTTCTTACGTCTGAGCACCATGGCAGTACGTGCAGGGACATAAAGTTTCATCCAGCCTTTCTTGTCTTTCTTATACAACGGGTCGGGCATGGTGAAGTGGGTTACGGTATCATCAGTCAAGCCGTTCCCTCCGTATGCCGGATTATCAGTATTGAGTATGACTTCGTAGGCTCCTTCAGGAACCAGGAAACCATAATCGGTGAACGATTGCTTGGGGTTGAAGTTGAATACAAACACCAGGTCTTTACGCATATATGCCAATATCTGGTCTCCGTCGTTATGCCAAATCTCCTGTATAGGAATATTCTGGAAATTCTTAGTGCCTCTGATGACAGTCAGCATGGCTTGGTCGAAGTCATTCAGGTAGTGATATGCCAAGTTCTTGTTGTCTACCAAGTCCCATTGGCGGCGTGCATATTTGTACGACCAGTTGTTTCCTTCGCGCGGGAAGTCAATCCATTCAGGGTGTCCGAATTCATTTCCCATAAAGTTCAGATAACCTCCATTGATAGTGGAAGCGGTGAGCAACCGTATCATTTTGTGGAGGGCAATTCCGCGGCTCACGGTATAGTTCTCATCACCTTTCTGCATGTGCCAGTACATGTCGGCATCTATCAGGCGGAAAATGATGGTCTTGTCTCCTACCAATGCTTGGTCGTGGCTTTCGCAATAAGAGATGGTCTTTTCGTCTTTACGCCGGTTGGTTACTTCCCAAAACATGCTTGATGGTTTCCAATCCTCGTCTATTTTCTCCTTGATGGTTTTAATCCAATAGTCGGGAATGTTCATGGCCATGCGATAGTCAAAGCCATATCCTCCGTCTTCATATTTCGCAGCCAGTCCCGGCATACCCGATACTTCTTCGGCTATAGTGATAGCTTTGGGGTTTACTTGGTGTATCAGCCGGTTGGCCAGCGTAAGGTAACAGATGGCATTGTCATCTTCGTGTCCGTTGAAGTAGTCCCCGTAATTACAGAATGCTTCACCCAATCCGTGGCTATAGTATAGCATAGAGGTTACGCCATCGAAACGGAAGCCGTCGAAGTGATATTCTTCCAGCCAGAATTTGCAGTTGGAAAGCAGGAAGTGCAATACTTCGTTTTTCCCGTAGTCAAAACATAGGGAATCCCATGCCGGGTGTTCATGCCGATCACCCGGGTAGAAGTATTGGTTGGGATCTCCTGCAAAGTTACCCAAGCCTTCTACTTCATTTTTTACGGCGTGAGAATGTACTATATCCATGATGACAGCCAGTCCCATCTGGTGGGCTGTGTCGATGAGTTCTTTTAATTCATCAGGTGTGCCGAAACGTGAGGAGGCTGCAAAAAAACTGGACACGTGATACCCGAAACTCCCATAATAGGGATGTTCTTGGATTGCCATGATTTGGATGCAATTATATCCGTCTTTGGCGATGCGCGGCAGGATTTTTTCTTGAAATTCCCGGTAACTTCCTACTTTTTCCTCCTGTTGTGCCATGCCGATGTGGCATTCGTAGATGAGCAACGGGTCGGTAGCAGGTTTGAAAGTGCGTTTCTTCATTTTGTAAGGCTTTTGGGGAGCCCATACTTGTGCGCTGAATATCTTGGTCTGGTCGTCTTGCACTACACGGGTGGCCCATGCGGGTATCCGTTCGCCTTGTCCGCCTTCCCAATAGATTTTTAATTTATAGAGATCGCCGTGTTTCATTGTGTCCGCAGGAAGCTTGATTTCCCAAATGCCATTAGCTTTGCGTTTTAAGGCATACTTCTTCAGTTCTTTCCAACCGTTAAAATCGCCTATCAGGAACATTTGTGTGGCATTGGGCGCCCATTCACGGAATATCCATTCCTTGCCGGTGTTATGGAGTCCGAAATATAAGTAGCCGCTGGCAAAGTCGGACAAGGTAGTTTTCCCATTCTGGGTCAGTTCGGCTTCCTTGTCAATGGCATGTTGGTGGCGTCCGCTGATGGCATTGGCATAAGGCTCCAGCCACGGGTCATTTTTAATCAAATTCAATGTTTCCATACGCTGATATGTTTTTTTGAGTATATCTTTTTTGTCGGTATAGTTGCTAATAAGCTTCAAAATCATCTATCGTGTAGTTTACGAAGTCTGCGAAGCGTTTCATTTGTTTGAAGATGTCATCCGCACGGTCCAAAAAACTGGGGGTTAGGAAGAAATCATCAGAAACATTGCAACATATCGTGTATTCCTTGCATTGCAGGTATTTCAAATAGGGGTAGTCTTTAGGGAAACCTTTGGGGGCGGTTTTTAGGAAATTTTCGCCAATGATGGGAAAATATTGCTTGAAAGCAGGGTCTTCTACGATGCTGCGGAATTCGTCCATATTGTCGTACACGGCTTGCCTTAAAGCCCTGAGCAAGGGAGGGGGAGGGCAATAGCTTCCTCCGGCCAGCAGGCAATTATCCGGTTGCAGGTGCAGGTAGTAACCGCAATGGTCCGATTTCTTTCCATGGGCATTGATGTAGCCGCCGAAATGTATCTTATAAGGCGTCTTGTCTTCGGTGAAGCGGGTGTCACGATAGATGCGGTAAGTGCAGTCTTTGGGTTGGACACCCCGTATGCTTTCATCGAATAGGGATATGCGTGCAATGACAGTGCCCAGCAGGGTCTCAAACTCTTGGCGGGCTTCTTCGTAATAGTCGCGATGGGCATTGAACCATTCACGGTTGTTGTTAGCAGCCAAGTCTTTCAGAAACCGGAATATTACAGGTATGTTCATAAGCATAGGTGACCCGTGTAGGGCTTTTGTTTTCTTCTCGCCAAATGTACAGATAATAATTGAAAATAGTAAGTTTTACCTGTAAAAAAACGGCAGGGAAGGGATATGAACAGGCAAATAGGCTTGTTTGTGATGCAGTTTGCTTATTTGATCTCTCCGTAAAGGTCGTAACTTTCAGCATCGGTGATTGTCACTTCATAGAAGTCCCCTATGCGTAAGGCGGTGCCTGTGGGCGGGGTGATCAGTACTTCCGGGTCTACCTCGGGTGAGTCGAATTCGGTACGCCCCACGTAATAGTCGCCTTCACGCCGGTCGATGATGGTTTTCAGGCTTTGTCCTATCTTGGCGGCGTTCAGTTCGGTAGAGATGTTTTCTTGGATGTCCATGAGCTCGTCCAGGCGGGCTTGCTTCACTGCTTGCGGGATGTCGTCTTGATAGTGTTGCGCAGAGTAGGTACCTTCTTCCTCGGAATAGGCAAAGGCTCCCATGCGGTCGAAACGTACTTGGCGGACAAAGGCTTTCAACTCCTCGAAGTCGGCTTCCGTTTCCCCGGGATGGCCTACCATCAAGGTGGTGCGCAGGTGTATGCCGGGCACTTCGCGGCGCAGGGCTTCGATAAGGCGGTAGGTCTCGGCCTTGGTGACGTGCCGGCGCATCAGGGAGAGCATGTGGTCGCTGATGTGTTGCAGGGCGATGTCCAGGTAGCGGCACACGTTGGGGTAGTCGCGCATCACCCTAAGCAAGTCCATGGGGAAATGGGCGGGGTAGGCATAGTGCAGGCGTATCCACTCCACGCCGGGGATTTGTGCCATCTGCTCCACCAGCTGGGGCAGCATCTGCTTGTGGTAGAGGTCTACGCCGTAGTAGGTAAGTTCTTGGGCGATGACCTGGAACTCTTTCACGCCTTGGCTTACCAGGTGCCTCACTTCTTCCAGTATCTCCTCCAGGGGGCGCGACACGTGGTGGCCTGTGATGATGGGGATGGCGCAGTAGGAACATTGGCGGTCGCATCCCTCGGCTATCTTCAGGTAGGCGTAGTGCGGGGGAGTGGTGAGGCGGCGTTCCATGCGCAGGTCCTCGTGGTAAGTCTTGCCCAGGTCGTGCAGCAGTTCCTTCCAGTTGAACTTGCCGTAGAACTTATCTACTTGGGGGATTTCGATGGCAAGTTCCTTGAGGTAGCGTTCCGACAGGCAGCCCATGACGTAGAGCCTTTGCAGCCGCCCTTCCTCTTTGGCTTGGGCGAACTCCAGTATCATGTTGATGGACTCTTCCTTGGCGTCGCCTATGAAGCCGCAGGTGTTGATGACGGCGATGGCGCCTTCGGGCTTCAGGGCGTCGTGTGTCACCCGGAAGCCTTCCGCCTCCAGCTGTCGCATCAGTTGTTCGGAGTCTACCAGGTTCTTCGAGCAGCCCAGCGAGACGATGTCTATGGTATTGCGTTTCATTGGTTGTCGCCGAAGAGTGAGTCTACGAATTCTTTTCTGCGGAACACCTGCAGGTCTTCCATGCCTTCGCCCAGGCCGATGTATTTGACGGGAATCTTGAACTGGTCGGAGATGCCGATGACCACGCCGCCCTTGGCGGTGCCGTCCAGCTTGGTGACGGCCATGGCGGTGACTTCGGTGGCCAGGGTGAACTGCTTGGCCTGCTCGAAGGCGTTCTGCCCGGTGGAGCCGTCCAGCACGAGCAGCACCTCGTCGGGGGCGTCGGGTACCACCTTTTTCATCACGTTCTTTATCTTGGTCAGCTCGTTCATCAGTCCCACCTTGTTGTGCAGGCGTCCGGCGGTGTCGATGATGACCACGTCGGCCCCGTTGGCCACGGCCGAGTTCAGCGTGTCGAAGGCTACCGAGGCCGGGTCGGCTCCCATCTTCTGCTTGACGACGGGCACGCCTACGCGTTCGCCCCATATCATCAGTTGCTCCACGGCGGCGGCGCGGAAGGTGTCGGCGGCTCCCAGGTAGACCGACTTGCCGGCCTTCTTGAACTGGTAGGCCAGCTTGCCGATGGTGGTGGTCTTGCCCACGCCGTTCACGCCGACTACCATGATGACGTAGGGCTTGCGGGCAATGGGGGCTTCAAAGTCGTCCGCGTCCTCCGTATGGTTCTCGGTGAGCAGGGCGGCTATCTCGTCGCGCAGGATGGTGTTCAGTTCCTGCGCGTTCATGTATTTGTCGGCGGCGGCGCGCTTCTCGATGCGTCCGATGATTTTCAGGGTGGTTTCCACCCCCACGTCCGAGGTGATGAGCACCTCCTCCAGGTTGTCCAGCACTTCGTCGTCCACCTTCGACTTCCCGGCGATGGCGCGGGCTATCTTGCCGAACACGTTCTCCTTGGTCTTGGCCAGGCCTTTGTCCAAGGTCTCTTTCTTCTCTTTGGAAAAAAAACTAAAAAGTCCCATGGTTCTCCTTTGCTTAGTGATGTATGGCAAGGCCTCTGAGCAGGTGCGGCCTTACGGGTGACAAAAGTACAATAATTCTTTGGAATAACCTTGCTCCGGGGGAAGCAATCGTCTCATCCGCGGCTCGGTGGCGGACTGCCCGGCCTCGGCAAGGCCTGTCGGCGGGCTTAAGGGGGTGACATGCCATGCGTTTCACTGGAGTGAAACGGTCGCCTCACTGGAGTGAAGCGGTCGCCTCACTGGAGTGAAACGGTCGCCTCACTGGAGTGAAACGCATGGGATGGGGCTTACTCAGCGTTGCCAAGGTAGTACCCCGGGGGTGGCGTTCCGGTACCCCAAGGGTGGCGTCGCGGTACCTGTCCCTGGCCGGGGTTATTTAAAAACATTCTAAATTGCTTGCACCCTATGCAGATTACTGCTACCTTTGCCCCTGCAAATTGAAGGTTGAACGTAACTGAAGAAGAGATATGCGATTATCCGAACTTAGCACAGGCCAGAAAGGCGTCATCGTCAAGGTGTTGGGCCACGGCGGCTTCCGCAAGCGCATCGTGGAGATGGGCTTCATCAAGGGGAAGACGGTGGAGGTGCTGCTCAACGCCCCGTTGAAGGACCCTATTAAATATAAGGTGATGGGGTACGAGATTTCCCTCCGCAGGCAGGAGGCCGAGATGATAGAAATCATCAGCGAACAGGAGGCCCAGACCCTGTTCCGGCAGGAAGAGTCGCCCCAGGGACTGCACGAGGACATCCCCCTGGACGACGAAACGCTGAAGCGCATGGCTCTGGGCAAACGGCGCACCATCAACGTGGCGCTGGTGGGCAACCCCAATTGCGGGAAGACCTCGCTGTTCAACATCGCCAGCGGCGCGCACGAGCATGTGGGCAACTACAGCGGCGTCACGGTGGATGCCAAGGAGGGCTTCTTCGACTTCCAGGGCTACCACTTCCGGCTGGTGGACCTGCCGGGCACGTACTCCCTCTCCGCCTACTCGCCCGAGGAGCTGTACGTGCGCCGCCACATCATCGACGAGACGCCGGACATCATAGTCAACGTGGTCGACTCGTCCAACCTGGAGCGCAACCTTTACCTTACCACGCAGCTCATCGACATGAACGTGCGCATGGCCGTGGCGCTCAACATGTACGACGAGCTGGAGGCCAGCGGCAATACGCTGGACTACCTGGCCCTGAGCCAGCTGCTGGGCGTGCCCATGGTGCCCACGGTGAGCCGCACGGGCAAGGGCATCGACCGCCTGTTCCACGTCATCATCAACCTCTACGAGGGGGGCGACTTTGTGGACGCCAAGGGCAAAATCCGGGCAGACGTGCAGGGCGACCTGCGCGACTGGCACCGCGAGTATGCGCCCGACCACCCGTTTGGCTCCGATGCCGAGGAGCATCAGCCCCAACGTTATTTCCACCACATCCACATCAACCACGGGGCGGAACTTGAGCGCAGCATCGACGCGGTGAAGGCCGCCATCAGCCGCAACGAGGCCATACGCCATAAGTACTCCACCCGCTTCCTGGCCATCAAGCTGCTGGAGAACGACAAGGACCTGGAGGGCGTGGCCGCCCAACTGCCCAACGGCGAGGAGATTCTCGCCACCCGCGACAAGGAGGAGGAGCGCATACGCCAGGTGCTGGGCGAGGAAACGGAGCAGGCCATTACCGATGCAAAGTATGGGTTTATCTCCGGGGCGCTCCGGGAAACGTTCGTGGACAATCATCAGGAAACGTCGCGCACCACCCACATCATCGATGCCTTTGTGACGCACCGCCTGTGGGGGTATCCCATCTTCTTCCTGTTCATGTACCTTATGTTCGAGGTGACCTTCACGGTGGGGGCTTATCCGCAGGAGTGGATAGAGGCGGGGGTAGCCGCCTTGGGCGACCTTATCCGCAACAACATGGGCGAGGGTCCGCTGAAAGACATGCTGATAGACGGCGTCATCGGGGGCGTGGGCGGTGTCATCGTGTTCCTGCCCAACATCCTTATTCTGTACTTCTTCATCTCGCTGATGGAAGATTCGGGGTACATGGCACGTGCGGCGTTCATCATGGACAAGATTATGCACAAGATGGGGCTGCACGGCAAGTCGTTCATCCCGCTCATCATGGGTTTCGGGTGCAATGTGCCTGCCATCATGGCTTCGCGCACCATCGAGAACCGCAAGAGCCGGCTGGTGACCATGCTCATTACGCCGCTGATGTCATGCAGTGCCCGCTTGCCGCTTTACCTGTTGCTCACGGGCGCTTTCTTCCCGCAGTGTGCCAGCCTGGTGTTGCTTTCCATCTACGCCATCGGCATTGTGCTGGCGGTCATCATGGCACGCCTGTTCTGCCGTTTCCTGGTGAAAGGAGATGATACGCCTTTCGTCATGGAGTTGCCTCCATACCGCCTGCCTACATCAAAGACCATTCTCCGCCATACCTGGGAAAAGGGGGCGCAATATCTGAAAAAGATGGGCGGTATCATCATGGTGGCGTCTATCGTCATCTGGGCGTTGGGCTATTATCCCAATCATGACAGCTACACCAATGTGCACGACCAGCAGGAGAATTCCTACATCGGCCGGATTGGCAAGGCCATGGAGCCTGTCATCGAGCCGTTGGGCTTCGATTGGAAGATGGGGGTGGGCATCCTTTCCGGCGTGGGAGCCAAGGAACTGGTGGTAAGTACGCTGGGCGTGCTCTATGCAGGCGATGCTGAAACCGATACAACGGCGTTGGGCGAACGGATTCCTATTACGCCGCTGGTGGCTTTCACGTACTTGGTCTTTGTCTTGATATACTTCCCGTGCATTGCCACGATAGCGGCCATCAAGGGCGAGACGGGCAGTTGGAAATGGGCCTTGTTCACGGCGGGATATACGACTGCGTTGGCTTGGATTGTCTCATTTATGGTTTATCAGATAGGAGGATTGTTCGTATGAACGGTTGGCAAGATTGGATAGTACTATTGGTATTGGTGCTGTGCGTGGTGTGGATAGGGCGCAAAATTTATTCTTCTGCCTGTAGGATGAGGCGTAAAGAGTCGCTTTGCAACTCATGCCCGGGAGGTTGTTCCCAATGTCCGGGCACTTCCGATGCGAAATGGAACGGCAAATCGGTATCACTCGCGAAAAAAAACAAGAAAAGTTGTTGCGGATAGTTGCAGGTTCGGGAAAAAGCGTTACCTTTGCACCCGCAACCCGAAAAAAGGTAACGGTACCTTGGATGAGTGGCTTAGTCAGCGGTCTGCAAAACCGCGTACGGCGGTTCGAATCCGCCAGGTACCTCAACCCACCGCAAAAGCCCTGCTGAGAAATCAGCGGGGCTTTTCTTTTTTCTTATTGTGATTTACAGTTCAGTTTCTTCCAACCAGAACTTCCAGGCACAGCAGCAGGAGGTATCGGTAACGTCGGGGAAGCAACTGAGGCATTGGCAGGCAATGCGGTCGTCGATGGCACGGGCAAAACCTGCATATTCTATTTCGCCCACCGGTTTGCAGGGATGGAAAGGCATGCCTTTCCGCTCGCGGGCCCGTTGCACGCGGCATTCGCGTGTGCGGTAAACCAGTGTGGTCTTTTCCGGATTCCACAAGAGGTCTGCCTCGTTCAGGTTGGCATAGAAACGGAGCTGGAGGGCCAGGGCAAGTCCTTCCAACCCGGGGCGTTGGGGCAGGCTCAAGAACTGTTTGATGCGTTTCCCTTCGATGACGGTGTATCGTTTCCATGCCTCTGCGTCGTGGTGCATGGCTTCATCCATGCCCCTCATGCGCTCAACGGACTGGAACCATACGCCGTCCATGGCCAGCCAGTTCTTGGAGTAGTCTTCGATGAGGCGGAGCAGCTGCTCTTTCGAGAGTGATTGCAACAGGTCGTTTTTCATTGTGTTTTGATTCCTTTCTGTTTAAGTGTCGTCAAAGATACAGGCGATTTTTTAACTTCCCAAACAAAATCTGAGGAATGTCCGCGTCCGGCCAAACGGTGGTAAGGACCGGGCTTCTGCTTCTTGTCCGGCGGGGAAAGCCTCGTCAAAGTAGTACTTCGGGGAGGAATCATCCAGGATGATTCCCGGAATCATGTACGATGATTCCTAGAATCATGCACGATGATTCCCTAAATCATGTACGATGATTCTTCTTCAAGGCGGCGGGAAGAGGGGGTATAGCTTCCGCCAAAGATTGCCAAAGTCGGGGTTTCTGCCATGCTGGTTTGTCCTTCCGGATGCTTTTTCCTTTCCGTTCGTTTGCATCATTCAGATAGATTTAAGACCTTTGTACCCGAAAAAAGACCTTGTGCACCGAATGGATATAAGGAAGATAAAAGCCGTGTTGTTTGACTTTGACGGTGTCATTATGGATACGGAACGGCAATACAGCTTGTTCTGGAGCCGGATTGGGAAGAAATTCCTGCAAATGGACGACCTGGATGCCCGCATCAAAGGACAAACGTTGGCGTATATTTTTGATACGTTCTTTGCCGGACAGGCGGAGAAGAGGGCGGAGATTACCGATGCGCTGAACCGCTTTGAACGGGGGATGGATTACGAATATGTGCCTGGCGTTCTGGATTTTGTTAGGTCTTTGACCGATAAGGGCGTGGTAACAGCCGTTGTGACCAGTTCGAACGAATTGAAGATGGCAGCCGTGTATAAGGCGCATCCGGAAGTGAAGCCGATGTTCGGGCACATTCTGACAGCAGATATGTTTACGCGCTCTAAGCCTGCCCCTGATTGCTATCTGCTGGGCATGAAGGTGTGTGGTTCTACGCCGGAAACCACCCTTGTGTTCGAGGATTCGGTAAACGGGTTGAAGGCTGGCATGGCAGCAGGTGCCACCGTGGTGGGACTGGCGACTACCCATCCGCGGGAAGTTGTGGAGCCGTTGTGCCATTATGTAATTGAGGATTTCAAGGGATTTACTTTGGAGAAATTGAATGATGTAAGACAATAAGTGATTTATAATTAGTATATTATCAGTTAAGTATTAAAATAAAACATTAAATATTATGGCTGGATACATTTCGGATGACACGCGTAAGGTAACCACGCATCGCCTTGTGGAAATGAAGCAACGGGGCGAAAAGATTTCTATGCTGACAGCGTATGATTACACCATGGCACAGATTGTGGATGGCGCCGGGGTGGATGTGATATTGGTAGGCGACTCCGCATCGAACGTGATGGCAGGAAATGTGACTACCTTGCCCATTACACTTGACCAGATGATTTATCACGGCAAGTCGGTAGTGCGTGGTGTGAAACGTGCCATGGTGGTAGTGGACATGCCTTTCGGTTCCTATCAAGGCAACGAACTGGAGGGATTGGCTTCTGCCATCCGCATCATGAAGGAAAGCCATGCCGATGCCTTGAAGCTGGAAGGCGGCGAGGAAGTAATCGGTACGGTAAAGCGCATCATCAGCGCAGGCATTCCGGTAATGGGACACTTGGGGCTGATGCCGCAATCCATTAATAAATATGGTACTTACACGGTGCGTGCCAAGGATGACGCTGAGGCTGAGAAGTTGGTGCGCGATGCCCACCTGCTGGAAGAAGCGGGATGTTTTGGCGTTGTGCTGGAGAAGATTCCGGCCTTGCTTGCCGGAAGGGTTTCACACGAACTGGCTATCCCGGTTATCGGCATAGGCGCCGGGGGCGATGTGGACGGTCAGGTACTGGTGGTGCAAGACATGCTGGGCATGAACAATGGATTCCGTCCGCGCTTCCTGCGCCGTTATGCCGACTTGCATACCGTGATGACGGATGCCATCAGCCGCTATGTTTCGGATGTGAAGAACCTGGATTTCCCCAATGAGAAAGAGCAGTATTGAGTATCGGGCGGTGCTGACTCCCGCGTTCAGGCGGATAGGCATGGGAGGTTGCCTGTTGTACATGGCTGCCTACATGTCGCTTTCGGCATTGCTCACGGCATTGGGACAGGAGGCATGGAAGGTTTGCCTGGCGTTTGTCGCCGGGATGATGTTGTCCGGTCCGTTCAATGCCTATTTGGGAGATACATATCGCAGGAAGCATGTGTTTATAGGGGCTTTGCTTGGCATGTTGGCCGCCATTGCGGGGTATGTCTATTGGGATGGGGTTACTTCGCGGGCGGTACTGGCTGCGGTGCAAGGCGCCTGTTTCGGCTTGGCTTCGGCTGCCGGGGTTACTGTGAGCATTGACATTACGGTTTCGGGCAATCGTACCAGCGGCAATCAGATTTACGCCTTGATGAACCGCATCGGCATGTTTGCCGGTATCGTATTGGGCTGTTGGCTGTATCAGCGTGAAGGTATGCCGGCGGCGTTGTATCTGAGCATGGCATTCGGACTGATAGGCGTATTGGAGGCCGTATTTGTCTATGTGCCTTTCAGGGCTCCCATAGGGGTAAGTGTGGTGAATCTTGACCGTTTCCTGTTGTTGCGTGCTTTGTTGCCGGCTTTTAACGTATTGGTGATAGCTGTGGCATTGGGGTTGGCGGTCCTGTGGTTGGAAAACTTCTTGCCGTGGTATGTTTGTGCCTTGTTATTGGTATTGCCCTTGTTTTTTGTGGCATCGTTGGTGAAGATGTTTGTCAAGTTGTCTCATCATTGCCAACGGGGTACGGGAAACACGACCCTCAATTTGGCAGTCGATGCCGGCTGGATTAGTGGCATGGCGGTTGCCGTATGCATGGGCTGTGGGATTATTACAGCGTATTGGGCACTGGGTATAATGTTGTTTGCTTTATTACTGTTGTTTTTGGTAACCTATCCTTATTACAGGAAGAAACGTGTAAGGTAAGGTATGAAAATAATCAGACCTACGACCATCGCTGCCAGGGCACATATCAGTACGGCTCCGGCAGCGATGTCTTTTATTTGTCCGGCAAGCGGATGGCGTTGGGGTGAAACCAGGTCAACCAGCCGCTCGATGGCACTGTTGAATAGTTCGGCAGCAATGACCATCCCGATGCAAAGCGTGATGGCAATCCACTCTGCACGGGTGATTCCTAAGCTGAAGCCTGCCACGATAACAAGGGCAGCGGCAATGAGGTGGAAACTGAGGTTTTGTTCCTTTCCTATGCAGCAACGCAAGCCTTGCCAGGCATATCGGAAGCTGTGGAGTTGTTTTTTGAAGTCGTAGTGCATGCCGTTCAGTTTCTTGTTACTTGTTTTACACCTTTTACGGTGCGTAGTTTCTTGATGAGGGCTTCCAAGCGGGCGGTATCTTCGACCATGATGGTAAGGGTGCCAGAAAATAATCCGTCGTTGGAGTCAATGCCGATGCTGCGCAGGTTGATTCCTGCCTCCTTGGAAATGATGGAGGTGATGTTGGTAACTATTCCTATGTCATCGTGTCCTACTACGCGCAAGGTAATGGGGTATTGCGTGCCTTGCGATTTGCCGGCCCAACGTGCCTTGACAATGCGATAGCCGAAACGCGCACGCAGTTCGGCGGCGTTGGGACAGTCGCAACGGTGTATTTTGATGCCGCCCGTCACGCTGACGAAGCCAAATACGTCATCACCGTAAATAGGGTTGCAGCAACGTGCCAGTTTGAAATCTATGCCTTTCAGGTTTTGGTCGATGATGAGCACATCTTCTTTGCCTCCGTTTTCGTCGGGTTGCGGGTTCTGGAAGTTGTAGTTTTCCGCGCTGCGGTATTGTATTTCATCATGTGCGTCGTTGTCGCGTTTCTGTTGTTCCAAATAACGGTCCATGATGTCGTTTACATCCAATGTGCCGTCGGCTATGTTTTGGTAGAACTCTGTGATGACTTTGAATCCCATACGTTTGATGAGGCGCATCATGGTAGCTTCATCGTAGTCGATTTTGCGGTTCTTGAATTTGCGTTCCAAAGTTTCCTTGGCAAAGTCGTGTTGGCGGGCTGCCATTTCCTTCAGTGCCTGGCGTATTTTGGTGCGGGCTTTGGAGGTCGTGACAATGTTCAGCCAGTCTTGTTTGGGCGTTTGGGTCGTAGAGGTCATGACTTCTACCTGGTCGCCGCTTTGCAATTTCTGTCGTAGGGGGACGTTCTTCCCGTTTACCTTGGCGCCGATGCAACGGCATCCCAGGTTGGTGTGTATATGGAAGGCGAAATCAAGCACCGTAGCTCCTTTGGCCAGTTTGAACAGGTCGCCTTTGGGCGTGAAGACAAAGACCTCGTCTTCGTATAACTCAAGCTTGAAGCGGTCCATCGCTTCCAGGTCGTTGTCCGAACTTTCCAAGGCTTCGCGTACGGAATTCAGCCATTCATCCAGTCCGTTTTCGCCTTTGATGCCTTTATAACGCCAGTGTGCTGCCAGTCCACGTTCGGCAATGTCATCCATGCGTTCGGTGCGTATTTGTACTTCCACCCATTTTCCTTCCGGCCCCATGACGGTGATGTGCAGCGATTCGTAGCCGTTGCTTTTGGGTACGGACAGCCAGTCGCGCAAGCGTTTGGGGTTGGGCTGGTACATATCTGTTACGATGGAATACACCTGCCAGCATTCTTGTTTTTCTTTGTCGGGGGCAGAGTCAAGGATGACGCGGATGGCGAATAAGTCGTACACTCCTTCGAA
Source organism: uncultured Bacteroides sp. (assembly GCA_944321495.1). Taxonomy (GTDB): domain Bacteria; phylum Bacteroidota; class Bacteroidia; order Bacteroidales; family Bacteroidaceae; genus Bacteroides. Next base: position 39,261 of record CALULP010000042.1, on the reverse strand, counting down.
GGGGCATTTCTGTTTCTTCATTTTCTGGTAAATGGAGTGAATGGACTTGGTCCGCCCCTTGATATGGAATTTTAATCCGGCTTCTTCCAGTTTTTTCTGGATGGGCTGGATAAAGGCGGCAATGTAGCGGTCGCGTGCTGCCTTGGTGGCGTTCAGCTTCTCTTTGATATGATAGTACACATCGTGTTCGGTGTACTTCAGCGAGAGGTCTTCCAATTCGGATTTCAGCTTGTACAATCCCAGTTTATGGGCAAGCGGGGCATACAGGTAGGCTGCTTCGTTGGCCACTTTGCGCCGTGCTTCGTCATCGGGGCAATCTTTGATTTGGCGCATTACGTTGACCCGGTTGGCTATCATGATGAGGATGACGCGCATGTCTTCGGCAAACGACAGGAGCAGTTTTCGGAAGTTTTCAGACTCGACGGTAGGGCTTTTGGCATATAGCTCGTTGACGCGTATCAGTCCGCGGATGATGCCTGCCACGTCTTCACCGAACTCTTCAGCCACTTGTTCGGCTGTGTAGGTGCCGTTTTTAACCGAGTCATGAAGCATCAGGCCCAATATGGAGGCACGTCTCATGCCGATTTCTTCTGCAACGATTACGGCAGTCTGCATGTCTTTGATAATCGGGTTCAGCCCGAATACGTCACGCTGCAAGTCATTGGTCCGTATGGCGTTGACAAGGTGATTCTTCAACTTATGGCAGTCATCCTTGCGCAGGGTTTCTCCCGATAGGAGTAGTAATTTCCGGTAAAGCGCGGTCAGTTGCTTTTTCTCGTCCGGGGTAAAGAAATCATTTGTTTCCATGATTCTGGGCTTTTTGATGGTGTAAAGTTAGTGATTTTTTTTCAGATGCAAATGTTGTGCTGTTTTTCAGGATGGTTGGTCATGGAGAATGTGGCAAAGACGTCGCTGGATTGTTGCAAAAGTGCTTCCAGGATATGGCCCAGAAGGTGTCGGATGAGCGGCTGATTGTTTCTAACTTAATTCGGGCAGGCAATCAACTTAATTAGGACCGGTAATCAAGTTAAACATGCATGCAAAACAAGTTGATTGCCGGCCGGGAAAAGGAAGACGGGTAAAAGGGACTTGATAACTTTTTTCCCGTTGCTGTTGGTTGGTTAAATATTTCTTTGTACTTTTGACCATGAAAATCATTAAATGATAATAGTATGTTAACACAGCAAGACCTTGAATTGCTTTCCCGGAAAGGAATTTCTGAAGCTAAGATAGCTGAACAGCTGGCTTGTTTTGAAAAAGGTTTCCCTTACTTGAAACTGTTTTCGGCAGCCTCGGTAGACAATGGAATCATGGTGCCGGATGTTGAACAACAAAAGAAGTATCTGGATACATGGGAAGCCTACACCCAGACAGACAAAACGGTGGTAAAGTTCGTTCCCGCTTCGGGAGCTGCCAGCCGCATGTTTAAAAACTTGTTTGAATTCCTGAATTCGGCAAATGATGTGCCTCAAACCGAATTCGAGAAGACTTTCTTCGCCAAGATTGAGCATTTTGCTTTTTATGCGGATTTGGACAAGGCTTGTCAAGAGGTGACGGGCAAGGGCATTCCAGCCCTTATTGACGAAGGCAACTATAAGGCTGTGGTCAAGGTGTTGCTGGAACAACCGGGGTTGAACTACGGTTCATTGCCCAAAGGCTTGCTGAAGTTCCACCGTTATGAGGATACCAACCGCACGCCGGTAGAGGAGCACTTGGTGGAAGGCGCTTTGTATGCCACCAACCGCAACGGTAAGGTCAATGTGCATTTCACCGTTTCGCCCGAACACCGTGCTTTGTTTAAAGCGTTGGTTGATGACAAGGCACCGGTCTATGCCAAACGTTATGGCGTGGATTATAATATCACTTTCTCCGAGCAAAAGCCAAGTACCGATACGATTGCCGCCGATATGGACAACCAACCCTTCCGCAATGAAGATGGAAGCCTGTTGTTCCGTCCTGGAGGACATGGTGCCCTCATTGAGAATTTGAACGACTTGGATGCCGACGTGGTATTCATTAAAAACATCGATAATGTAGTGCCTGATAAACGTAAGGGGGATACCATATTATATAAGAAACTCATTGCCGGCATTTTGATAGGCTTGCAGCAAAAAGTCTTTGCCTACCTCCATCTGTTAGATAGTGGTAAGTATACCCACGAACAGGTGTTGGAAATCCTGCAATTCCTCCAGAAAGATTTGCATTGCAAGAATCCCGAGACCAAGAATCTTGAAGACTCGGAACTGGCAATTTACCTGAAGAAAAAACTGAACCGCCCCATGCGTGTGTGCGGTATGGTGAAAAATGTGGGAGAACCTGGCGGAGGCCCGTTCATGGCTTACAATAGTGACGGTACCATTTCATCACAGATTCTGGAAAGTTCGCAAATCGACATGAATGATCCCGAGAAAAAAGCCATGTTCGAGCAAGGGACTCACTTCAACCCGGTAGATTTGGTTTGTGCCGTGCGTGATTACAAAGGACATAAATTCGATTTGTTGCAGTATGTGGACAAGGCTACGGGCTTCATCTCGCACAAGTCGAAGAACGGCAGGGAACTGAAAGCTCTTGAACTTCCGGGACTGTGGAACGGTGCAATGAGCGATTGGAACACCATTTTCGTGGAAGTTCCGCTGAGCACGTTCAACCCCGTGAAAACAGTAAATGACCTGTTGAGGGAGCAACACCAATAAGTCGGTTTCAGGTATAAACCTTTGTAGATAAAACTTTCAACACAGATTGAATGAAAAAAATATTATTGCTGGGTTCCGGTGAGCTGGGAAAGGAATTTGTAATTGCCGCCCAACGCAAGGGACAATACATTGTGGCATGCGATTCGTATGCCGGGGCACCTGCCATGCAGGTTGCCGATGAGTATGAAGTGTTTAACATGCTGGATGGTGACGCTTTGGAAAAAGTGGTACGCAAGCATGCTCCGGACATTATTGTGCCTGAAATAGAGGCAATCCGTACAGAACGTTTGTATGACTTTGAACAAGAAGGCATTCAGGTCGTTCCCAGTGCCCGGGCGGTGAACTTTACAATGAACCGTAAGGCAATACGCGACCTCGCTGCCAAGGAATTGGGATTGAAGACGGCCAAGTATTACTACGCCAAATCTTTGGAAGAATTGAAAGAAGCCGCTACTAAGGTCGGATTTCCTTGCGTGGTAAAGCCGCTGATGTCTTCTTCCGGCAAAGGGCAGTCGCTGGTAAAGAGTGCTGATGAGTTGGAGCATGCTTGGGAGTATGGTTGCAGCGGTAGCCGGGGGGACATCAAGGAACTGATAATTGAAGAATTTATCCACTTCGATAGCGAGATAACCTTACTGACCGTGACTCAGAAAGACGGTCCTACTCTGTTCTGCCCGCCCATCGGACATGTGCAGAAAGGAGGCGATTATCGTGAAAGCTTCCAGCCGGCACATATCGACCCGGCTCACTTGAAAGAAGCACAGATGATGGCAGACAAAGTGACCCGTGCATTGACCGGTGCAGGTATTTGGGGAGTGGAGTTTTTCTTGAGCCACGAAAATGGCGTGTATTTCTCTGAATTATCTCCGCGCCCGCACGATACGGGTATGGTTACATTGGCTGGCACGCAAAACTTGAATGAATTTGAGTTGCACTTGCGTGCCGTGCTGGGCTTGCCTATCCCGGGCATTAAACAAGAACGGATGGGAGCCAGCGCTGTTATACTGTCACCCATTGCCAGCCAGGAACGTCCCGGTTACCGTGGCATGGAAGAGGTATTGAAAGAAGAAGACACTTACCTTCGTATCTTTGGCAAGCCTACTACGCGGGTCAATCGCCGCATGGGCGTGGTGTTGTGTTACGCTCCGTTAGGAAGCGACCTTGAAACTTTGCGTGACAAAGCCAAACGGTTGGCTGCCAAAGTAGAAGTATATTGATGACCGTTACCGTCGGCCGTATAGCTTGTCAATCAAGTCTGTACGGCCGATGCGGTGTAATTCGGCAATGATATGTTTGCGCTCTTCGGGTTTATACCAGAAAAAGAATTGCCTTTGAGCTAATTTCTCACGTGGAGTCTTGGCGCTGAATACCGGTTTTAGTGTATAAGGATGGAAGCCGGTATACCATGTTTCTGTGCTGACAGTCATAGGAGTAGGCGTAAAGTCCTGTACTTGTTCCAAATGGAAATCAAGCCGCTTGGTGATGACTGCGAGTTCGGCCATGTCTTCTTCGCGGCAACCGGGATGACTGGATATGAAGTAAGGTATAATCTGCTGTCGTAATCCTTCTTCACGGTTGATGCGGTCGAATATCTTTTTGAACTCTTCGAACAGGCTGAACGAAGGTTTCCGCATGATTTTCAACACTTGCTCTGATGTATGTTCGGGAGCCACTTTAAGGCGTCCGCTGACGTGGCGTGTAATCAGTTCGCGGGTATATTCACGGGCATGCCGGTTAATTTCTTCGTTCGTGCTATGGTGAAGCAATAGGTCGTAGCGTACTCCGCTTCCGATATATGATTTTTTTATTCCAGGTAGGGCATCTACTGCCCGGTATAGGTCAAGCAAGGGTTTATGGTCGGTATTCAAATTAGGGCATACTGCCGGATGGATGCAGGAAGGACGGTGGCATTTCTTGCACAAATTGAGGTCGCGTCCATGCATGCGATACATGTTGGCACTGGGACCTCCCAAGTCACTTAAGTACCCTTTAAAATCAGGCATTTCTGTGATTGCTTTTACTTCCTTTAAGATACTTTCCTGGCTGCGGCTTACGATAAATTTTCCTTGGTGGGCAGAAATGGTACAAAAGGCACATCCTCCGAAACATCCCCGGTGGATGTTGACGGAAAACTTAATCATGTCGTAAGCCGGAATTCGTTTCCCTTTATATTTAGGGTGCGGAAGCCGCGTGTAAGGCAAATCGAAAGAATGGTCTAACTCAGCTTCAGTCAGGGGCGGGTAGGGTGGATTGACTACAACAGTCTGCTTGCCTATCTCTTGCAAAATGCGTGCAGAGGCATATCTATTGCTCTCTATTTCAATCTGGTGGAAATTGGATGCTTGTTTTTTCTTGTCTTTCAAGCAGTCTTCATGGGAATATAGGTGTAAGTCGCCCTCTTGGGGTTCAACGCCTTGCTTCAGGTAAGCAGTTTGGGAAGTAGCCTGAATAGCCTGGTGGAATTCTTCACCTTGCGTTAGCCTTCTGACCAGTTCAGTCACAGGTTTTTCCCCCATGCCATATATCAGTGCGTCGGCTCCGCTGTCTACTAAAATGGACGGACGCAGCCGGTCTTGCCAATAATCATAATGTGTCAACCGGCGCATGCTGGCCTCAATGCCTCCCAATACTACCGGTACATCCGGAAACAAGCTTTTTAATGCTTGTGTGTAAACGATTGTGGGGTATTCGGGACGCATGTCGGGGCGTGCATCCGGAGTGTAAGCGTCATCACTGCGCAAACGTTTGTTCGCAGTATATTTGTTTACCATTGAATCCATGCAACCCGCATAGATGCCAAAAAAAAGGCGCGGGCGTCCCAGTTTCTTGAAATCACGTAAATCGTCTCTCCAATTGGGTTGGGGGACAATGGCTATTTTTAATCCTTCGGCTTCGAGTATACGGCCAATGACAGCAGCCCCGAAGGAAGGATGGTCTACATAAGCGTCGGCACTGAATAGAATGACATCCAGTTCGTCCCATCCGCGCAACTCTACTTCTTTCTTGGTTGTGGGCAGCCAATCCGTTAATTTATATTCTTTCATGGGCACAAAGATACAGGCTTTTGTGCACTTTCCCTGTCAGCTGCGCGATTTATTCCTCCGAAAAAGGCAGAAGTGCTATGAAAAAACGTATCTTTGCCGTGGCAAGTGCCATGATATTAATTCTAAAACAGTAATGATATGTATACTATTCAAGCCAATCCAAGTGGTACCCGTACGCTGGATGTGTCCGAAGAAAACCTTGCAACCATCGAAAAGTATGGACTTTTCCGCCATTTGATTGATAGCAATGGCATTATAGATGAGCCTGTACTCGATAAATTGAAGCTTAACATTCGTTCGTTAATCGCATCACAGGAAGAAGATTGCAAGGATTTACTTGACCTTTGCATTGATGTGATTTATCATAACAACATGAAGGCTTTCGGATTACAACAGTTGGTCAGACTCTATCTGAATTGGATTGCCAATCCGGACCATGCAATGCAAAAGGAGGCATGCAGCAATGAAAACGATTGATTTGTGTACTCCCCATGCTTACAGCCCGTTGATTCCTGCTGTCAAAGCCATTTGTGAGGCAGCCGATGGTGAACATTTAGAACTGGTATTAAACAATGTGTCAGCTTTTAACGACTTGAAGGAGTATTTGGTTGAGCAGCATGTAGGTTTCCGCGAAATTTATGATGGTGAACAGATGCGCTTGCAATTTGTTAAGAAAAAGTAGGTGTTAGCTTACGATTCTCAACTTTTATGCCTACATTTGCGCCCGGATTATAAATAAACTCACTAAAAACTGTATTTATGGCAAAGATTACTAAAGAAGCCGCTTTGCTCTACCATTCGCAGGGCAAGCCTGGAAAGATAGAAGTAGTACCTACTAAACCTCATAGCACACAAACTGACCTTTCGTTGGCATATTCACCGGGTGTGGCAGAACCTTGTCTTGAAATACAAAAAAATCCCCAAGATGCTTACCTTTATACGGACAAAGGAAATCTGGTGGCAGTTATTTCAAATGGTACTGCTGTATTGGGATTAGGCGATATCGGTGCCCTTTCTGGCAAACCGGTCATGGAAGGTAAAGGGCTTTTGTTCAAAATTTATGCCGGCATTGATGTGTTCGACATAGAAGTAGACGAAAAAGATCCTGATAAGTTTGTCGAAGCCGTAAAGGCAATTGCCCCTACATTTGGAGGTATCAACTTGGAAGATATTAAGGCTCCGGAATGTTTTGAAATAGAACGGCGCCTGAAGGAAGAACTGGATATCCCTGTCATGCATGACGACCAGCATGGAACTGCCATTATTTCGTCTGCCGGATTATTGAATGCCTTGGAGGTGGCCGGTAAGAAGATTGATGAAGTGAAAATTGTGGTCAATGGAGCTGGCGCTTCTGCCGTGTCGTGTACTAAGTTATATATATCGTTGGGCGCGCGGTTGGAAAATATTGTAATGTTGGATAGCAAGGGAGTTATAACCAAGACCCGTACCGATTTGAATGAGCAGAAACGCTTCTTTGCTACCGACCGTACAGATATTCATACCCTTGCCGAGGCCATTAAGGATGCAGATGTGTTCTTGGGCCTTTCCAAAGGCAATGTCTTGACGCAAGATATGGTACGCAGTATGGCTTCCAATCCTATTGTTTTTGCCCTTGCCAACCCCACCCCTGAGATATCTTATGAGGATGCCATGGCTGCCCGTCCTGATGTATTGATGGCTACCGGCCGTTCTGATTATCCCAATCAGATTAATAATGTCATAGGTTTCCCTTACATTTTCCGTGGCGCATTGGACACCCAGGCGCGAGCCATTAACGAAGAAATGAAGTTGGCTGCCGTGCGTGCCATTGCCGGACTGGCCAAACAACCCGTACCAGATGTGGTGAATGAGGCTTACCATGTGAACAACCTGACATTCGGTCCGGATTATTTCATCCCGAAACCGGTAGACCCGCGCCTGATAACAGAAGTGTCTTGTGCTGTGGCTCGTGCGGCTATGGAAAGCGGGGTCGCCCGCAAACATATTGAGGATTGGGATGCATACCGTCTTCGATTGCGTGAATTGATGGGTTATGAAAGTAAAATGACCCGCCAGCTGTATGATATTGCCCGTCGTAATCCTCAACGGGTAGTCTTTGCAGAAGGCATTCACCCCAATATGTTGAAAGCTGCCGTCGAAGCCAAGTCCGAAGGCATTTGCCAGCCCATTTTGTTGGGTAATGATGAAGCGATTGAAAAATTGGCCAGACAACTGGACATTAGTCTGGACGGTATTGAGATTGTAAATCTGCGTCATCCTGATGAAGCTCCACGGCGTGAACGTTACGCCCGTATTCTTGCCGAGAAGCGTGCCCGCGAAGGAGTTACTTATGAAGAAGCCAACGATAAAATGTTCGAACGCAACTATTTCGGCATGATGATGGTGGAAACGGGTGAGGCTGATGCTTTTATTACAGGATTGTATACGAAATACAGCAATACCATCAAGGTAGCCAAGGAGGTCATTGGCATACGTCCCGAATACAAGCATTTTGGCACGATGCATATCCTGAACTCCAAGAAAGGCACATTCTTCTTGGCGGATACTTTGATTAACCGGCATCCCGATACCGAAACGTTGATAGACATTGCCCGGTTGGCAGAGTATACTGTACGTTTCTTCAACCATACTCCGGTAATGGCCATGTTGAGTTATTCCAACTTCGGCGCCGATGCTGCGGGAAGTCCGGTGAAGGTGCATCAGGCTGTGGACTATATGCAGCAGCATTATCCCGAATTGGCCATTGACGGGGAAATGCAGGTGAACTTTGCTTTGAACCGCGATATCCGTGATGTAAAATATCCGTTTACCCGTCTGAAGGGCAAGGATGTCAATACGCTGATTTTCCCCAACCTTAGTTCGGCAAACTCTGCTTACCAGCTGTTGCAAGGCATGGATACTGAAGCAGAGTTGATAGGCCCCATTCAAATGGGCTTGAACAAGCCTATCCACTTTACGGACTTTGAAAGTTCCGTGCGTGACATTGTAAACATTACCGCAGTGGCCGTCATTGACGCCATTGTGGAAAAGAAAAAGGCTGGACGATGAGACGTGGCAGGCGGCTTTCCAGGTCACAAAGCGTATGCATCATATTGTTATGGATGGCTTTGTGTTATTGGATATTGACGGGTACTGAGCGCATTGATGGCCCGCTTATATTGATGCTTGTGCTTTCGGCGGCACTCGTTTTTATCCCCGTGATTAAGTCTTTTAAAGGTGAGTGATAAGTTGTGACGGAAGTCTTTATTTGCGATAATCGCTTATAATGGCTTCCGTCATCCAATTTGCCAGGGCTTGCCGGTTGTCTGAAAGGACAAAACGCCGCTGGTCAAGGGTGTTTTGCAAGTTTCCCAATTCTATATAGGTGCCTACGGGTTGTGCATGGCGCAGGACGTACAGGTTCCGTTCGCTTACCGTTCCACTGAATCCCCGGCTGGGTTGATGCCTTTCATACTTAGCTTGGAAAGTGTTTCTCATGCTTGTGGCAAGGCGTTTGCCTTGCGTACTCTTAGGAGCGTGATAAAAGAATACGTCTATCTGCTCGCCTTTGCTGCGGCTGTCTACGTGCAGGAAGATGGCGCGGCAATATTTGAATTGTTTGCGGTCTTTGGCGTAAAGCTCGTTGATTTTGTCGCTCCGTTGCTTCAGGCGTGCCACTTGGTTCAATGGAATGGGGTCGCCCATACAGGTTTCGCGCTTGCTGTTTTTCAGGTAGCGGTCATCCCGGATGCCGTCTTTTTTGTCTTGTATGATGATGCGTACGGTGGCGCCTTCCTGCATCAGGTTGCGTGCCAGGCGTAAGGCAACATCGTAGGCATATTCGTCTTCGTGCAATTCATGCCTGCCTACATGGCCTATGGCTCCGGGGTCGGGGCCGCCGTGCCCGCTGGAAATATAGAAGCAGGCTCCTTTCAGTTTGTCGGACGTTATTTCCACTTCAGCCAGTTTCTTGCCGAACAGAGGTTCACGGATTGTGTTGTTTCCTTTCCCTCCTTTTTCCCCTTTATTATCTTCCTGCATGGGAGGGAGTATGTATTTCACGCCCATAAGCAGTTCTTCTTTGCCACGCAGGCGTTTCTTGTTCAACTCCAGGAATTCCTTGTGATAGACTTTGCCTGTCCGTCCGTTACGTTTCAGGAATGCAGATATGCCTTCGCCTTTGCGGGGCGTATCGGTGGCTTGTTGTGCCTGGAGTGCGCTTGCTGACAGAAAGAATAAGACAATGAAAAAGAATATGCGTGTCATAGAAATGTTTGCATGAGGTTAAAATATCGCTTTTATGGGGACAAAAATACAAGAATTTCCTTACTTTTGCGTGCCTAATGCGGATAAAACGTTGAAACTTTAATAGAAATACAATCATGACTAAGCAACTGAAACCTGAAACATTGTGTGTGCAGGCCGGGTGGAATCCTAAAAAAGGTGAGCCTCGTGTGCTGCCCATATACCAGAGTACGACATTCAAATATGAAACCAGCGAGCAGATGGCGCGCCTTTTCGACTTGGAAGAAAACGGCTATTTTTATACCCGTCTGCAAAATCCCACCAATGATGCTGTCGCTGCCAAGATTGCGGCATTGGAGGGTGGTGTAGGGGCCATGCTGACATCGAGCGGGCAGGCTGCCAATTTTTATGCCTTATTTAATATATGCGAGGCTGGAGACCACTTTGTTTCATCATCCACTATCTATGGAGGAACGTTCAACCTGTTTGGCGTGACGATGAAGAAACTGGGAATCGATGTCACCTTTGTAGACCCCGATGCTTCTGAAGAAGAAATTTCGGCAGCTTTCCGTCCCAATACCAAGGCTTTGTTTGGCGAAACGATTTCCAATCCTTCCCTTGAAATATTGGACATTGAGAAGTTTGCCCACGTTGCCCACCAGCATGGGGTACCTCTTATTGTGGACAACACTTTCCCGACGCCCATCAACTGCCGTCCCTTTGAGTGGGGGGCCGACATCGTGGTGCACTCCACGACTAAGTATATGGACGGACATGCCACATCGGTAGGCGGCGCTATCGTGGACAGCGGGAATTTTGATTGGGATGCCCATGCCGACAAGTTCCCCGGACTTTGCACGCCCGACGAATCGTATCATGGACTGACTTATACCCAATCGTTTGGCAAGATGGCATATATCACTAAGGCAACCGCTCAACTGATGCGCGACTTGGGCAGTATTCAAAGCCCGATGAATGCTTTCCTGCTCAACTTGGGTCTGGAAACCTTGCATCTCCGCATGCCCCGTCATTGCCAGAATGCCCAGGCTGTGGCCGAATACCTTGCCAAGAACGACCGTGTGGCGTGGGTGAACTATGCAGGCCTGCCGGGCAATAAATATTATGACCTGGCGCAGAAGTACATGCCCAACGGCACTTGTGGCGTGGTATCTTTCGGTCTGAAAGGCGGACGCGATGTAGCCATCCGCTTTATGGACCACCTGAAGCTGGCTGCCATCGTGACCCACGTGGCAGATGCCCGCACCTGCGTACTCCATCCTGCCAGCCATACACACCGCCAGCTTTCGGACGAACAGTTGCTGGAGGCTGGTGTGCGTCCCGACTTGATTCGTTTCTCCGTCGGCATTGAAAATGCGGATGACATTATTGCCGACATCGACCAGGCATTGCGCAGCTAATCTTAGTTACGGGGGCGGTCGTAAAAAATGAAGCGGCGGGTTGCTTATGTCGTGGCAACCCGCCGCTCGTTTTTTGTTTCCATCGGTCTGCTGGCAGGGATTGAATGGTTTTCCTTGCTTGTTTCCTTAGGCAATCAATAAGATTGCGCATCCCAATCAACTTATTTTCGCATCCTAATCAAGTTGATTATCTATCCTAATCAGGTTGATTAGTACAGTAACCCTGCGATTTGATTTGCTGCGGGCAAAGCAGTGTCGTAGCCTTGGTTTGGTAGCATCCCAGTCCTCCCGCGGTAGCGTCCTACTCTCAGCGTGGTAGCGCTTTGGTACTGGCGCGGTAGTGTTTCAGTCCTGATAACTCGTTGTGTTAGAGCAAGTATCTCAGCACATCATTCATGTTTGCCCAGATGAGCAAGGCAAACAGGATAATCATGCCGGCTATCTGCGCGCGCTCCATAAACTTGTCGCTGGGCTTGCGGCGGGCAATGATTTCATACAGCAGGAACAGCACGTGTCCGCCATCCAACGCCGGAATGGGCAAGATGTTCATAAAGGCAAGAATGATGCTGAGGAAAGCCGTCATGTACCAGAACTGGTGCCAGTCCCAATAAGCAGGGAAGATGCTTCCGATGGTCCCGAAACCGCCCAATTGCTTGGCTCCTTCTTTGGAGAACAGGTATTTCATCTGTCCCACATAGCCGCTCAAGGTTTCTACGCCGAGCGATACACCCGCGGGAAGCGAGGCAAAGAAACTGTATTCCGTATGGACAACGGGCAATAATTTGTCGGTTTCCAAGCGGGGGAATACTCCTATCTGGTAAAGGGAATCGGTGGTCAAGGCTATTGTGTCTGCCACACCTTGGCGGGTATAAGCCAATGTAATGTCGCGGGAACCGTTATCGGCCATAAGCCCGGCCATTACTTCCCGGAAATCGGAGTAGGAAACCTGCTTCCCGTTGAGCGCCGTGATGCTGTCGCCGGGCAACATGCCTGCCAAGGCTGCTGCACCGCCGGGCATGATGCTGTCCACTACAAACGGAAAACGGAAGGAGGCAAACCGTACGCTGTCTGCCAGCAGGCGGTCCATCATGTCCTCGGGGATGTATATGGCCGCTTCTTTGCCGTCGCGCAAGACGGTAACTTCCCGTGCGTCGACAATATCAGTCAGCATGTCGGTGTCATAACGCTCGAAAGGCACGCCGTCGGCAGAAATAAGGATGTCGCCGTCCTGGAAGCCTACGGACTTGGCTGTCTCATTGAATTCCATTCCTAAAGGCGCTTTTTGTACCGGGATGTACGTGTCACCCCAGGCAAAGAGTATCATGGAGTAGATGAACAATGCCAGCAGGAAGTTGAACAATACGCCACCTACCATGATGAGCAGCCTTTGCCATGCCGGTTTGGCACGGAACTCCCAGGGTTGGACGGGTTGCTTCATCTGCTCAGTGTCCATCGACTCGTCTATCATGCCGGCTATTTTGACGTATCCGCCCAGCGGAAGCCAACCGACGGCATATTCGGTCTCGCTACGTTTCGGTTTGAATTTGAACAGGGTGAACCAAGGGTCGAAGAACAGGCAGAACTTTTCCACCCGTGTCTTGAAAAACTTGGCAAAGAGAAAATGTCCCATTTCGTGTATCACCACAAGCAGGGACAGGCTCAGGATGAGCTGTAAAGCACGAATCCAAAATGTTTCCATCGTTGTCGCTAATTATTATGATTTTATTGTTTTATTCGATTGGTTGATGAGGTCTTCCGCAATGCGCCGGGCTTCGGCATCGGTCTGCACATAGTCTTCGTAAGCAGGCTTTGCAAGGAAGGGCACGCGCCTCATGGTGTCGGCTATGACATCGCTCATTCCAAGGAACGAGATGCGGTCGTGCAAGAAGGCTGCCACACATATTTCATTGGCTGCATTGACGATGCAGGGCATGTTCCCTCCTTGCTGCAGGGCTTCATAGGCAAGTGCCAGATTGCGGAAGCGTACGGGGTCGGGTTGTTCGAAGGTGAGCGACGTGCAGGTGCGGAAATCCAACCGGGGGAATGACGCGTGTATGCGGTCGGGATAAGAAAAGGCGTATTGGATGGGCAGCCTCATGTCCGGCATGCCTAATTGGGCTTTGACGGCACCGTCCTCGAATTGTACCATGGAATGAATGACCGATTGCGGATGTACCACCACCTCGATTTGCTCCGGGCGCACGCCGAACAGCCAACGGGCTTCCATCACTTCAAAGCCTTTGTTCATCATGGAGGCGGAATCGATGGTGATTTTCGCCCCCATGTTCCAGTTGGGATGGCGTAACGCTTGTTCTTTGGTGACGGTAGCCAACTGTTCACGGGTAAACGTGCGGAAAGGACCGCCCGAGGCAGTGAGGATTACTTTCTCGATGGCATTTCCTGTTTCCCCAGCCAGGCATTGGAATACGGCAGAGTGTTCGGAGTCTACCGGTAAAATCGGTGTTCCGCAAGTGCGGGCAAGGTCATTGATGAGTTCTCCTGCCACTACCAGCGTTTCCTTGTTTGCCAAAGCAATAGGCTTGCGGGCGCGGATGGCATTGATGGTTGGCAACAATCCGGCGTAACCTACCATGGCGGTCAACACCATGTCAATGGGTTTTTCTGTCACGATTTGGCAAAGTGCTTCTGCTCCTGCGTACACTTTGATAGGCAGGTCGGCAAGCGCTTCTTTCAGCCGGGAATAGTGTGTCTCGTTGGCTATGACCACGGCTTCGGGTTGGAAACGGCGTGCCTGTGCGATGAGGTCATCTACACGGTTGTTTGCCGTCAGCACATAAGCTTCGTACAGGTCAGGGTGTTCTTCAATGACTTGCAGTGCCTGTGTGCCGATAGAGCCGGTGGAGCCGAGTATGGCTATTTGTTTTTTCATATTTTGCTGAATTTCTTTTTCCTTCTTTTTTGTTCCCGTATTTTCCCGTTTTCCTCTTTTTTAAAACACAATATACAGTTCCGGATTGACAGCCTTCCCTTGATGCCAAAGTTCAAAATGCAGGTGTTTGTCATTTTCGGGGGTGTCAGAGGATGGTGACAATGCTACGGGTTCGCCTCCTGTTACCGTATCGTTTTCTCGTTTCAGCAGGGAACCGCAGTGTTTGTATACGGACATGAAACCTTGTGCATGTTGGATGGCTATCAGATAGCCGTATTGTGCGGTATAAGTGCTAAGCACTACTGTCCCGTCAAGTACGCTAAGAATGCTTTCCCCCGGTCTGGTGCTCAGGTCTGTACCGGGGTGTCCTTGCCTGGCATCGAATGTGCGCAAGATTACTCCTTTCACCGGGCGGTAGAATATCAGTCCGTCGGCATCAGTACGGGCAGCAATGTTGGTCAGGTTGTACATTTCCTGTTCTTCGTATTGCTTGCGGAAATTGGCTTCCCTTTGGGTAATGTCCATCAAAGTATCGGCACGTAGGGTGGTCAATGAGTCGATGGACTGGATGGTATCGGCTTTAATGGTTCCGCGGAAAATGTCTTGGATGTTGGTGATGTAAAGGTTCTGCTTTGCCAGCACTTGTTGCAGGGAGTCGGCGCGAAGGGCGTTGTTTACCACTTGTTCACGTATCTCGCTGTTCATGTATCCCGGCAGATAGTTGCGCAAAGGTGTGAATACCATAATCAGGGAAGCTATGATGAATAATACAACCATGGTAAACACTAACCACGAAATGCCGTTTAGTTTGGATACATGCAGTCCGACAACCTCCTCCAATGTGTTTTCATTGATGATGGTCAGTTTGTACTTGAACTTAATGTCTTTCCAAAAAGCTTTACGTTTTTTATGTCTGTTGGTAGCCATTCTTATCTTTGGGTGATGCAGGATTATAGCTCATTCTGCTTACGTTTCTTCCGCGTTTTCCATATCAAGCAAGCCTTCAGGAAGGTTGACGGTAATGACCCGGTGCCTGCGGTCAATATCGGCAATGAATTCTTCCCGGGCAGGGATAAGCAGTTCTTCTCCTTCGTGGTTAACCACAAACAAGATGTTGATGGTTGATGTATCTACCTGGGTTATATCTCCTAAGTATCCGTGATGTATTTCTTCCATGCGGAAGCCCACAAAGTAGTTCCATGTCAGTTCGCTTGTGTCTGTTTCATCGGCGTGATGGATGGGAAAGTATACCTCAACGTTGGTAAAGCGGCGTGCCTGTTCGGCGTTGTCTATCCCTTCCAGCTTGATTAACGCGGTGTTTTCCGAACGGAAACGGTATTCTTCCAGAAAGAACGGAACGAGGATGCCGTCCATCAGGCAAATAAGATAGTCTGCTTCCACACGGTCGAAAATGTCATCGGTGAAAGTAAATGCCAGTTCACCCCGCACGCCATGGGGCTTGTTGAACTTGCCTATCTTGTATACTTCGTTTGTCCTTATCATGGTTATATTCTTGTGATTCGTGCCCCTATGGCGTTCAGCCGTCCTTCGATGTCCTGGTAACCACGGTCAATTTGTTCGATATTGTGGATGCGGCTGGTGCCTTCTGCGCTCATGGCGGCAATGAGCAGGGCTATGCCTGCACGGATATCGGGCGAAGTCATGTTTCCGCCCCGCAATTTGAACCCATGATTATGCCCGATGACTACGGCACGGTGCGGGTCGCAAAGAATGATTTGTGCTCCCATGTCAATCAGTTTGTCTACAAAGAACAGGCGGCTTTCAAACATTTTCTGATGGATAAGTACACTGCCTTTGGCTTGGGTGGCCACAACAAGCATCACGCTGAGCAGGTCGGGTGTCAGGCCTGGCCAAGGCGCATCGGCAATAGTCATGATAGACCCGTCCATGAACGACTCTATTTCATAACTTTCCTGGGCGGGTACATAAATGTCATCGCCTTGTTGTTCCATGCGGATACCCAAACGGCGGAAACTGTGGGGAATGATGCCCAGATTGTTGTATGATACATTTTTAATAGTCAGTTCACTACGGGTCATGGCTGCCATTCCGATGAAACTGCCTACTTCAATCATGTCTGGTAAGATGGTATGGCTTGTGCCGTGTAGGTGTTCCACTCCGTCAATGGTAAGCAGGTTTGAAGCTATGCCTTGTATTTTGGCTCCCATACGGTTCAGCATGTGGCAAAGTTGTTGTACGTAGGGCTCGCATGCTGCGTTGTAAATGACGGTACGGCCTTGGGCAAGTACGGCGGCCATAATGATGTTTGCCGTGCCTGTTACAGAAGCCTCGTCAAGCAGCATATAGGTGCCTTGCAGTTGGGAAGCAGTAATGTCGTAGGCTTCGTTCTGTGCATTATAGGCAAACTTGGCACCTAAGTTTTGGATGCCGATAAAATGCGTGTCCAGTCTTCTTCTGCCGATTTTGTCGCCTCCGGGTTTGGAAATGACAGCTTTGCCAAAACGTGCCAGCATAGGTCCAACCAGCATAACTGACCCTCGAAGACTGGAGCATTTTTTTAAAAAGGTCTCGCTTTCCAAGTACGAGAAATCAATGTCCGTAGCTCGGAAACTGTAAGTGCCTATGCCTTGTTTGGATATGCTTACACCCATTTCACGCATCAGTTGGATAAGATTATTCACGTCAAGAATGTCAGGCACATTGTGTACGGTGACTTCTTCGTTGGTGAGCAGAGTAGCACAGATAATCTGCAATGCTTCATTTTTGGCGCCTTGCGGATAAATATCTCCCGACAATCGGTGTCCTCCTTCAATTACAAATGATGCCATGCGTCGGTGTGTGTTATTGGTGTTTGTTATTGCGTTTGAAGTTCACATTCCGGCTATTGCGGTTGTTCTGTACATTCGTTTTCGGCCGGTAGTACACGTCAATACGGTGTGCCATGAGTTTCAATAAGTCATCCGTCAATTGCAGTTTGCCGCCAGATAGTTCATAGAGGTCTTCACTGATTTTGCGGTCATCTACTGTATCTTTATTCCACGTCATGTAATCTTTCTTCATGTGATTGCAGACCAAAGCCACAAGATTCTGCTTTTCGTCACCTTCGGGAAGTTCACTGGCTATCTTAATCAGTTCTTCGATGGAGTGTCCGTAGTGGCGGTAACGTATATGGGCGTTGGGGTAAGGAACGGGGTCTGGTTTGCACGTCAGTTTTTCTTTACGCACTACTTCGTATGGGTAATCAATGTCCAATTTAAAGTCTGCCATGATGGCCAGATGGTCCCACAGTTTATGCTTGAAGTCTGGTACATCGCGTAGATGAGGAAACAGGTTTCCCATCATATTAATAATGGTATTGGCACAACGTTGGCGTTCTGCTCGGTTTTCGATGGTCAGTGCATGATCTACCATGTTTTGGATACTTCGTCCGTATTCGGGCAACGGCATCCGTTTTTGTTGGGTGTTGTATGTTATCATATTATGTTATAACTATTTGCTTAATATTTTTTGTTTGTCTATGTCATAGCATTTTTTTAGGTTTCCCGGCTACGAACTCTTTCAGATAGAAAGGCTCGAAGTACGCCACGTCTTCGAATTGCTCTTTTGCCATAGCTTTTTCAGCCAAAGGGAACATCATGCTCGCCAAAGGTTGTATGTTGTCGATGAAACAGGCATTGGGGTGCTTCAGTTTTTCTTTGCATTTGTCTGCGCCATTGCCAAAGAAATAGACGGGTTGCTTGTCCAAGAACTCTTTGTACGAATTTTCGTCAACAATGTCGGCATTGATGTTGCGTACGGGGCGTAAGGAACGGTCGTAAATGGCGGCATATACTTCCATACGCCGTGCGTCTATCATAGGACAAAGCAGGGCATTGTCCGGTAATTCATCGTGGTAAAGTAATACCGGCACGCAAAGTATTTCCAATGTAGGCAGGCCGATGAGAGGTACATTCAAACCGTAACAAAGACCTTTAGCCATTGAAACCCCAATGCGCAGGCCTGTGTATGAACCAGGCCCACAACTTACAGCCACTGCATTGATGGGCATGGCATGGCTCTCGGCAAATGACATGGCTTCGTCGACAAATACGCCCAATGATACGGCGTGTGATGGCCCTTTGAAATCTTCTTTCCGGAAAATGTTTTGTCCGTCTTCGCTCAGTGCTACCGAGCATACCGACGTGGATGTTTCAATATGCAGGATACATGACATAAATTTCTGTTCTATTCATTTTAAAACCAGCAGACAAAAGTACGTGATTATTTTCAGTATTTAAAATAATCCTGTAATTTTGCGCAAAAGTTAAGAAGCATTATGATACAATCAATGACGGGTTACGGGAAAGCTATCCTGGATTTGCCCGATAAAAAAGTAAATATTGAGATAAAGTCGCTTAATAGTAAAGCCCTTGATTTGTCGACCCGTGTGGCATCCTTGTATAGGGAAAAGGAGATGGAAATCCGTAGCGATTTGTCGAAAATTCTGGAACGCGGCAAGGTGGATTTTACCTTATGGATTGAAAAGAAAGATGCCGGACAGATGGCGACGCCTATCAACGAAGCATTGCTGATAGCTTATTATAATAGGATTAAACACATTTCAGAGGACACTGGCATACCTGAACCTTCCGATTGGTTTTATACGTTGCTTCGTATGCCTGATGTAATGGCCAAAAATGAAATGCAGGAGGTGGATGACGAGGAGTGGACTTTGGTGCATGCGGCCATTGGAGAAGCCATTGCTCATTTAGTGGAATTCCGCAAACAAGAAGGCAATGCCTTGGAGAAAAAATTCCGTGAAAAGATAGCAAACATTTCCCGATTGTTGGATGAAGTGGCTCCTTACGAACATGAGCGTGTGGGCAAAATCAAAGACCGCATAACTGAAGCTTTGGAGAAAACTTTAAGTATTGATTATGATAAAAACCGTTTGGAGCAGGAACTCATTTACTATATTGAGAAGTTGGATATCAACGAAGAGAAGCAGCGCCTTGCCAATCACTTGAAATATTTTGTCCAGACGTTGGAAGACGGGAAAGGCCAAGGGAAAAAGTTAGGTTTTATTGCCCAAGAAATGGGACGTGAAATCAATACGTTGGGAAGCAAGTCCAACCACGCTGAAATGCAACGCATTGTAGTTCAGATGAAAGATGAGTTGGAGCAGATAAAAGAACAGGTATTGAATGTAATGTAACAGAAGTATGGGCAAACTGATTATTTTTTCCGCTCCATCGGGCTCGGGTAAATCAACTATCATTAATTATTTGTTGACACAAGGTCTTAATTTGGCTTTTTCCATTTCTGCTACCAGTCGTCCGCCGCGTGGTACAGAAAAAGACGGGGTGGAATATTTCTTCCTTACCCCGGAAGAATTCCGCCAGCGTATTGCAAATAATGAGTTTTTGGAGTATGAGGAAGTTTACCAAGACCGTTTCTATGGAACATTAAAGTCACAGGTGGAAAAGCAGTTGGATGCCGGTCAAAACGTTGTGTTTGACGTAGATGTGGTAGGCGGATGTAATATTAAAAAGCATTATGGAAACCGGGCCTTATCTGTTTTTATCCAACCGCCGTCCATAGAAGAATTGCGCAAACGCCTGGAGCATCGTGCCACAGATGCTCCGGATGTTATTAAAAGCCGTTTGGCAAAGGCGGAATATGAGTTGAGTTTTGCTCCTAAATTTGATAAAGTCATCGTAAATGATGACTTGGAGAAAGCCAAAGCCGAAGCATTGCAAGTCATCACTAATTTTTTGAAAGCATGAAATACGAAAATGGCGGGTTGAAAAACCAGCTTGCCCCGCGCAATCAGAATCCACGGTTCAATAGGGTGTTGCTTATTATCAATGCTGTATTGTTTGTTTGTTGCTTGGCGACTTCGTTCTTGTATTTGCATTATCAAGAGTATGAATTATCCATTTGCATGTTGTTGGTAGCCGGTTTTACGGCCGGTAATGCATTTTCTGCATGGAAACGTTTGCGGCGGGCAAGAAAGGCGAAAGAAGAGGGTAATGAGCAACTATGAAGATTGGCATATATAGCGGTTCGTTCAATCCGGTGCATGTGGCACATCTGGCTTTGGCAAATTATCTGTGTGAATATGAAGGGCTGGATGAGGTTTGGTTCATGGTCAGTCCGCGGAATCCGTTTAAGCAAGAGTATGAGTTACTGGACGATAATTTCCGGCTGGAGTTGGTAAGACTTGCGGTGGCTGGTTATTCCAAGTTTAAGGCATCCGATTTTGAATTTCATTTGCCGCGTCCTTCTTATACCATACATACTTTGGAAGCCTTGCATCGTGCCTATCCTGAGCATGCTTTTTATTTTATCATGGGTTCAGATAACTGGGCGTCGTTTACCCGTTGGTATGAATGGGAGCGTATTTTATCCGAAAACCATATTCTTATTTATCCACGCCCTGGTTATCCGGTTCAAAAGGATATGTTGCCCGGACATGCCCGTCTGGTTTCCTCCCCTGTATTTGAAATCAGTTCCACATTTATTCGTCAGGCCTTGAAAGAGGGGAAAGACATCCGTTACTTTCTGCATCCGGCCGTGTATGATCGCCTGAAGGAGGCGGACTTCTAGAAGCACAAGCCCGCCCCCTTGCCTGCCTAGCCGCGGCCGGGCCCACTGCTGATACCCCTGTGTCAAAGCATTACTATCCCAAAGCCCCAGTCTTACCTTGGCAAGACTGGGGCTTTGCCTTTCCCGTATGTGAGTTTTTCTTTACAATCTGCCGGGCATGGAGAAGGAACCATGCAGGATGATTTAGGGAACCATACAGGATGATTCTGGGAATCATGCACGATGATTCTGGGAATCATGTACGATGATTCTAGGAATCATGTACGATGATTCCCCATTAAGGCGGCGGGGAAGAAGCGGTGCCTGCAGCAGGTTGTCTGTTGGAATCCGGTTAAAATAGCTTAATTGTTCCGGCTCGGATAAGCGTTGAAACACAAGTTTCTTTACTTTTGTCCCGTTTTTGACAATATTGTCAGACGGATTTGTTTTTGTTGGCATATTATGATAAAAGTAGGCATTGATATAGGCTCGACCACAGTCAAAATGGTGGCAATAGATGAGCAGGAAGAGGTGATTTTCTCGAAATATGGAAGGCATAATGCACGTGCCAATGAAGTGGTGCTTTCATTTTTGAATGAGTTGAAAGATTGTGTCGGCGACCGTGATGCTTCTTTACGGATAACCGGTTCGGTCGGTATGGGGCTGGCGGAGAAATGTGGCCTTCCTTTTGTCCAGGAGGTGGTAGCTGCCACTAAGGCCATTCAGCATAGTTATCCTGGTGTACAGTCCATGATCGATATTGGCGGTGAAGATGCCAAAGTGGTATTCTTTAAAGACGGAGTGGCAAGGGATTTGCGCATGAACGGGAACTGCGCAGGCGGCACAGGCGCTTTTATCGACCAGATGGCTGTTATCTTGGGGGTTGACATTGATGAGCTGAATGAATTGGCCTTGCATGCCAAGCAGGTGCATCCTATAGCATCACGTTGTGGAGTATTCTGTAAGACCGATATCCAGAACCTTATCGCAAAAAATGTGAGCCGGGAAGATATAGCCGCTTCCATTTTTCATGCCGTGGCTGTGCAGACTGTCATCACCTTGGCGCATGGATGTGATATTGCTGCTCCTGTATTGTTTTGCGGAGGCCCGCTTACTTTTATTCCGGCATTGCGCAAGGCATTTATGGATTACCTGTCGTGTACGGATGCGGATATTGTACTTCCCGAGAGCGGTACGTTGTTGCCTGCCTACGGCTCGGCTTTGGCAGAAATAGGGCATACGGAGTCCAATCTCCTTTCCGGCTATATATCACTTGTCGGGCAGAAGGGAAAGGCGATGGAAACATTTCAGGGCGGCTTGCCATCCATTTTTAAGAACGCGGAGGATTATGCCGGATGGAGAGAGCGGATTTCGCACAAGCAGATTCCTACAGCCTTGCTTACAGAGGGTGAGCATGACGTGTATTTGGGAATAGATTCCGGTTCTACCACCACTAAAATTGTGGTGACTGATGCCGATGCCCGTTTGCTTTATTCTTATTATGCCATTAACCGGGGAAATCCCATTAAAACAGTAGAAGAAGGATTGAGCAGGTTGAAACAGGAGTGTGAAGCGAAGAAAGCCGTCTTGCATATTGCCGGAAGCTGCTCTACCGGTTACGGCGAGGATTTGATTAAAGCCGCTTTCGAATTGCACTCAGGCATTATCGAAACCATTGCTCATTACATGGCTGCCCGGCATCTGGATAAAGACGTATCTTTCATCCTTGATATCGGCGGACAGGACATGAAAGCCATTTTTGTCAATCACGGTGTGATAGAGCGTATTGAAATCAATGAGGCATGTTCGTCCGGATGCGGCTCGTTTATCGAGACTTTTGCCAAGACGTTGGGGTATACGGCGCACGATTTTGCCGATGAGGCTTGTCGTTCCTTGGCACCTTGTGACTTGGGTACTCGTTGTACGGTGTTTATGAACTCCAAGGTGAAGCAGGCGTTGCGGGAAGGAGCTACCCTGTCCGACATTGCTGCCGGGTTGGCTTATTCCGTCGTGAAGAATTGCCTTTATAAAGTGTTGAAGTTAAAGGACACTGAGGTCATGGGGAAACATGTTGTCGTGCAAGGGGGAACCATGCGCAACGATGCTATTGTTCATGCCTTCGAATTATTGGCAGGTATAGAAGTCTCGCGTTGCAATATACCAGAATTGATGGGAGCTTTCGGGTGTGCTTTGTATGCTGCCAGTCATCCTGGAAAGTCTGTTACTCTGGATGAAATACTTACAATGGCGCATTATTCATCGCGCCTGTTGCACTGCAAGGGGTGTGACAACCGCTGTTTGGTTACAAAATACACGTTTGATAATGGTAAATGTTATTATTCGGGCAATAAGTGCGAAAAGGTATTCACCAACGGGGGGGATATTCAAGCAAAAGGTATAAACATATACCGGCGGAAAAATGAGTTGCTTTTCGACAGGCGGATGGAAGAACGGACCGGAGCTCCAGTCATCGGCATACCCCGTTGCCTGAATATGTATGAAGAATATCCTTTCTGGCATACGTTGTTGACAGCCTGCGGGCTGAATGTATGTTTGTCGGCTCCGTCACAGTTTTCTGCTTATGAGCGCAATGCGCGTATGGTGATGTCCGATAATATATGTTTCCCTGCCAAATTGGTGCATAGTCATGTCCAGGACCTGATAGCTCAGAAAGTAGACCGCATCTTTATGCCTTTCGTTATTTTCGAGCAGAGTGGGAAAGAGCAGAACAGCTATAATTGTCCTATTGTTACCGGGTATTCGGAGGTGGTAAAAGGAGTGCAGGCCGGCAGTATTCCCATTGATTCGCCCATCATTAATTTCAAAGATGCCAAGATGCTGTTCAAACAATGCCGGGAATATTTGTCTGTCGCGGGCATTACGGACATAACTTTGGTGCGAAAAGCTTTCCGCCGGGCAAAAGAAGCGCAGGAACATTATGAAAGAGCTGTTGTGCGCGTGAATGAAAAAGCTTTAAGCCAGGCACGTAAAGAAGGGAAACTTGCCATCTTGTTGGCCGGACGTCCTTACCATGCCGACCCGCTTATCCAGCATAAGATTTCAGACATGATGGCGGAAATGGGCATTCAGGTGCTTACGGATGATATTGTGCGCGATAAGGACATACCGGTTGATGACGCGCATTTTGTGGCACAATGGGCCTATCCGAATAGAATATTGAAAGCAGCCCAGTGGTGTGCCATGCAGGATGAAGGCGTGCAGTTCGTAGAGATGACTTCGTTCGGGTGTGGCCCCGATGCATTTCTTACCGATGAAGTACGCGATTTGCTGATGCGCCATCATAAGTCTCTTACTTTATTGAAGTTGGATGACATTAACAATATCGGTTCTTTGAAACTGCGGGTGCGCTCGCTGGTAGAGAGTTTAAAATTAGCAGCAGAGAGAAAAGTCGAACGGGAAGGGCACGTAAGCAAATTTGTCACTGTGCCTGCTTACGATGATTCTTGTCGCAACCGCAAGATTTTGATACCGTTCTTTACGCCTTTCTTATCTCCCCTGTTGCCTGCGGTCATGAAGGTGGCTGGTTATGAAGTTGAAAACCTGCCCATCAGCAATGTCGAATCATGCGAATGGGGGTTGAAATACGCGAATAATGAAGTATGTTATCCTGCCACATTGATTGTGGGTGACATTATCAAGGCCTTTAAAAGCGGGCGTTATCGTCCTTCGGAATGTGCCATTGCCATTACCCAGACGGGTGGACAGTGTCGTGCAAGCAACTACATTTCACTGATAAAAAAGGCATTGGTTGATGCCGGTTATCGTAATGTGCCGGTTGTTTCGCTTACTTTCGGTGCTTCATTGGGTAATGAACAACCTGCATTCAAGATGAATTGGCTGAAAGTTTTGCCGGTGGCTGTACGTGCCATTCTTTATAGCGATGCTATTGCCAAGTTTTATTATGCGACTATAGGGCGTGAGAAAGAACCGGGCTTGGCAGTCCGGTTGAGAAACGAATATTTGAAGAAAGCCGAAGAACTTATCGCTGACGGGCATTCCAATGAATTGATGCATGTGTTGGCACAGGCTGCGGAAGAATTCGATGAAGCCTGTCTGGATATCTCTTTGCCCAAGGTGGGAGTGGTAGGAGAAATCTTCCTGAAATTTAATCCTTTCTCTCATAAAAACATTATTGATTGGTTGATTGGGCAGGGCATTGAGGTGGCACCGCCTATTTTGGTGGATTTCTTCATGCAGACTTTTGTGAACCGGAAGTCCAATGTAGAAGCACATGTGATGCATAGGTCGCCTGCGGACATCATGTATGTCTTGGGCTACAAACTGGCACGGAAGGAGATAAGCAAGGTGAATAGGATAGGAAGCCGTTTCCGTTATTTCACGCCTTTCAACGATATATTTGATGAAGCCGTTGAAGCACGTAACGTGGTGTCGTTGAATGCCCAATTTGGCGAGGGCTGGTTACTTCCTGCTGAAATATTGTCTTACCATAAGCGTGGAGTCAACAACGTCATCAGTCTGCAACCGTTTGGTTGTATTGCCAACCACATTGTGTCGAAAGGTATAGAAAAGCGCATACATAATCTTTATCCGGACATGAACTTGTTGTCATTGGATTTTGACAGCGGGGTAAGTGACGTGAATATCATTAATCGTATGTTGCTTTTCATCGATAATATAACTGTCAGCGAGCCGGAAGGCGTCACTTGCTGATATTCATGACTAAAAGAAAGAAAGCATGTCAATCCCCAACCATAACGGCAACCTTGAAGAACGGATTATAGAAGTTGCCAGGCAACTTTTTATCGAAAACGGTTTTGAAGAAACCAGCATGAGCGATATAGCAATACGGGTGGGTATCAAGCGCCCGGTGTTGCACTATTATTTCCGGACAAAAAACAAAATGTTCCAGGCTGTATTGGGACAAATTATCCAGCCCTTGATACCTAAGGTACACGATGTCCTGGCAGATTTGGATCGTCCTTTGGAAGAACGTGTAAGCGGACTGGTAGATGCTTATTACCAACTTTTCAGCGAGAATCCCAGTCTGCCTTTGTTTGTGATGCGTGAGGTAAAGCGGGATGCCGCCCATTTGGTGGAAACGGCGAAGTCCATGCGCCTGGACGAGACGGCAACAAACATCGTAAGCAGCCTACAGGCGGAAATGGAGCGTGGCACAGTGAAAAGAATACCTTTCCAATACATCTTTTTCACTTTTTACGCTTTGCTTACTTTCCCATTTACCATGAAGAATCTTTGCAGCTCCATCTTCTTGTCTGAGAAAGAAAACTTCAATGAGATGTTAGAGAACTGGAAACCTTACATTGTAGAGCAAATGTGCCATTTGTTGGAAACGCATGGCAAGGCGGCATTCAACAACGACATGTATCTTTCTGCCGGGTAAGCCATGCTTCGGCTTGTGCCAGGGTTTCCGGCTTCCCGATATCGAACCAATGGTTTTCGTTGGCCTCAATGCCTTTGATTACGATATCTTGGCAAATGGAAAGGTAGAAAGGAATGATGGAAAAACGTCCGTGCCACTGGCCGGCTTCCATGCGTTTGAACAAAGAAGGCGAGAAAATGTGTATTCCTCCGAATGCCAACGGATGGTATAGGGTCGGGTCAATGTCGGCAGGCTTTAGCTCCCCGGTGGCCATATTAGTCCAGCCGTGCAGGCGGTTTCCCGAATCAAACAACAAGTAACGTGACGTGTCCCGTTTGCTTACTAATAACGATGCCTCGGCTCCTGTGTGAAGATGCTGTTGGTAGAGGGCTTTCAGGTCTATGTCCGAAAGGATGTCTACATTGTGAATCAGGAAGGGTTCGTTCCCTTCTAATAAGTGCCGCGCTTTCCAGATGCCGCCTCCGGTGTCAAGCAGCAGGTCTCTTTCGTCGCTGAGCCGGATGTCTGTGCCGGGAAAGGAATGCTCATTCAGATAACTTATAATTTGTTCTCCATGATGATGGATATTAATGACCAATTCGTTAAAGCCGGCTTTCATCAGTCGTGTAATAACGTGTTCCAGCATGGGGCGTCCTGCTATCGGTACCAAGGCTTTGGGACAGTGGTCGGTCAAAGGACGTAAGCGGGTGCCCAGTCCGGCGGCAAATATCATGGCTTTCATGGCTGTTCGTTAGGTTGTAAAGTGTTTTTTATTCCTTGTTCGCGATGTTCAAGCTCAACCCGTATGCCGAATTTCTGATGCAGATGGGCGGCAAGATGTTGGGCGGCATAAACAGAGCGGTGCTGTCCGCCTGTACACCCGAAACATACAGACAAGTGGGAGAATCCCCGTTCCAAATATCGGGTTACAGAAGCATCCACCAGTGCATAGGCATGATTCAGGAAGGTGAGTATCTCTCCGTCTTCTTCCAAGAAACGGATGACAGGCTCATTCAGCCCGGTGAGCTTTTTGTAGCATTCATACTTGCCCGGATTGTGTACAGCCCGGCAGTCGAATACGAATCCTCCGCCGTTTCCCGTAGGGTCTGAGGGTATGCCTTTTTTATAAGAAAAGCTGGTGACGTGTACGGTCAGGCCCGGAAGCTCTTCCGGAACGGGTACAGGTTCTGTGAGTTTCTGCAAGAGTGGGGTAAGGTATGGATATTCGGGGAACGGCTCTTGCAATATCCGGCGGAGGTTACGCAGGGCGTAAGGAATGCTTTCCAGGAAATGGGGCTTCCGTTCAAAGCAACCTCTGAATCCGTATGCTCCCAATACTTGGATGTGCCGGAATAAAACGAAATGGCGCAAGCGGTTGCGAAAGTCCTGTTCATCCACTTGCCGGTAGCTGGCAAGCGTGTTGAGATAAGTGCGGAGCAATGCTTCCCGGAGTTCATCGGTATAATTGGCTTTGGCTTGCCAAAGGAATGATGCCACGTCATAGTACACCGGTCCGCGCCTTCCTCCTTGAAAGTCGATGAACCAGGGCGTGCCGTTTTTTATCATGACATTGCGGCTTTGAAAATCCCGGTACATAAAAGCCTGTATGCCTCCTCGGGGCAAAAGGGTGGCCATTTGTTGGAAATCATCTTCCAATTTGTCTTCCCGGAAATCGGTGCCTGTAGTTTTTAGATAGCAGTATTTGAAGTAATTCAGGTCCCATAAAACGCTTTTGCGGTTCAGTTCGGGCTGGGGGTAACAATAAGAAAAATCCATGCCGGCTCCTTCCATCTGTAATGCGGGAAGCAGGGCAATAGTCTTGTGTAACAGTTCTGTTTCGGCCGGGTTAAAGTTTCCGGTAGTTCGCCCTTGTCTGATGGCATCAAACAACAGTGTGTCGCCTAAGTCTTCCTGGAGGTAATATAGGCCGTCCTCCGAAACTGCCCATATATGGGGTACGGGTAAGCCTTTTTGGCTAAAATACTTGGCCATGTACAGGAATGCCCGGTTTTCAGCTTTCGACTCGCCTTGTACGCCTATGCAGGCCGGCTCCGGCCCAAGCCGGAAATAGCGGCGGTTTGACCCTGCAGGAGTTAACGGTTGCACCTGTCCCGGTTCGTGGCCGGTGTATTGCCGGTATAATTTTGTCAGTTCTTCGGCATTCATCTCTTTGCAAAATGTAATTAAGTTAATTGCGCGTGAAAAACAAGTTGATTACGGTGCCTGATTAAGTTGATTAGGCAGGACAATTAACTTGTTTCTTTTTGACGTTTCATGCCAGTTGCAAATCGTACAGGCATGCTTTTACTTCTGTTTCGCTGCCGATGTGTTTACCCAGGTCATCGGAAAGTTTGACGCATTCCCGCCATTCTTGGTTGGCATTCATCTTGCACCGGGTCAGTTTCATGACGATGTTTGAAGGCTTGAAGCCCGTATCGTTGGTCAGATTGGTGCCGATTCCGAACGAACAGCGAATTCTTCCCTGGCAATAGGCTTGTATTTCAAGGGCTTTTTCAAAGTCAAGCGCATTGCTGAAGATTATGGTCTTGGTTGTCGGGTCAATGCCAAGCTCTTGATAGCGGGCAATGAGCTTGTCCGTGAATTGGAATTCATTGCCGGAATCGCACCGCACTCCGTCAAACAATTTGGCTTGCTTCCGGCTCAGATTGTTCAGGAAAGCATCGGAAGTGAAAGTGTCGGAGAGGGCAGTACCTAAGTCACCGTCGTACACATTTACCCAATTTTCCAGGGCGAGGTAATTGGCATGTTTGTAGCCAAACTGGGCGCCGTGGAACATAAACCACTCATGCGGATGGGTTCCCATGGGCTTCATGCTGTGCTTCATGGCAAAGTAGCAGTTGGAAGTTCCCGTACAATACCGGGCGTGGCTTTTCAAATATGCCAGCACTTGGTCTTGTACATCGAAAGAAAAACGCCTGCGTGTGCCGAATTCCGAAAAAAGGAGGTGGTGCTCGTTGGAGAGTTTTACTTTGTGTTCCAGTCGTTCAAGGGTGCCTTTCATGTCGGCTTCGTGACCCAGCGACTGATTCCGGATTTCGGAAACGATGGAAAGCAAGGGCACTTCATATAAAGTGGCTTTGTAGAGGTAGTCGGTTATTTCGATGTTCAGGTGCCGGTCTTCATCCAGTTCAATCTTTACCTTGTCCGGGCGGAAGCGGAATGATGACAGCCACTCCCAATAAACCCTGGGCAGAAAGCGGCAATGGCTGGTCATATATTCCAGTTCCCCGGCGGTCAGTATGACTTCCGACAATTGGTTTACAGCTTCCTGCAATTGTTTCATGAAGCAGTCGTTGTACACCGTTTCGTCCCTGTCCTTGAAACTGAAAGTTCCCATGGCGTATGGAAACAGTTTAATGTAGGCATACGATGTAGTAAATTTGTACAGGTCGGTGTCAAGTATGGAATGTATCATAATGGTTTGGTTTCATATTTCGGGCATGAAGATAGTGATTTTTATCGGATGTATCTGTATATTTGTTAATGCCTTAATGTATTTTATTAAACCATGTTATATTTGAGGCGTTTCCTTTCCCGAATTTTGGAAGTTTCGGGAAAGTACGTAACTTTGCTACGTGTTTTTCATAGTATTAGATTTAAGGTTAACAAAAAAGATTGGCTGTCTGGGATAGATAGCCATTTTTTTTCCTCCTATTTTACTACTTTTGCCCCCGTTTTGAAATCCGGTTTTGTTTAGAGTTATAATTTTTATATATGAAGAAACTCCATCCTGTCATGTTTGTCGGTACGGGTAGTGATGTCGGAAAGAGCGTCATAGCCACTGCCTTTTGTCGCATTTTCCGGCAAGATGGTTACCGCCCGGCTCCTTTTAAGGCGCAGAATATGGCATTAAACTCATTTGTTACTCCCGATGGCTTGGAAATAGGGCGTGCGCAAGCTGTTCAGGCGGAAGCTGCCGGCATTGCTTGCCATACGGATATGAATCCTTTGCTGTTGAAACCACAATCGGACCATACCTCCCAAGTGGTGCTGAACGGTCGTCCTGTCGGCAACCGTGACGCTTATAGCTATTTCCGTCAAGAAGGCCGGGAAACTTTGCGCCGGGAAGTATGTGCTGCTTACGACCGCCTGGCTTTGCGTTATAACCCGGTTGTGCTGGAAGGCGCCGGAAGTATTTCGGAGATAAACCTGCGTGATACCGACTTGGTCAATCTCTCTATGGCGTTTCATGCCGGTGCGGATGTGATACTGGTAGGCGATATAGACCGGGGAGGGGTGTTTGCCAGTCTGTATGGCTCGCTGATGTTGCTCCGTCCCGAAGAACGGAAACTGATCAAGGGGGTGCTGATAAACAAGTTCCGCGGGGACATCCGGTTGCTTGAACCGGGCATCCGCATGTTGGAAGATTTGTGCCAAGTGCCGGTATTGGGGGTAGTGCCTTATTATAAGGATATTTATATAGAGGAAGAAGATTCCGTGTCGCTTGCTTCCAAGTCCATGCGACATGAACAAGGCAAGGTCAACATTGCCGTGGTATTGCTTCGCCACTTGAGCAATTTTACCGATTTCAATGTCTTGGAGCGTGATTCGCGTGTGCACCTGTTTTATACGAATAATGTCGATGAATTGCAGGAAGCGGATATTATTCTGCTTCCGGGTACTAAAAGCACACTCGATGACTTGTATGAACTTCGTCGCAACGGGGTAGCGCAAGCCATCCTTCGTGCCCACCGCCGGGGAACAGTTGTCATGGGGATATGTGGAGGCTACCAGATGATGGGACAGGAGGTTACTGACCCCGGCCATGTGGAAGGCAGCATTGAACGCCTGCCCGGATTGGGCCTGTTGCCGGTCAGTACCCGTATGGACAGGAACAAGGTGACCCGCCAAGTCAAATTCCATCTGGAGGGAGGAAAGCCGGGCTGCACTTGTAAGGGTTATGAAATACACATGGGAGTTACGACACAAACCGGCGATGCTTCGGCTCGTCCTTTGAATGTGCTGGAAGATGGCACGCCGGAGGGTTGCCTGGCAGGTCGTACTTGTATGGGTACTTATATACATGGCATATTGGATAATCCGGAGTTCATTGATTTCCTGCTGGAACCTTTCCGTGAGAAAATGATACGGCTACCGCAGGAAGAGTTCGATTACCACCTCTTCAAAGAACGGCAGTATGACAGACTGGCGGAGCATGTCCGTTCGCATGTCGACATGCCGCTTATTTACCAATTCTTGAAAAACGAATTATGATAGAAGGACACGGAGACGATTCTTATAAATATTCCCGCCCGATTGTGGCGAATTTCAGTTCGAATGTCTATGCAAGGGCGGATTTGTCTGCACTGAAAGCCCATTTATGCCGATGCATCGACCGGATAGGAAGCTATCCGGAACCTGAACCTTATACGTTGGAAGCTCGTTTGGCAGATGCATGCTGTCTGGGTGCAGATGAAGTGTGTGTAACCAATGGCGCTACCGAAGCTGTTTATTTGATAGCCCAAGCCTTTCGGCCGGCGCATACAGCCATCCTACAACCTACGTTCAGTGAGTATGGAGATGCATGCCGCATTCACGGGCATAGGGTGGTGTCGCTTTACAATCTGCCGGGTGAACGTGAGGGTTTCCTGCTGCCCGAAGATATAGACTTGTTGTGGTTGTGCAATCCGAATAACCCTACCGGTGCTGTTGTTGACAAGGGATGGCTGGAAAAACTTATCTGTTGCAACCCGCATTCGTGTTTCGTTATTGACCAGTCGTATGAATATTTCACGTTGCAGCCTTTGTTTTCGCCTGCCGAAGCTGTGCGCTATCCTAATTTGCTGTTGCTCCATTCCATGACCAAACGCTATGCCATTCCGGGGTTGAGGTTGGGGTATGTGACAGGAAATGCCGGCCTCCTTCACCGGCTTCGTGTAAACCGTATGCCATGGTCGGTCAATCAGCTTGCCATTGATGCGGGGCTGTTCTTGGTGGAACACGAGGCTTTGTCTGACAAAGGTGGTACTATTTCTTTGCTAAAGGAAACCCAATGTCTTGCGGAGCGGCTTCGTGCAGTAGGGGGAATGGAGGTATGGCCTACCGAAACCCATTTTATGTTGGTGCGTTTGCGCATGGGTAAAGCTTCTGCCTTGAAAGATTACCTTGCCCGGAAACACGGTTTGCTTATCCGCGATGCTTCCAACTTCGAGGGATTGGATGAACATTATTTCCGTATAGCCACCCAAAGCCATGAAGACAATGAATTGCTTGTAAACGCCATATCCCGTTGGTTTGAAGAAGAATAGTTATGGAAACTTTGCATATGCTTACGGCGTTCTATGCCACACTTTTGCTCTCTTTGCCCTTGTTGGCGGCCTGGCTTCTTGACCGTTTGTTGGGTGACCCTTATTGGTTGCCACATCCTGTGGTAGCATTCGGGAAGGCTATTTCTTGGTTTGAACACCGGCTGAACCGGGGTACGCACCGGGTGTTGAAAGGGGCATTGATGGCTGTCGGATTGGTTTTGGGCGTATATTTCTTGACTTTGTTTTTGTTGCAATGGGTGGCGGTGTGGTCACCAGCAGCATTGCTTGTCTTACAGGTTCTGTTGATATTCTATGGCTTGGCAGGTACTACGTTGATACATGAGGTCCGTCAGGTATTTATGGCTGTAGACCGTTCGTTGGATGAAGGGTGTCGTCAGGTGGCACGCATCGTGGGGCGGGATACTTCGGCTTTATCTGCTCAAGAAGTGCATACTGCAGCTCTCGAAACCTTGGCGGAAAACCTTAACGATGGGGTAGTAGCCCCTCTCTTTTGGTATGGCCTGCTGGGCGTTCCGGGTATGATGGCTTATAAAATGGTGAATACATTGGATTCAATGGTAGGTTATCGTAACGAGCGTTACTGCAAGATAGGGTGTTTTGCCGCTCGTTTGGACGATGTGGCCAATTTTATCCCGTCGCGACTGACTGCCTTCCTTATGGTGATGGCAGTTGCCCGTCCATCGTTACTGGCTTTTGTCGCGCGTTACGGCAAGCAGCATGCCAGTCCCAATTCCGGTTATCCCGAGGCAGCGTTGGCAGGTATCTTGGATTGTCGCTTCGGCGGTCCGCACTTATATTTTGGCGAAGAAGTGTGGAAACCTTATATTGGCACCAACGAACGCTTTCTTACAACGTGCGACATGCAGGTAGCCGTCCGTGTTAACCGTCGTGTAGAGGTCCTGATGATTGCCTTGGTGATATTGTTTACTTTTGTTTTGTATGTGTAAGGGCGAGGTGTTCTTTTATTCTCTATGAGATAAATGTATTCGATAATCTATTTATTGTAAGTAATATATATTGATTGTTGTATGTTTATGTAACAAAATAATAAATACGCGTTAATATGTAAAGCTTAATATTGAGGAGAGATTTTAAATTTATACTTTTGATGCTATGGTGTATTAATTGGAAAAATAGAGATATGTATATAAAAAATAAGCAATGCCGTATAATCACTTTAATAGTAGATTATACGGCATTATACAATTAATAAAATCATTCTTCTATACTTTTTCGAAGCCATTCATACATAAGTTTGCCATGACTTGTGATGGTCTCTCTATCCCATCTGTCAGGATAAAATTGATGAACAATTAAAAGTTTTAAGCTTTCAATAGAACCTGATTTTGAACCGTTGCAGTAAGATTTAACATGTGCGACCTTAACCTCATAAGATTCATTCTTTAAAGAAGAATTTAAACCTTGTGAAATCATTACCAAATTTCCGAAGCTATCTCGTAAGGTTTTATCTTCTTTCGTATTATTCCATTTCATCTTAGAGTCACTTTGCGGCTTCTGTGGAGCTATATGTTCGATGCTTCTATTTCGCTTAAAAACATAATTCTCAACAATGTCCTTTACTTCAGGAGATTCTTTTTCAAACAATTCTTTACGATGTTGCCAGATATAGAAATCAAGCCTCCAGAACCAATAACGATTGTCTCCACCATACGCTAGTTGTTCATACGGGGGAAGAGGAAATTCTTCATCAGCATTATGCTTTAATGCTGTATATAAACCTTCAGCATCCGGTATTCCATGTTCATCTACTTCATCCATCAGCCAATTAAACCACCTGTAGTCGGTATAATTGGACGAAGAGACATACAGCATGGATTGGAACATCAAGAGTTTTCTGAGTACGCTATTATCCTCGTCCAAATTCATATCTAGAGTGTAACCATATTCAGTAGGTCGGATAAAGCAAATGTCGAGTGCAAGACGAGCCCTTACTAACATTTCCATGAACTCCTTAATGGCATCTTTATTGACATTACTACCACTGTAAGGCAGGTATTTCTCAAATATGCTAAGCAAACTGCTTGGCTTAAAGAAATCGTTGACACTGCAATTGATTTTCCTACCCAGTTTTCTGTAAAGCACTTGTAGCAGTAGATGAGGAAAAGATATTGCGCATCGTGAGTCCTTGTTTATCTCACGTTCGTTTTTGGGTGCCGATGCGGACATTTCAAGATTTCCTATAGAGATTGTACTATCATAAGCATCTTCTTTCAAGCCATTGATGAGATTGCATGAAAAGATAGTATTAATATCGGCTTTCAATGCCTGCCGCTTGATTTCTGCAATGTTCTCATCTTTTCTTTTGCGAATCAACAGCGTATCAACATCGGCAAGTTTGTTCCAAAGCAGCATATATTTATTAATATCATTATCCAAGTTGCTGAGCAATTTGACTTTCAGTATTTCATGCTGTTCCAGATTCTTACCGGTAGTATTCATCCTTTCAAAATATTTGTTGAGATCTTTTGGACTATACCCTTCAGGAAGATTGGATATAAAGAAACATAAGTTGTGAAATATATACAAAGCAAAATCCTTTTTTGAATCTTCTTTCATGTTTTGCATAAAATCTCTTATCTTTTCATATCCATTTTTCATCTTTAGATTCTCGAGCGATTGGTTTTCCTCTCCTTTATGCTCCACAAGAGACCATAGATATTTGTTGTCCGATGGGCGGGATGAAAATTCAAGACGTAACTTATTGTCTGCTATAAGAAACTTTGTCCATTCCTCACAATAGTCTTGTAATACACATCCCAAAAGCATCATCACCGTAAAGCGTTGTTGACCATCAACCAATTCATTATTCTTAGTCGATGTCAACATACCGATATAATAGTAGTCATCTTTTCCATCTCTGTGTTCAAATTTCTTTTTCAAATCTTCCAAGAGCGTAACGATGTTTTCTGTATTCCATTCAAACAGTCTCTGATAGATAGGAATTGTGTAGAGCATATTATTTTTTGCTATTATATTAGGTGTGTATTTCATCGATTCAAGTTTTTAAATGATTCGACAATAATGTTTTGTTCCAATTTCTTGGCGATATTGGATGCTTTCATACGCATTGAGCGCATTATTGGAGTCATATCCTGACGTGCCGGATATGACAATTCTTTTGCGATATTTCTGGCTTCTGCAAGGAAAAATGTAGGCGAAGTAGCCTGATCAATTATTAATACCAATTCGGAATCTCCTGCATATTGTACTATAGAAGATTTTATAGCCCGTGAACTTACATATCTATGTTGCAACAGGATTCTCATTATTACAACCAGTGCATCAGAAAGGTAATATGCACCAAATTTCAGAAAGTAACAGAATAAAATACTTTCGATAATGTCTCTATACCATTGGTCACTACCGCCCTGCATTGTGTTATGAAGAACAGTATACTCTTCTGTCTTACTGAAAGAACGGTACTTGTTTATATGTTGCTCTACGTATGAGAAAAAATGTGACCCTCCTTGTATAGGCTCATTGAAATAAAATCTTTCACCGAATGGGGGAACTTCTTCGATAATAGGAGCAGCCTCATATTCACGCTTGATTCTATAATTGTCGGTACTGTCATCGCACACTTTCTTACGCATCCATCTCCTAAGGCGATATATGTAAGTGTCCAAAGTCCTTATATAATCGGGAGTGGTAGTCGGATCAGTATTTTTTCTACCATCCTCTATCATTTTGTTCCATACTTCCGCTGCATGCTTAGACTGCTGCTCAAAAGCGGAAGGAATATATCTGAGATGATGAGCTTTGAGAAGGTCATAGTCAGATAGTGCAATACCGCGAGAATTCTGATTGGAGAAAAAAGTGTATGCTAAATCAATGGATGTATTTTGTAAAACAAGCACATTAAACTCCAACAGACTTAATAATTTTTCCACTTTATCACGTATGTTCAGATGCCGTTGTGCATATTCATGAATAATATATTTGTTATACTTAATATATTCTATCGAACGTTTTGACGAGAACTTTTCTTCTAGCAGGCATGTTTTTATACCCACTTCAGCAAGCAGCAATGCCAATGTTACAAGCCTCTGTTGTCCATCTATTATATCATACTTACTTTCATGCGAATGAAGAATAATCGTTCCCAAACGATAAGGTGTTGTGTTATTGGAACTGATATGTTCAAATACATCATTAAGCAGGCATTTGACATTATTTTCTTCCCAACAATATATCCTTTGGTAATTGGGAATGGTCAAGTGAAGTCGTACAATATCGTCATATTTCTTTTCAAAAATATCTACCGTACAATCTTTAAGAGGGAGAATCCTATCACAACTTATAGCCTTCTCTTCAAAAACAGGAATTTCTGATGTTAAACTCCGAATAAGATTATCAAAGAGTTCTATCATATATGACATAGTCTGGTATAATTCCTCGATTGTATTAATCTTACTCGAATGTTGGCAGCGATAACCATAATTCCATTCCGACCATGTAAGTTCATCGCAATTTTGAGTATTATTTATCAAACGGTCAATTAAAAAACCATATTTTGTTTCCCAGTCATCACCTTCGAAATGCAGTTCAACTCTGCCTTCCCAATTACCATCAATTCTATATTCATAATGTAAATTTTTATCGTTATACTCATCAATATGAACCTGAATATAACGACTTGTTTGCCATGAGCCAGATGGACAATATGTAGTCACCTTATAATTAGAGTATTTTTGTTCAAGCATTTTTATGCTCCAATTATTTATATATAACATAATATCATATTTTAATTATCATTATCATTCAAACAATTAAATAAGTGAGAGTTGTGAATCATGAAATATAATACTATAGAATTTTTCGGCGATCTTACATTACTCATTACCACTATTCTCACATTACATGTACTGGATGCCGTCCTTTGGTCGTTTCAAAATTTATTGCAGCGAAATCCTGCATGGTCAATCGTTTTTATACAAGTTGTACATATCTGACACCCATCCTTTCAATGTCTTTCTTAGAGATTCCGGAGAAATGACTTCTATCATGGCTCCTGCGCTGAGTAGCCTCATTATAAAATCGAATGTAGGAGCAAGGTACAATTCAAAGTCTGCATATTCACCGTTATCTTCCAGCAACTTCTGGCTATGATGCAAAGGAAGCGAGTTCATATATGGGATATGGTTACGGTAGGCTCTGATGACCATACGCACGGGCTTTATATTGCTGTCGGCTATAATTCCATAATAATAGGAAAAGTAATCTGATGCGGAAAAGTTTTTCGGAAGTTTGAATGTATCCATTGTCATTTTCAAATCTTCTATGCGATCCAGTCCGTAAATCCGGTAATCATCATAATGTATATTGTGGGCCAGAACATACCATCGGTTTTCAAACAGCTTTACGCAATAAGGCTCGATTGGGAATGTGTGGCTGTTGGACTTGTTGAACCTACAATAAGTGATTGTTACAACATGGTTTTCCCTCATCGCTTCAAGCAATGTGGCCAAATGATTGTGGGCGGATGGAATTTTGTTGACCAGAATCCGGTCTTTCAATGAAAGGTTCTCGCTGATCAGGTTACTTACGGCAAATGAGTCGAGCATCCATTTTTTCAATTCATCTTCATCAATGTCCTCCGGATTCTCTATGTAATAAAGATAACCACCAGACCTTTGACAAGAGATGATAATTCCGAACTGGCTGAAAATCGCATCTTTCCATCGGTTGAATGTAGCACGGCTCAAAGGCTTGTAATCACTCAAGTCTTTGTTGCGCTCCCAACGGTTGGAAATCTCCTCTAAAGAAATCTTTCCTGCTTTACGGATAGTATCTATCAACCATGTGTATTTTTGAAGTTGTAACATATTGCATCTTGTTGGTTGCGGGTAAAGTTAATAAAAACTTGTAGCATCCAGTGCAACATCTTGGTAAATACGACATAATTAATTCGATTATTTAACACATTAATGGGAAGAATGCTTCAAGTGCACTTTGCTCAATGTTGTCTGTGACACATCATGTCCTTCTATAGTTTTCATAATGGTTATATTTATTCTTAAGTTATTTTTTCGTGCAACAATTTTAAGGATGCTGCCCGGAGTCGGTGTCCTCCTTTGGAATCCAACAATAATCTGTAACCGGATTCGAAAACTGCTGCCATATTTTCAAGCATATCGGCATCTCCTATAAGTTCGTCATGTACAGCGAACAATGCATAATTTCTTGTCCCGTTCACGGCCTTATGACTCTTGCTATATTCCATGAAATGTCTGCAAACCGCTTCGTCAAGTGTATATTCAGTTTTGCCATCCTGTCGTTCGACAAAATAAGAATATGTCCCGAATCCTATCTTGGAACGGATAAGTTCCGCTATATTCATTGCCGGATTGCAAATCACCTTTGTCGCACATGGAGCATCAGCATAAAAAACATAATATCCGCCTAATGAAGTACCGATTAATAAAGATGGCTTGAACTCACTGATAGTAGCATTGATTTTTTCTACCGATTCAAATGGATTTTCATTTACCTCAATTGCTATCCACTCGTATTCAGAGAATACTTTACGCACTGTACGGACTGTAGTAGATGCAGCTCCAGAGCCAAGTCCATGCACATAGATGGCGATTGGTTTTACTTGATTCTTTTGAACTAATGTTGCGTACATATTTTTATATAGTTTACCATTAGTGTCCCGTTAAAATGGGACGAGTTAAACAATTAATCAAAAAGCCCCGGAATCAGGGGATCATTTAGAACTTTGACATCATTGAAATTAGTCTTGTCGAACAGGTCACGCAAGTGGGTTT
>CALULP010000041.1 GCA_944321495.1 uncultured Bacteroides sp. | reverse complement strand
TTATGCATAACGGCTTGAAAATTACCACAAAAGTAAATTCAAATCCGTTCTCTCCAAAACTGATTATAACAAATTGAATTTCAATAATTTCAAAGAACTCCTATGATTTTTTAGTGGACACTAATGAGAACAACCGATTTATGAACAAGATTATATTGACATTGGCGATGGCAATGGCTATAAGCTTTGCCGCCTGCGCACAGGACAAAGGAGAAAAGAATATGCAAACCGAAAGTAAACCATTGGTCGTGTATTTCTCAGCCACAGGCACGACCGCCAAAGCCGCGCGGACGATTGCGGACGTTACAGGTGGCACTTTGTACGAGATTGTTCCGCAACAAGCCTACACTTCCGATGACCTTGACTGGAACGACAGGCAGTCGCGCAGTTCGGTGGAAATGAACAATCCGCAGGCACGTCCGGCATTAAAAGACACTAAGCTGGATGTCGCTACTTACGATGTCGTTTTCATCGGCTATCCCATCTGGTGGAACCAGGCTCCACGAATCATCAATACATTCATCGAGAGTTATAATCTGAAAGGCAAGACACTCGTGCCGTTTGCCACATCCGGCGGCAGTGGAATAAGCAACAGTGTAAGAGAATTGAAACGAACATATCCCAATTTGGAGTGGCAAGACGGCAAACTGTTGAACGGAGCAAGTCAAAATGCCATCAAGAACTGGGTCAGTCATCTCGCCCCGTCTTATTAGCACCCGGGCTTTGCTGTAGCGTTCCGCCAATGTCCCAGTGCATCCGCAGCATTTAACAAATGGACACCATGATAAAAGGGTGAACGTTATTTTCTTATAGATGTATACGCTTCCAGTCGAAAAATCTTATTACCTTTGCGGGTCAAAATGAGGAAATAAAAACATAATGCGATATGAACATATCCTATAATTGGTTGAAAGATTACCTTGACTTCGACCTGGCACCGGTCGAAGTGGCTGAAGCGCTTACCTCTATCGGGTTGGAAACCGGAAGTGTGGAAGA
This sequence comes from uncultured Bacteroides sp., assembly GCA_944321495.1. Lineage (GTDB taxonomy): Bacteria > Bacteroidota > Bacteroidia > Bacteroidales > Bacteroidaceae > Bacteroides. Next base: position 19,017 of record CALULP010000041.1, on the reverse strand, counting down.
AGTGCAAGCAGTGAAAGGTGGGCTGGAAGGCGTGGTCATCGGCGAAGTGCTGACGTGCGAACCGCACCCTAACTCCGACCACATGCATGTTACTACCGTTAACTTGGGGCAGGGGGGAGAGCCTGTCCAGATAGTGTGCGGCGCACCTAATGTCGCCGCAGGACAAAAAGTGGTGGTGGCAACCTTGGGCACAAAGTTATACGATGGGGACCAATGTTTTACCATCAAGAAATCAAAACTTCGCGGTATTGAATCGAATGGCATGATATGTGCCGAAGACGAGATTGGCATAGGTACCGACCATTCGGGTATCATCGTTTTACCTGCCGATGCTGTACCCGGTACTTTGGCTAAAGACTATTACAATTTGCAGAGCGACTATGTGCTTGAGGTGGACATTACGCCTAATCGTGCTGATGCCTGCTCTCACTACGGTGTAGCACGCGACCTTTATGCTTATTTGGTGCGTCATGGAAAACCTGCACATCTGCACCGTCCGGAGGTAGACGCTTTCCGCGTGGAAAATCACGATTTGGATATTCCTGTCACTGTGGAGAATGCTGAAGCTTGTCCGCACTATGCCGGCGTAACGGTGAAAGGTGTAACGGTGAAAGAAAGTCCCGAATGGCTTCAAACGCGTCTGCGCGCCATAGGTTTGCGTCCCATTAACAATGTGGTAGATGTTACTAACTATATTGTTCATGCTTTCGGTCAACCACTGCATTGCTTCGATGCCGATACTATTAAGGGACATCATGTTATCGTGAAGACTATGCCCCAAGGTACGAAGTTTACTACACTGGATGGTGTAGAGCGTACGCTTGATGCCCGGGATCTTATGATATGCAACACTGAGGCTCCCATGTGTATTGCCGGTGTGTTTGGCGGACTTGATTCCGGCTCCACAGAAAAGACAACCGATGTTTTCCTGGAAAGTGCATATTTCCATCCTACATGGGTTCGCAAGACAGCCCGCAGGCACGGATTGAACACCGATGCTTCTTTCCGTTTCGAGCGCGGCATTGACCCGAACTCTGTCATCTATTGCTTGAAGCTGGCTGCCCTTATGGTGAAAGATTTGGCCGGAGGTACCATATCTTCTGAAATCAAAGATGTATGTACAGGTTCTTTCCCTGATTTCCGGGTTGAATTGGACTATGCCGGTGTGGACGCCTTGGTAGGCAAACACATACCGGCAGATACTATCCGGAGCATCGTTACCAGCTTGGATATGAAAATCGTGGGCGAGACGGCCGAACGGCTTACCCTTGATGTGCCTCCTTATCGTGTGGATGTACAACGTCCGTGCGATGTTATTGAAGACATCCTGCGCATTTACGGTTATAACAATGTGGAAATACCTACTTCGTTGAAGTCCAGTCTTATTCCCAAGAACGAACACGACAAATCGAATAAGTTGCAAAATCTGGTATCCGAGCAACTCGTGGGATGCGGATTCAATGAAATCATGAACAACTCGCTGACTCGTGCAGCCTATTATGATGGATTGGCTTGCTATCCGTCGCAAAACCTTGTGATGTTGCTTAACCCTTTGAGCACGGATCTCAACGCCATGCGACAAACCTTACTGTTCGGCGGGTTGGAAAGCATAGCACGCAACGCAAACCGCAAGAATCCCGATTTGAAGTTCTTCGAGTTCGGCAATTGCTATTATTTCCATGAGGAAAAGAAGAATCCCGACAAGGCTTTGGCTCCATATGCTGAAGATTATCATTTGGGCTTGTGGGTCACCGGCAAGCGTGTATCCAATTCGTGGGCACATCCTGATGAAGCATCTTCTGTTTACGAACTGAAAGCTTATGTGGAGAACATCTTCACTCGTTTGGGGTTGCGCATGCGCGACATGGTGATAGCACCTGTGGAAGATGACATCTATGCCACCGCACTTGGCATCAATCTTCGCAACGGAAAGAGGCTGGCAACGTTTGGTGTAGTGGCTCACAAAGTCTTGCGGATGTTCGACATTGACGCTGAAGTCTATTTTGCCGACCTAAACTGGAAGGAACTGATGAAAGCCATCAAGAACCAGCAAGTTAACTTTACAGAGTTGTCCAAATATCCTGTGGTGAAGCGCGACCTTGCTCTTTTGCTTGACAAAGATGTGCCCTTTTCCGAGGTAGAGAAGATTGCCTATGAAACCGAGAGAAAGTTGCTGAAGGGCGTATCTTTGTTCGATGTGTACGAAGGCAAAAACCTCGAACCGGGCAAAAAGAGTTATGCCGTAAGCTTCTGGTTGCAAGATGAAAATGCCACGCTTAATGACAAACAGATAGATAAAATCATGTCGAAACTTGTGGCTAATCTTGAGAACAAACTCGGTGCGAAATTGCGATAACTAAAATATTAATCACTAAAACATAAAATCCAATGGGAAGAGCGTTTGAATATAGAAAAGCTACAAAATTGAAAAGATGGGGCCATATGGCCAAAACATTTACCCGCTTGGGTAAACAAATAGCCATTGCCGTAAAGGCAGGAGGTCCCGAACCTGAAAACAATCCGGCATTACGTTCTATCATCGCTACCTGTAAGCGCGAAAACATGCCGAAAGACAACATCGAGCGTGCCATCAAGAACGCTATGGGTAAAGACCAAAGTGATTACAAAGGTATGACTTACGAGGGATACGGCCCTCATGGCATCGCCATTTTCGTCGATACATTGACCGATAATCCTACCCGTACCGTAGCCGATGTGCGTTCTGTGTTCAATAAATTCGGGGGTAACCTTGGAACTATGGGGTCGCTGGCTTTTTTGTTTGACCACAAATGCATGTTCACTTTCAAGAAAAAGGAAGGTATGGACATGGAGGAATTCTTGCTTGACATGATTGATTATGATGTTGATGAAGATTTCGATGTGGATGACGAAGAAGGAACCATTACCATTTACGGGGATCCCAAGAGCTATGCTGCCATCCAGAAACATTTGGAAGAACAAGGTTTTGAAGATGTGGGCGGTGATTTCACTTATATCCCCAATGACTTGAAAGACGTGACCTCCGAACATCGTGAAACCATTAATAAGATGATTGAACGTCTTGAAGAATTTGATGACGTACAGACGGTGTACACCAATATGAAACCTGAGGAAAGTGAAGAGTAATTTTATATTATAGTATAAAATGGAATACCATTATAAAACTTACGGAACCTGTAGTACCCAGATAGACTTTGAGGTGGAAAACGGCATCCTGAAAGATGTTTCTTACGAAGGCGGATGCAATGGGAACTTGCAAGGTATCTGTCGCTTGGTGAAAGGCATGCCTGTGCAGGAGGTTATCGCCAAACTCGAAGGCATCCGTTGTGGCATGAAGACTACTTCATGTCCAGACCAATTGTGCCGGGCATTACATGAGATAGGGTATTGAGCACTCTTTCATCTATACATAGGAACGAGAGCCCCCACGGGTTCTCGTTTTCTACATGTATTTATCCATAATAGGGATGAGGCAATGAAGAATATCATCAAAGACCTGAAACGCAAGGACCACAAACGATACTTGGGCGGACTGGACTTTTTCCGGTATATCGGACCGGGGTTGTTGGTCACGGTTGGGTTTATTGACCCGGGGAACTGGGCATCTAATTTTGCTGCCGGATCGGAATTTGGTTACGGCCTGTTATGGGTTGTGACGCTTTCTACGGTGATGCTCATTATTTTGCAACACAATGTGGCACATTTGGGCATCGTCACGGGATTGTGCCTTTCGGAGGCTGCCACGAAATATACACCTCGTTGGGTTTCACGCCCCATACTGGCTACGGCAGTGCTGGCTTCCATATCTACTTCGTTGGCGGAAATCTTGGGTGGGGCTATTGCCTTGCAGATGTTACTGGATATTCCTATTGTGTGGGGGGCAGTGCTTACTACTGTGTTTGTATCCATCATGCTCTTTACCAATTCTTATAAGAAAATAGAGCGCGCCATTATTGCTTTCGTGTCTGTCATTGGGCTGTCGTTTTTGTATGAGCTTTTCTTGGTAGACATTGACTGGCCACTGGCCTTAGAGGGATGGGTAACCCCTTCTTTCCCGGAAGGAAGTATGATAGTGGTAATGAGTGTGCTTGGTGCAGTAGTGATGCCCCATAACTTGTTCTTGCATTCCGAAGTTATCCAGAGCCACGAATATAATAAGCAAGGTGAGGTATCTATACGGAGCAAATTGAAATATGAGTTGTTTGATACGTTGTTTTCCATGCTCGTAGGGTGGGCTATCAACAGTGCAATGATATTGCTGGCGGCTTCCGCCTTTTTTAGTCAAGGCGTGCAGGTTGAAGAACTGCAACAAGCTCAGGCGTTGCTACGACCTTTGCTGGGAGGAAATGCGGGCGTTGTTTTTGCTTTGGCATTGCTTATGGCAGGTGTGTCAAGTACTATCACCAGTGGTATGGCGGCTGGTTCCATTTTTGCCGGCATCTTTGGCGAATCATATCATATACGAGATAGCCATTCTCAAGTGGGCGTTCTCCTGTCTTTGGGGGTAGCGTTGGTGTTGATTTGTTTTATTGCCGATCCTTTTCAGGGGTTGCTTGTGTCTCAGATGGTGCTCAGTATTCAGTTGCCTTTCACTGTATTTCTTCAGGTCAGCCTTACCTCGTCACGCCGGGTGATGGGCAAATATGCCAACAGCCGTTTGAGCGCATGCATACTTTATATCATTGCAGGAGTGGTAACGGTGCTCAATCTTCTGCTTCTGGTTGAGGCTTTGGGAGGATGAATGTGTCCGGAGGATGTTGTCTTACTACTGTGAGGTACTGTATGAATGTAAGGATAAGTAAACCGATATAAATAAAAAATAAAGAAGTCTTTTATGGAACTTGAAGAAAGAATAACACATGCTGTAGAGTTGTTTAAGAGCGGCTTTAATTGCTCACAATCCGTTGTGGCGGCATTTGCAGACATGTACGGCTTTACCCGTGAGCAGGCTTTGCACATGTCTGCTTCTTTTGGCGCCGGTATCGGGCGGATGCGTATGACGTGTGGTACGGCGTGTGGCTTGTTCATGTTGGCCGGACTGGAGCAATGTGCCTTGCGAGGGGATGACCGTGCTGCGAAATCGGCCAACTATGCACTTGTCCAGCGATTGGCAGCCGAGTTCAAACGGCGTAATGGATCGCTCATTTGTGCCGAACTGTTGGGGCTGAAGAAGCCAGTGAATTCGCCTCAGGCATCGGAACGCACTTCTGAATATTATGCTAAACGTCCTTGTCCCCGCATGGTGGAATGTGCTGCGCGCATCTGGGTTGAGCACTTGCGTGGTGAACTTCCGGGTGATAAGGAGTGATTTTACAAAAATAGACATGCGAAGTAAGCGATAAAGCATTATCTTTGCAACGTTTTAACTGGATATATACTTTTTATATTATGATAGCTAAGATTGAACAACTTCTGAAAGAAGTAGAGGCTTTGCAGGCCGGCAACGTTGATGAAGTGGAAGCGTTGCGTATCAAATACCTCAGCAAGAAAGGCGTTATTAATGCGTTGATGGCTGACTTCCGGGCTGTGCCCGCCGAACAGAAGAAAGAAGTGGGCATGCGCCTGAATGAGTTGAAAAACAGAGCGCAAGAGAAAATAGCAGCCCTTAAGGAATCGTTTGATAATCTTGATCCTCATGCCCATGACCTTGACTTGACCCGTACTGCCTATCCTGTAGGCTTAGGAACGCGCCATCCACTTTCCATCGTGCGGAGTGAGATTATTGATATCTTTGCCCGTCAAGGTTTCAGCATTGCAGAAGGTCCGGAGGTGGAAGATGACTTGCACGTGTACACAAAACTGAATTTTGCAGCAGATCATCCCGCGAGGGATATGCAGGATACGTTCTTTATTGATGTCAATGAGCAAGACGTGACGAAAAATATCATTCTCCGCTCGCATACCAGCAGCGTGCAGGTACGTTCTATGGAACACGCCCAGCCTCCTATTCGAATCATCTGCCCGGGACGTGTGTACCGCAACGAGGCTATCAGCTATCGTGCACATTGCTTTTTCCACCAGGTGGAAGGATTGTATGTAGACAAAGGTGTGTCATTTACCGACTTGAAACAGGTTCTTCTGCTTTTTGCCAAGGAAATGTTTGGTGAAGACACGCGTATCCGTTTGCGTCCATCGTACTTCCCCTTTACGGAGCCAAGTGCCGAGATGGATATCAGCTGTAACATTTGTGGGGGTAAGGGATGTCCTTTCTGCAAACATACAGGTTGGGTAGAAATTTTAGGATGTGGCATGGTAGATCCTGCTGTCCTTGACGCATGCGGAATCGATAGCAAAGTGTATAGCGGCTATGCTTTAGGAATGGGGATTGAGCGTATCGCCAACTTGAAGTATCGCGTGAGCGACTTGCGTTTGTTCTCGGAGAACGACGTGCGCTTCTTGCGTGAGTTTGAGTCCGCATAGTGACATATTATTAAAATAAATGAAGGATGAAGAATTATCATGTAGAAGCATAATTCTTCATCTTTCGTTTAAATTCATCATTTGGGAAAATGAAAGATAAGCTTATCACTCCAAGTTATTGCTTGATTTTATCGGCAAACTTCTTGCTTTATTTCGGTTTTTGGCTGATGATGCCGGTACTTCCTTTTTATTTGTCTGAAGTATTCAATGCCGACAAAGCCATGATTGGCGTGGTTCTTTCCTGTTATACCATAGCTGCCTTGTGCATTCGCCCGTTTTCAGGCTACTTGCTTGATACGTTTGCCCGCAAGCCTCTTTACTTGGTGGCTTATTTTATTTTTACGGCTATTTTTGGCGGTTATTTGGTGGCAGGAACTCTGACGTTGTTCGTTATGTTCCGTATTGTTCATGGCGTCTCGTTCGGCATGGTGACGGTAGGGGGTAATACCGTTGTCATTGATATCATGCCATCTTCACGTAGGGGAGAAGGATTGGGATATTATGGCTTGGCCAACAACATTGCTATGTCTATCGGTCCTATGGTAGGCTTGTTTATGCACGATGCAGGAGTTTCATATACGTGGATATTCACCAGTTCCCTGTTGTCGTGCGCGGCAGGTATGGTATGTGCTTCGCTGGTGAAAACACCCTATAAACCTCCGGTGAAACGTGACCCGATTTCACTTGATCGCTTTATCCTGCTCAAGGGACTTCCGGCGGGTCTGGGCTTGTTGTTACTTTCCATACCTTATGGTATGACTACTAACTATGTGGCCATGTATGCCCGTCAGATAGGACTTGAAGTATCTACGGGTTTCTTCTTTACGTGCATGGCGGTGGGAATGGCTATATCACGCTTGTTCTCAGGCCGATTGGTAGATAAAGGCAAAGTAACACAAGTCATTAAGGTGGGGCTTTATATTGTAATATTAAGCTTTTCCCTCTTGTCCGGATGCGTGGAAGTGATTCGTTGGGATGTTTCGGTATGCCGGGTGTTGTTCTTTACCATTGCTTTGATGTTGGGGGTAGGTTTCGGTATCATGTTTCCTGCCTATAATACCTTGTTTGTAAACTTGGCACCCAACAGCCAGCGTGGTACGGCTACTTCTACTTACCTTACATCGTGGGATGTAGGCATTGGCATCGGTATGTTGGCTGGAGGATACATAGCCGAGGTAAGCAGTTTTGACCGGGCTTATTTGTTTGGAGCATGTCTTACAGTGATTTCCACTTTTTATTTCTATCTGAAAGTATCTCCCCATTACCATAAGAACAAGTTGCGATGAGAAAAAAAGAACGATACGAAGGCGTTATATCTTGGTTTCGGCAAAATATGCCTGTGGCTGAGACGGAACTTCATTATGACAATCCTTTCCAACTGATTATTGCTGTAATCCTTTCTGCCCAATGTACGGACAAGAGGGTCAACATGGTGACACCGGCCATATACCGTGATTTCCCTACGCCCGAAGCCTTGGCTTCTACTACGCCTGAGGTGGTGTATGAATATGTACGAAGCGTATCTTATCCTAATAATAAGGCAAAACACTTGGTCGGCATGGCCCGTATGTTGGTGAATGATTTTCATGGGCAGGTGCCAAGTGAGTTGGACGAGCTTGTAAAACTACCCGGTGTGGGTCGGAAGACCGCTAATGTAGTGCAATCCGTTGCGTTTAACAAACCTACGATGGCGGTAGATACGCATGTGTTCCGTGTAAGCCACCGCTTAGGACTGGTGTCAAATAAATGTACTACCCCTTTGAGCGTAGAGCGTGAGTTGGTGAAAAACATTTCCGAATCAGATATACCAATCGCTCATCATTGGCTTATCCTACATGGACGTTATACGTGTACCGCTCGTTCGCCCAAATGTGACTTGTGTGGGTTAAAGGCATGGTGCAAGGAGTATAGAGAGTTACATGGCATGGATTAATGCACTTGGCATTCATATAAAAAACTTGCCAATCTTAACCATTCTATCAAAATAAATATTACCTTTGCGGGTGCGAATAGTAGACTATTGTAACACTTTTAAAACAATAAAGTTATGACAATCGATCAATTCAACTTTGCCGGTAAGAAGGCATTCGTCCGTGTGGACTTCAATGTGCCCTTGGACGAGAATTTCAACATTACGGACGACACTCGTATGCGTGCCGCTCTTCCTACGTTGAAGAAGATTTTGGCCGATGGCGGAAGTATCATTATCGGCTCTCATTTGGGACGTCCGAAAGGAGTAACGGATAAGTTCTCGCTGAAACACATCATTAAGCACCTTGAGGAATTGCTGGGCACTTCCGTTCAGTTTGCGGATGATTGCATGGGCGAACAAGCAGCTCAGAAATCCGCAGCTTTGAAGCCGGGTGAAGTGCTTTTGTTGGAAAATCTGCGCTTCTATGCTGAAGAAGAAGGGAAACCTCGTGGCTTGGCTGAAGATGCCAGCGATGAAGAAAAGAAAGCAGCCAAGGCAGCAGTAAAAGAAAGCCAGAAAGAATTTACCAAGAAACTTGCTTCGTATGCCGATTGTTATGTGAACGATGCTTTCGGTACAGCTCACCGTGCACATGCTTCTACGGCACTCATCGCTAAATATTTTGACAAAGACCACAAGATGTTCGGTTACCTGATGGAGAAGGAAGTAAAAGCTGTTGATAAGGTGCTGAACGATATCCACCGTCCTTTTACCGCTATTATGGGTGGCTCGAAAGTGTCCAGCAAGATTGACATCATCGAAAACTTGCTGAACAAGGTAGACAACTTGATTATTGCCGGTGGTATGACTTACACCTTTACCAAGGCATTGGGTGGCAAGATTGGCCTCTCTATTTGCGAAGATGACAAGCTCGACTTGGCTCTTGACCTGCTGAAGAAGGCAAAAGACAAAGGCGTGAACTTGGTATTGGCTACGGATGCCAAGATTGCCGATTCGTTCTCGAATGATGCCAACACGAAGTTCTGTAAGGTAAACGAAATTCCCGATGGATGGGAAGGACTTGATATAGGCCCCGAGACAGAGAAACTCTTTGCTGATGTTATCAAGGGTTCTAAGACTATTCTTTGGAATGGTCCTGCCGGTGTGTTCGAGTTCGACAACTTTACACACGGTTCACGTGCCATTGGTGAGGCCGTTGTTGAAGCTACCAAGAACGGAGCATTCTCTCTTGTAGGTGGGGGTGACTCTGTAGCTTGCGTCAATAAGTTTGGCTTGGCTGGTGGAGTATCTTACGTATCTACCGGTGGTGGCGCATTGCTCGAAGCCATCGAAGGAAAGGTTCTTCCGGGCATTGCCGCTATTAACGAATAAGTATAATTTTTTATTAGAATCCAGGCAATCCGCAAGGTGCATGTCAAGGCTCCGAGGCGGGTTGCCTTATTTTATACTATCATGAAAAGACTACTCCTCGCCCTGTGCATCGGTGCGCTGGCTACCGTATGCCACGCACAGGAACAGCCTTCTCCATCGCGTCCTGTTACAACCGTCCTCAATACGTTGAAAGAACGTATCACCTTGGAGGGTTACATGCAATTGGGATATACCTATCAGGATGGCCCAACTGAACGTAGTAATACCTTTGATATAGCTCGTGCCATACTTATGGCGCGTGGGCGCATTACCGACCACTGGTCGTGTTACTTCATGTTTAGTCTCGCCGGTTCGCCCAAGGTGCTTGAGGCATATACGGAATACACTTTCCTGCCCGGCCTTACGGTACGTATGGGGCAGTTTAAGACAATGTATACCTTTGAGAACCCTTTGTCGCCTACTGTTGTCGAACTGGTGAATTGCTATTCGCAAGCAGTCAGCTACTTGGCAGGTATCGATTCGAGCGATCCTCTCTATAGCTCGAGCGGTGGGCGCGACCTTGGCATCATGCTTTATGGCACCGTGTTCGATGGACTGCTGGATTATCATTTGGCACTTATGAACGGGCAGGGTATCAATCGTAAAGATGGTAACCGGCAAAAGGATATTGTAGGAAGCCTTAAGTTGAATCCGGCCGAATGGCTTGCTGTGGGCGGGTCATTTATAAGGGGTAGGGGATGCGCCGTGGGAGAGTCTGCCGTGAATCCGGCTATCCATGTGGGGCAGAGTTATACGCGTAACCGTTGGGCAGTAGGTACCCTGCTGAAGTTCCGATATGTCGATGTAAGGACGGAGTACCTGCGTGGGTGCGATGCAAGTATTCATAGCGAGGGAGCTTATGCTACGGCTGCCGTACATGTACTTCCGCATGTGGATTTGATTGCTTCTTATGATTATTTGAATCGTGACTGCGACCGTGATTTGAAGCAGACGAATTATGTGGGTGGACTTCAGTGGTGGTTTTATCCCAAGTGCCGTTTGCAGGTGCAGTACACGCGCCGTGTGCCCCGCACCTCTGATGCTTCCAACTTGGTGCAGGCACAGGTGCAGGTACGTTTCTGAAGTTTTGATTCATGAGGTAAAAAAGCAAGATAGGTATTAAGATTTATTTTGATATGGAATTGCCAAAAATCAACAAAGTACAAATCCGTAACCTTCAGATTGAAGATTACGACCAACTGGCACAATCATTTACTCGTGTTTACGCCGACGGGAGCGATGTGTTTTGGACACACGCACAAATTGAGAAACTGATACGTATCTTTCCTGAAGGACAAATTGTGACGGTGGTGGATGATAAGATAGTGGGTTGTGCCCTTTCCATTATCGTGGATTATGATAAAGTGAAAAATGACCATACTTACGCACAAGTGACCGGACGTGAGACTTTCAATACGCATAATCCAAAGGGTAACATCCTCTACGGAATTGAGGTGTTCATCCATCCTGATTACCGGGGATTGCGTCTGGCCCGACGTATGTACGAATACCGTAAAGAACTTTGTGAGGAACTTAACCTGAAAGCCATCATGTTTGGCGGGCGCATACCCAATTATCACAAATATGCCGATCAGATGCGTCCTAAAGAGTACATAGACAAAGTACGCCAAAAAGAAATATACGACCCTGTACTTACTTTCCAGCTGAGTAACGATTTCCACGTGCGGAAAGTCATGCGCAATTATTTGCCGAATGATGAAGAATCCAAGCATTATGCTTGTCTGCTTCAATGGGACAACATCTATTATCAGCCTCCTACGCAGGATTATATCAGTCCAAAGACGACGGTACGTGTGGGGCTTGTGCAGTGGCAGATGCGTGCCTATAAGACACTGGATGACCTGTTTGAACAAGTCGAGTTTTTTGTGGATTCGGTGTCGGGATACCAGAGTGATTTTGTCCTTTTCCCCGAGTATTTCAATGCTCCGCTCATGGCCAATTTCAACGACCGTACCGAGTCGGAGGCAATACGTGGCCTGGCTACATATACCGATGACATCCGTGACCGTTTCTTGAAGTTGGCCATCAGTTATAACATTAATATCATTACTGGTAGTATGCCTCTTATCAAGGAAGACGGGCGCTTGTACAATGTCGGTTTCTTATGCCGGCGCGATGGCACTTATGAGATGTATGAGAAGATACATGTTACCCCTGATGAGATAAAGACTTGGGGACTGAATGGCGGACGTCTGCTTCGCACATTTGAAACAGATTGTGCAAAGATTGGGGTGCTGATATGTTATGATGTTGAATTCCCTGAGCTGTCGCGTATCATGGCAGACCAAGGGATGCAAATTCTTTTCGTACCTTTCATGACCGATACGCAAAACGCCTATAGCCGCGTGCAAGTGTGTGCCCATGCCCGTGCCATCGAAAATGAATGCTTTGTAGTCATAGCCGGTAGTGTGGGCAATTTACCGCGCGTACACAACATGGATATACAGTATGCACAAAGTGGTGTATTCACCCCGTGTGACTTTACGTTCCCTACCGATGGCAAGCGTGCCGAGGCTACTCCGAATACTGAGATGATTCTGGTGTCTGATGTGGATCTTGACTTGCTTAACGAACTTCATACTTATGGTAGTGTGCGCAATCTCAAGGACCGGCGTAGTGACTTGTATGAGGTACGGATGAAAAAGTAAGCAGTCCTGTGTAAGGATAATGACTGTTTTTTTGTACCTAAATTTGCAAAAAGAGGTCGTATCACAATGCGGAAAATTCCAAAATTCTCCCCTCCCGGAGGATAGATTGGGCTACATTGTGATACACCTCTTTCTCTTGTCAGAATCTGATGAGGATGTTTTATTTCTCCTTTTTCAGTTCTTCGAAAATCAAGGTTTCCAGTTCTTCTGCCAGTTCGGGATTGTCCTGAATAGTTTGTTTGGAAGCATCCCTCCCTTGGGCTAATTTTGTGTCTTTGTAACTGAACCAAGAGCCACTTTTCTTGATGATGTCAAGGTCGACTCCCAAGTCTATGATTTCTCCTGCACGTGATATGCCTTCGCCAAACATGATGTCAAACTCTGCGCGGCGGAAAGGGGGAGCTACTTTGTTTTTTACTACTTTCACTTTAGTTTGTCGTCCTATTACTTCATCACCGTTCTTGATGGTTTGTCCGGGTCGGATATCGATGCGTACTGAAGCGTAGAATTTCAAGGCATTGCCACCGGTGGTCGTTTCGGGATTGCCGAATGCTACACCGATTTTTTCACGAAGCTGGTTGATGAAAATGCATGTTGTCTGTGTCTTGTTGATGGTACCTGTCAGTTTACGCAGGGCCTGCGACATTAACCTGGCTTGTAGTCCGACTTTATTTTCTCCCATATCTCCCGTGATTTCGGCTTTGGGGGTTAAAGCGGCTACTGAATCGATGACGATGATGTCAATAGCTGATGAGCGTATCAGTTGGTCGGCAATTTCCAACGCCTGCTCGCCATCATCGGGCTGGGAAATGAGCAGATTGTCCACGTCTACACCGAGTTTGGAAGCATAGAATCGGTCGAATGCATGCTCCGCATCGATGAATGCGGCAATGCCTCCCATCTTTTGCGCTTCCGCAATGGCGTGTATGGCCAAAGTCGTTTTACCGGAAGACTCGGGACCGTAAATTTCAATGATTCGTCCTCGGGGATATCCACCTACGCCCAAGGCCGCATTCAGTCCGATGGAACCTGTGGGTATTACATCAATCGGTTCGATATCTTCGTTACCCATTTTCATGATAGAACCTTTGCCGAAAGCTTTTTCTATTTTGTCCATGGCAGCTTTCAGGGCTTCCATTTTTTTTGTATTTGGCGTTTGGGTTCCGTTTTCGTTCTCAAAGTTCAATTCGTCTTTCTTTGCCACGTTGGTATAGTGTTTTGTTGGTTAATATACTTGTGTTACAATATTTGTGAGGCATGGATCTTGGTCTTCACCTCTTTGGGGGAGATGATACGTTCTATAACCCCTTCTTCGTTAATGATGAAAGTGGTACGGAAAGTGCCCATGTATTTGCGTCCATACATACTTTTTTCACCCCATACGCCAAATTGCTTTACCAATTGTTTGTCTGTGTCGGCTATCAGGGTAAAGGGCAGTTCGTTCTTTTCGATAAATTTTTGGTGTGACTTGGCATCATCCACGCTCACGCCAATTACTTCATAGCCCGCCTTGCGGAGGTCGGCATAATTATCGCGTAGGTTGCATGCCTGTGCCGTGCAACCCGAAGTATTGTCTTTAGGATAGAAGTACAGTACAATCTTCTTGCCTTTGTAGCTTGACAGGCGTATTTCTTCCCCTTTTTCGTTGGTTCCCAATATTTCCGGGGCTTTATCTCCTATGTTCATATTGAAAAGTGGGTGTTAAAGTTCCAGATCTTTGTCCATGATCTCATGCCAAGGCAACCCTTGTTTGTTCAGTTGCTCCATGAATGGGTCGGGGTCAAATTCTTCCACGTTCCATACGCCCGGACGTTTCCACAGCCCTTTCAAGAACATCATGGCACCTATCATGGCAGGGACTCCGGTAGTGTAGCTTACGCCCTGCATGCCCGTTTCCTTATAGGCTGCTTGATGGCTGCAATTGTTATATATATAATAGGTATGTTCCTTGCCGTCTTTCAGTCCGCGAATGCGGCATCCGATAGAGGTTTCTCCTTCGTAATTTTCGCCCAAATCTTGTGGGTTGGGCAGGACAGCTTTGAGGAATTGCAGGGGCACAATTTTCATGCCGTTGTATTCTACTTCGTCGATGCGTGCCATGCCGATGTTCTGTATGACGCGCAGGTGGGTGAGGTATTCTTGCCCGAAGGTCATCCAGAAGCGTGCACGTTTGATGGTAGGGAAATTCTTTACCAGCGACTCCAGTTCTTCGTGGTAGAGCAGGTAAGATTCGCGCGGACCGATATTGGGGTAGGTCAGCGGCTTGTGTATCTCCAGTGGTTGGGTCGTAACCCATTGGCCGTTTTCATAATAGCGCCCGTTTTGGGTAATTTCGCGGATATTGATTTCCGGGTTGAAATTGGTGGCAAATGCTTTGTGGTGGTTGCCTGCGTTACAATCCACGATATCCAAGTATTGTATCTCATCAAAGTGATGCTTGGCTGCATACGCCGTGTACACACCGCTCACGCCCGGGTCGAAACCACATCCTAAGATTGCCGTCAATCCGGCGTCTTCAAAACGCTGTTTGTAAGCCCATTGCCAGCTGTATTCAAAGTGTGCCACATCTTTCGGCTCATAGTTGGCCGTGTCGAGATAGTTGACACCCGTCTTCAGGCATGCCTCCATAATGGTAAGGTCTTGGTAGGGGAGTGCCACGTTGATGACGATGTCCGGCTGGAAGCTGCTGAACAAGGCAACCAGCTCATCTACTTGGTCGGCATCCACTTGTGCCGTCTTGATGTTGGGGTTACCGATGGCCTTCACTACGGCATCGCATTTCGATTTGGTTCGGCTGGCAATCATGATTTCGGTGAATACATCCGGATTCTGAGCCACTTTGTGCGCAACTACGGTTCCTACACCGCCTGCGCCGATAATAAGGACTTTACCCATCGCGTGTGATGTTTTTTGTGTGGTTATACTCTTCTTTTATCAATCTATGGAGGAGGCAATGGCTTTTCTGTGCATTGGCTCTGCCTTTCCGAGAGCAAATATACTGTTTAATTCTCATATAAAAGGTAATTTACGGTTAATACTTTGGAGAAAGTTTCAGGGTTTGGCTGTCACATGGTGTTATTTCTGTCATTTTGCGTATCTTTGCACCCTGCCAGGAAGCATGTCTGCTTCGAGGAGGTTACAGACAGCACTTTCCCGGCAGAATGATTAATGACTAAAACTATAACAAGAATGAAAAAAGCAATGTTTTCTTTGGGCATGGCGACTTTGTTGCTGTCCTGTGGTTCGGTAAAGAATGCAGTAACGGTGTCCGACCTTGAAGGTGAATGGAATATCATTGAACTCAACGGTACGGCGGTAGTTCCTGCTCCCGACCAACCATTTCCATTCATTGGTTTCAGTACGAAAGACGGACGTGTGTATGGCAATAGCGGATGTAATCGCCTGATGGGAGTATTGGGTGTCGCAGCCAAGCCCGGCGAGATAGACTTGGGACAACTGGGCAGCACCCGCATGATGTGTCCCGACATGACATTGGAGCGGAATGTGCTTTCCGCCTTGTCTCAAGTAAAGAAATACCGTAAATTGGATGATGGAACCCTTGCTTTGTGCGCTTCATCCAAACGCCCAATCCTGGTACTGCAACGGAGAGAAGCTGACGCAGAGGTTAAGTCTGTCAATCTCAATGGGCGTTGGGATATAGTATTAGTGGGTGTTACGTCCGTTCCTAAAGGATTGGAGAACCAACCTTTTTTGGAGTTTGACACAACGGAAAAACGCCTGCACGGCAATGCCGGATGCAATGTCATCAATGGCACATTTGAGTTGGGAGAGAAAAATGGTGAAAACACCGGGCTGACTTTCGGGCAGGTTATCAGTACCATGATGGCATGCCCAGACATGACGTTGGAAAGCCATATCTTGCAAGCTATCAACTCTGTAAAATCGTTTAGCGCGCTTGAAGAGGATGTAATTGAACTATACGACGAATCGGGTACGTCAGTGCTTCAGCTGAAAAGAACTGTCGCAGCCGTTGAATAACGGCAATTTGCCGGTATCCTTACCAATAACGGCAACTTGCACATGAGGCTTCCTCAGTGCAGGTTGCCTTTATTTTTTCATTCCTATCTTATACCTTCATTTTATCTCTTTCCTGCCAAAGTGGCAGTATTCTGACAATTGTTTTTGACCGCCTGTACTTGTTCGGCTTTTGGCACATGGTTTGTTCTTTACTTTGCGTCTGCCGATGGGGCAGGCAAATATAAAACAGAATAATAAACAAATAAAAATAACGATCATGGGAAAAATTATTGGTATTGACTTAGGAACTACAAACTCTTGTGTTGCTGTATTTGAAGGTAACGAACCTGTAGTAATAGCTAACAGCGAAGGAAAGCGTACAACTCCTTCCGTAGTAGCATTTGTAGACGGTGGCGAACGTAAGGTGGGCGACCCTGCCAAGCGTCAGGCCATTACTAACCCTAAACGCACGATTTACTCCATCAAGCGTTTCATGGGTGAGAATTGGGGGCAAGTTCAGAAAGAGGTTTCGCGTGTGCCTTATCCGGTTGTAAACGATAATAACATGCCGCGTGTGGACATTGACGGGCGTCATTATACTCCGCAGGAAATCTCAGCCATGATTCTTCAGAAAATGAAGAAAACTGCCGAAGATTACCTGGGACAGGAAGTTACGGAGGCCGTTATCACCGTACCTGCTTATTTCTCCGATTCCCAGCGTCAGGCTACAAAAGAAGCCGGGCAGATTGCAGGTTTGGACGTTAAGCGTATTGTGAACGAACCTACTGCAGCCGCTTTGGCATATGGTATCGACAAGGCTAATAAGGATATGAAAGTAGCCGTGTTTGACCTCGGTGGTGGTACGTTTGATATTTCCATCCTGGAATTTGGAGGCGGCGTGTTTGAAGTGCTTTCTACCAACGGTGATACCCACTTGGGTGGTGATGATTTCGACCAAGCCATCATCAATTGGTTGGTACAGGAATTCAAAAACGACGAGGGTGCTGATCTGACCGCAGACCCGATGGCTATGCAACGTTTGAAAGAAGCTGCCGAGAAAGCAAAGATTGAGTTGTCTTCTTCCACTTCTACGGAAATCAATCTGCCTTACATCATGCCGGTTGGTGGCGTACCCAAACACTTGGTTAAGACGCTGACACGTGCTAAGTTCGAGCAACTCTGCCACGACTTGATTCAGGCTTGTTTGGAACCCTGCAAGAAAGCAGTGAGCGATGCCGGGTTGAGCACTTCAGATATTGATGAAGTTATCCTTGTAGGTGGTTCTTCGCGTATTCCTGCCGTACAGAAGTTGGTTCAAGACTACTTCGGTAAAGTTCCTTCTAAGGGTGTGAACCCCGATGAAGTAGTTGCCGTAGGTGCTGCTATCCAAGGTGCTGTATTGAACAAAGAAGCCGGTGTGGGCAACATCGTATTGCTGGATGTCACTCCGTTGACCTTGGGTATCGAAACCATGGGTGGTGTGATGACCAAGTTGATTGATGCCAACACAACTATTCCTTGCAAGAAGAGTGAGGTGTTTTCTACCGCTGCCGACAATCAGACGGAGGTAACCATTCACGTATTGCAAGGTGAAAGACCTATGGCAGCACAGAATAAATCTATTGGACAGTTTAACTTGACCGGTATCGCACCTGCCCGCCGTGGTGTTCCTCAGATTGAGGTGACTTTTGATATCGATGCCAATGGTATCTTGAAAGTATCTGCCAAGGATAAGGCTACAGGCAAGGAACAGGCTATTCGTATCGAAGCTTCCAGCGGTTTAAGCAAAGAGGAAATCGAACGTATGAAAGCCGAAGCCAGTGCTAATGCCGAAGCCGACAAGAAAGAACGCGAGAAGGTGGATAAACTGAACCAAGCAGACTCGATGATATTTACTACCGAGAACCAGTTGAAAGACTTGGGCGATAAGATTCCTGCTGATAAGAAAGCACCTATTGAATCTGCCCTCCAGAAACTGAAAGATGCCCATAAGGCCCAAGACCTCGCTGCTATTGATGCTGCTATGGCAGAACTGAATACAGCATTCCAAGCTGCCAGTGCAGAAATGTATGCCCAAACAGGCGGCCAGGCCGGCACGGGTGCACAAGGCAATGCCAATGCCGGCGGTCAGCAGGCTGGGGGGAACCAAAGTAGCAACCAAGGTGACAATGTGCAGGACGCTGACTTTGAGGAAGTGAAGTAAGTATCGGTAAACAACGATAACCAACCATAGAAAAATAGGGTGTAGCTCAATGAGTTACGCCCTATTTTATTTTTAACACTTTCTGATGGATTTGCTTGTTTCTCGGATTTTTATTGTATATTTGTACCATATTTGTGCCGCGATAAAAAAGTAGGAAATCTGCGACAGAATATAAACGGGTTGAATGCAAACAAGTAAAAATCAGCATTATGCCAGCAGCAAAGTTTGAAATAAAGCGGAGATGCAAAGTGTGTGGTCAAGAGTTCATCGCCAAGACTGGAAAAGCCACGCGACTTTGACCCTTTTGGCCAAACAGGAATGTCCCCTTTGGCTACAATATGATTGACCCTTTTGGCCAAAATAGTATTGACCACTTAGCCCACCTGTTGTTATAGATTTTTTGT
>CALULP010000040.1 GCA_944321495.1 uncultured Bacteroides sp. | reverse complement strand
CCAGTCCATAGAAATACCAATCGCTTTGTAATTGACATTCTTTTGAAGAATCTTAAAAAATACAAAAACACCCAATTTTACATTCTTGGGTGTAAAAAAGGGTGTAAATCTCGCAAATGCTTGATTTACACCCTTTATTGCGGAGAGAGAGGGATTCGAACCCCCGGTGCCTCTCAGCACGGCGGTTTTCAAGACCGCTGTAATCGACCACTCTACCATCTCTCCTTAAAGTGGCTTTTCTCAAAAAGCGGTGCAAAGGTACTGATTATTTCCGAACATGCAAATTCTTTGCCGGATTTTTCTCCGCATTTGGAGGCGTAAAATGTCCGGGGGGGACTATCCGTAACTAAAAATAGTTTGCTTATGCTTTGAACTTGTGCTATCTTTGCCGCATGATATATCCACAGAATTTTGAACAAAAAGTAGGGTTCGACCAAGTGCGTCAACTGCTACAAAACCAATGTCTTAGTACTCTGGGCAAGGAGCGGGTGGGGGATATGGCGTTTTCCGGGGACTATCATGTCGTCGAAGAAAGGCTGGACCAGACCGTGGAGATGATGCATATTCTTCAGGAAGAAGATGATTTTCCTACCCAATATTACTTTGATGTACGCACCTCGTTGAAACGCATCAGGGTGGAAGGCTTATACCTGGACGAACAGGAGCTTTTCGACCTGCGCAGGTCGTTGGACACCATCCGGCAGATTGTAAACTTTTTCCGGAAGGGGGAAGAGGAGGAGGGGGGCACAGCCCTTTACCCTTGTTTGCGCAGGCTGGCAGGTGATGTTGATGTGTTTCCCCTTTTCGTGCAACAGATTGACCGCATCCTCTCGCCTTACGGAAAGATTAAAGACAACGCTTCGCCCGAGCTGGCAAAAATCAGGCAGGAACTGGCAGGCACCATGGGCAGCATATCGCGCACGTTGAACAGCATATTGCGCAGTGCCCAGTCGGACGGTGTGGTCGATAAGGATGTGGCGCCCGCCATGCGTGACGGACGGCTGGTTATCCCCGTGGCACCGGCATTGAAACGCCGGATAAAAGGCATCGTGCACGATGAATCGGCCAGCGGGAAAACCGTATTCATCGAACCTGCCGAAGTGGTTGAAGCCAATAACCGCATACGTGAGCTGGAAGCGGACGAGCGGAGGGAAATCATCCGCATACTGACGGACATGTCCGCCCGGATACGTCCCGAGATACCGGCCATACTGTTGTCTTATGATTTTCTGGCAGAGATAGACTTTGTCCGTGCCAAAGCCTTGTTCTCCTTGAAGACAAACTCGGTGAAGCCTGCGCTTGAAAACGTGCAAGTCATTGATTGGGCAACGGCGGTGCATCCTTTGCTGCAACTGTCCCTGGCAAAGCACGACAAAAAAGTCGTTCCTCTGGATATCCGGCTTGACCCTGCCCGGCGCATCCTCCTTATTTCCGGCCCGAATGCCGGCGGGAAGTCCGTCTGCCTGAAAACCGTAGGGTTGCTGCAATACATGTTGCAGTGCGGCATGCCCGTGCCTATGCACGAAAGCAGTCGTGCCGGCATCTTCTCAAGCATCTTCATCGACATAGGCGACGAGCAATCCATCGAGGACGAACTGAGTACCTACTCCTCGCACCTCACCAACATGAAAGTCATGCTGAAGCATTGTTCTCCCCAAAGCCTTATCCTGATAGATGAGTTTGGCGGAGGTACCGAACCCCAGATAGGCGGTGCCATTGCCGAAGCCGTACTGCGCCGTTTCAATGCCAAGGGAACCTTTGGCGTAATCACCACCCACTATCAGAACCTCAAGCATTATGCCGATGCCCATGAAGGGGTGGTCAACGGCGCCATGCTGTACGACCGCCACGTGATGCAGCCCCTTTTCCAACTGCAGATAGGCAATCCGGGCAGTTCCTTTGCCGTGGAGATTGCACGCAAAATCGGGCTGCCCGAGGAGGTGATTGCCGATGCTTCGCAAATCTTGGGAAGCGAATACATCAACGCCGACAAGTATCTGCAAGACATTGTGCGCGACAAGCGTTATTGGGAAAACAAGCGGCAGTCCATCCGCCAACGCGAAAAGCAGATGGCCGAAACCATCGAACGTTACCAGAAAGAACTGGAAGAACTTCAGCAGTCGCGCAAAGACATCTTGCGCCAGGCCAAGGAAGAAGCCCTCAAGTTGGTGCAAGATGCCAATGCCCGGATAGAAAACACCATCCGTACCATCAAGGAAGCGCAGGCCGAGAAAGAACGTACCCGCCAGGTGCGGCAAGACATGGATAAGTTCAAGGCTTCCGTAGAAACCCTTTCACAGGAAGAGCAGGACGACAAGATAGCCCGGAAGATGGAGCGCCTGCGGCAACGGCAACAACGCAAGCAGCAGAAGAAAGCCGGTGCGCCTGTCCCAGACCCAGAGGCGGAGGCAAAACGCCTTGCCCGCCAAGAGGAAGAACGCCTTGCCCGGCTGAAAGTAGGCTCGGCCGTGAAGCTGAAAGGGCAGGAGAGCGTAGGCGAAATTCTCGACATAAGCGGCAGCGAGGCTACCGTAGCCTTCGGCAACCTCAAAACTACGGTTAAGCTGGACCGTCTTGTGCCGACCAACGCCCGTCCGTCTGCAGCTACGCAAGAGCCTGCATATAGTTTCATCAGTCGGCAGACGCAAGACAGCATCCACGAGCGGAAGCTGCATTTCAAGCAAGACATAGACGTGCGTGGCATGCGTCCACCTGAAGCGGTGCAGGCAGTTACCTATTTTATAGATGATGCCATCCTGCTTGGCATATCCCGTGTGCGCATCTTGCATGGCACCGGAACCGGTTCGCTCCGTACACACATCCGGCAATATCTTGCCACCGTGCCGGGTGTGAGCCATTTTGCCGATGAACATGTGCAGTTCGGGGGAGCGGGCATCACGGTGGTCGACCTTGATTGAAATGAAGCAGTAAAAAACATGTAACATGAAATCCATTAAAGAAATTTACCGCATAGGGACAGGCCCTTCCAGCAGCCATACCATGGGTCCCCGCAAGGCTGCTGAGATTTTTGCCGGCCGTTATCCGCAAGCCGCCTCTTACGAAGTCGTGCTTTATGGAAGCCTTGCCGCTACCGGAAAGGGACACTTGACGGATGCCGCCATTACCGAAGTATTGCAGCCGGTAGCCCCGGTCAACATCGTATGGCAACCCAAGATTGTTTTGCCGTTCCATCCCAACGGCATGAAGTTCAAGGCTCAATCGAAAGACGGGGCAATTCAAGGGGAATGGACGGTGTTCAGCATAGGTGGCGGTGCGCTTGCCGAGGAAGGAAAAGGCACGGGAGCAGTACAGACGCCTGACATTTACGACATGAACCACCTGACTCAAATCCTACAGTGGTGCGAACGCACGGGCAAAAGTTATTGGGAGTATGTCAAGCAATGCGAGGAAAGCGACATTTGGGATTACCTTGCCCAGGTATGGGACACCATGAAGCAAGCCATCCGTCGCGGGCTGGATAACGAAGGAGTGCTGCCCGGCCCGTTGAACTTGCGCCGGAAAGCTTCTACCTATTACATTAAGGCAAGCGGCTACAAATCGTCCCTCCAGTCCCGTGGTCTGGTGTTTGCTTATGCTCTGGCGGTCAGCGAAGAGAATGCGGCAGGCGGAACCATTGTTACTGCTCCTACCTGCGGTTCATGCGGGGTAGTGCCGGCGGTTCTGTACCATTTGCAGCAAAGCCGGGATTTTAGTGACATCCGCATACTCCGTGCCCTTGCCACAGCCGGACTGATAGGTAACATCGTGAAGTACAATGCGTCGATATCGGGTGCGGAAGCCGGTTGCCAGGCCGAGGTCGGTACGGCTTGCTCTATGGCTTCGGCGGCTGCCAACCAGTTGTTCGGTGGGAGTCCCACGCAAATCGAATATGCTGCCGAAATGGGGCTGGAGCACCATTTAGGCATGACGTGCGACCCCGTGTGCGGCTTGGTGCAGATTCCTTGCATCGAACGCAATGCTTATGCCGCAGCCCGCGCCCTCGATGCCAACCTTTATGCCTCGTTTACGGACGGCATGCACCGGGTGTCATTCGACAAAGTGGTTGCAGTAATGAAGGAAACCGGGAACGACCTCCCTTCGCTATACAAGGAAACAAGTGAAGGCGGCCTCGCCAAAGAATACAACGCTTCGGATGTTGAGCCTTGAGAATCATTGGTACCGCAAGTTGGCGCCTAAGAATTTGCGGACAGTCTCGACTGGCATTCCCCGCCGTTGGGCATAATCATTCAGTTGGTCTTCACCTATGGCGCCTACTGCAAAATAGCGGGCGGAAGGATGTGCCAGCATCAACCCGCAGGTAGATGCGTGGGGATGCATGGCGCCATTGTCGGTCAAGGTGATGCCTATCCGCTTCAAGGGAAGCAGGCGGTTGATGAGGAAGATGACCGACTGGTCGGGCAGACAAGGATAGCCTACCGCAGGGCGGATGCCCTGGTAGCGGCATTTCAGTAATTCGCCGATGCTGAGGTCTTCTTGGGAGGCATATCCCCAAAGGCTGCGGCGCACGTATTCATGCAGCCGTTCGGCAGCTGCTTCGGCAAGGCGGTCGGCAAGGGTCTGGAGCATCAGGCTGCGGTAAGGGTCATCCGTGATTTCCGGTTTTTCCGGCAGGCTCACCGAAGTGGCATACAGTCCTATGGTATCTTTTTCCCCGGATGAACAGGGACGGACAAAGTCGCTCAGGCACAGATATGGAGCATCACTTTGGCTGGGATGTGCCTGTTGGCGTAGCAAGGGGATGCGTATGCCTTCTACCATCAAGTCGTCGTCACAAGCATTGGCATGACATAAGCGAACCATGCAACGGGCTTCAACCTCGTCGCCCAGAGCTGCCAAGGTGGCACGGGCATCGTGCATCAAGGCATCGGCAAGGCCGGTATGCTGTTGTGCCGGCTTCAGTCCCCAGGCATGGAAAAAGTAGGTCCAGTCTATATAGGGGGCTATACCGTCTACCGGATAGGACAGGGCAAGGGCATCCATCAGCGTTCAAAGAGTAACGGTTCGCCGCGATAGTCTTCGTCTACTTTCCCGTTCTGGTAAACGGTGTGGCCGTTGACCCACGTGCGCAGCACACGCCATGAAAAGGCATGTCCTTCCAGCGGGCTCCAGCCGCATTTGCTAAGGATGTCTCCGGCGGTTACCGTCCAAGGCTCGCCACGCTTCACCAATACCAGGTCGGCCCGGTAGCCCGGGCGCAGGTATCCCCGTTGGCTTATCCGGTATAACCGTGCAGGCGCGTGGCACATCTTTTCCACAACGGTGGGCAGGCTGAAAACGCCTTCATCCGCCAGTTCCAACATGGACACCAACGAGAATTGCACCATCGGCATGCCGGATGCGGCTTTCAGTGCTCCCCCTGCTTTTTCCGAAAGCAGGTGGGGGGCATGGTCGGTGGCAATGGTGTCTATCAGTCCGGCATTGACGGCACGGCGCAGGGCGTTGCGGTCACGTTCCCGTTTGACGGAAGGGTTGCATTTGATGCGTGCTCCCATCCTTTTGTAATCCTTCGCGCTGAAAAGCAGGTGGGCTACGCAGGCCTCTGCCGTAATGCGTTTGTTGTCCAATGGTTCCGGGCTAAGCAGGGCCAGCTCGCGTTCGGTAGTGAGGTGCAGCAGGTGCAGGCGCGCCCCGCTTTCCCGGGCAAGCTGTACGGCAAGCCGCGATGAACGGTAGCAGGCTTCGGCGCTCCGGATGTTGCAATGCTTGCTTACCGGGACTTCCTCCGCTTCCTTATACTGCTCCTTGTACTTTTGCATGTTGCTTTGTATCAGCCGTGAGTCTTCGCAATGGGCGGCTATCAGCAGGTCTGTGCCGTGGAAGATGTGTTGCAGGCTGGTTTTCTTGTCTACCAGCATGTTGCCGGTGCTCGACCCCATGAACAGCTTGATGCCGCATACCCGTTTGGCGTCCAGGCGGGCAAAGTCGGTGTAGTTGCTGTTGGTCGCGCCGAAGTAGCAGGAGTGGTTGACTATGCATGTCCTTTGCAACAGGGTGAACTTCTGTTCAAGGGCTTCCAGGGTGACCGTGGGCGGATTGTTGTTGGGCATGTCCATGATGGAAGTCACGCCCCCTGCCGCTGCGGCACGGCTCTCGCTCCAGATGTCGGCCTTATGCGTCATGCCGGGTTCGCGGAAGTGCACATGTTCGTCTATGACGCCGGGCAGCAGGTAGCAGCCTGTGGCATCCACCCGTTCGTCGCAATCTTCGGGCAAAGGTTGCCCGGGTTTCAGTATCTGGCAGATGGTGCCGTCTTCTATGAGCAGCGAGGCGGGTTCTGCCTGTCCTTCGTTGACCAGCGTCGCGTTATAAATCAAAGTGCGTTTCATATCGTATGGTTTGTATGGGGAGGGAGATTTACCGGTCGTATTTCCGCCATAGGCTTTCCCATTTCAGCCGGATAACGCCGAATACGGCTTCCCCGAAAATGCTGCTGTTCATCTTGGACGTGCCCAGTTCGCGGTTGATGAAAATCACCGGGATTTCACTGATGCGGAATCCGTATTTGTAGGCTGTAAACTTCATTTCTATCTGGAAGGCATATCCTTTGAAACGGATAGTGTCGAGGTTGATGGTCTGGAGCACCTGCCTGCGGTAGCACACGAAGCCTGCCGTCGTGTCGTGTATGGGCAGGCCGGTGATGAGGCGCACGTACTTGGAGGCAAAGTAGGACATCAGTACCCGTCCCATGGGCCAGTTCACCACGTTCACGCCACTGACGTAGCGCGACCCTATGGCAACGTCGGCACCGTCTTCTGCACAGGACTTGTACAGGCGGGGCAGGTCGGCGGGGTTGTGGCTGAAGTCGGCATCCATCTCGAAGATGTAGGCATATTCCCTTTCCAGCGCCCACTTGAAGCCGGCGATGTAGGCAGTGCCCAGCCCTTGCTTGCCGCTGCGCTCCACCAGGAAGAGGCGGTCGGGAAACTCCTGCTGCAA
Source organism: uncultured Bacteroides sp. (assembly GCA_944321495.1). Classification (GTDB taxonomy): domain Bacteria; phylum Bacteroidota; class Bacteroidia; order Bacteroidales; family Bacteroidaceae; genus Bacteroides. The sequence continues at coordinate 180,722 of CALULP010000040.1, read as the reverse complement.
GGTCTTTACAATGGCGGCAGTCCCGTCGGGCGACCCGTCGTCGATGATGAGGATGTGGAATCCGTGTTCCAGGGCCATTACGGCACGGATGATGTTTTCTATGTTTTCCCGCTCGTTGTAGGTCGGGATGATGACTATGCTGTCCGTTCTTTGCATACCTCGTAGTTTGTGGGGGTTGTTCTTACGGTTGACAAATATACGGTTTTTCCGGGAATGGAAGAAAGCAGGAGGGTATAAAAATGGGCAGGCGACTGTAGATGGGGAGGGATGATGGAATGATGGGCTGATGTGGTGCGGCGCGGATATGCTGCGGAAGAATGCCGGGCGGTGGTCCGGGGGAAACGCTGCCCATGAAAGATGCCTCCGGACATGGGCCTGCATCAACCCGGACATGATGTAGGATGAGGTCGGACATGATGTAGGATGAGGTCGGACATGATGTACCATGAGGTCGGACTTCATCCTACATCAGTTCCTGACTCATTCTGCATCAGTTCCTGACTCATCTTTATTCACATCCCGCCCTTGGGGCGTGCCAAAAGAAAGGGTATGCCCGCACGCATGAAAGTCATAGCGTGCCGGCATACCCTTTTCCTGTCGTGAAGCCATGCCCTGAGGGCGGCGCGTCAGATGCCCAGCTTCTTGCGGATGTCCTTGGGCAGGGCGTCCTTGTGTACCAGTATGTTCATGGTCTTATAGGCCACGAATGCCTTGCTGGCATACCAGATGCCGTCATACTTGCCGCTCAGTCCCCAGGAGTTCTTCACCATGAAGTATTCCTTGCCGGTCTGGTCTTTGGCGATGCCGTAGATTACCATGCCGTGGTCGTCCGTCGTTTCCCAGTTGTCGAAGGCTGTCTGGCGCATTTCCTGGGTGATTTCCATTTCGGGCAAGGGGCGCGAAGTCAGTTCCTTGCGCTTGTCGGTGGCCGTCAGTCCGGTCCAGCGTGCCATGTCGCTGCCGGTCAGTTCTGCGCCGCGGGTGGCATCGGGCATCACGGCTACGCCGTCGCGGGTAAATCCCTGCTCGCTCACGTCGCTTCCCCAGGCAAAGGTATAGCCCGTGCGGATGGCATTGTCCATCACTTCCATCAGCTCGTCGATGGGCAGGTTGTACGACAGGCCGTTGCGCCAGTTGTCTTGTATCTCAATGGAGAACTGGGTGTAGAAGGGGTGATGGGTGTACGACGTCAGCGACACATAGTCATCGGGGTTGATGCCCAGGCTTTCGGCAAAGGTCTTGGGGGTGTACTCTTTGCCCTGGTAGGTAAAGGTCTCGGGGCATTCGCCCAGGTAAGTGTCGTAGATGGCGCTCAGTCCTTTCTTCCACACCGGGGTCAGCTTGCTGAAGCGTCCCTTGCCGATGGCTTGCACGTAGGCTTCGGCCACGGCGTCAAGCTCGTTGTGCACGGGCAGCGAGTCGCCATACATGATGCCCGGCATGGCTTCTTGCGGAACCAGGCCATAGTTCTTCATGCAGTACATCACGTCGTAGAAACTGCCTCCGGGGCCAAAAGGCGCGTCGCCGTGATAGCGCACGTAGTTTACGCCGCGGTCTACCATGGTGTGGTGTACCACGAACATTTCCGACAAGTCGTATGTGCCTTTCCCCATGCGCAGCAGTTCGCTTTCCAGGAAGCCGATGCTTGAAAAGCTCCAGCACGTGCTCGAGCGGTTCTGGTCCTTGATGCTGGTGATGGGGTTCTCTTTTACGGTCGTGAATACGAAGCCTTCATTGCTTGGCTTGGTGTCTTGTGCCGCCAGGTTAAGGCTTGCCAACCCGATTGCGGCGAATAATAAAGTCTTTTTCATAAGGTCGATTAATGTTTCTTAGTTGAATAATTGGGGCAAATATACGCCAAAAAACATTATTTAGCGTCCGAATGCGATTGTTTTTTCCGGTAGACGTCCGGATTTGGTGCTTTTTTTGTTCCTTTGCAACGTAAATAATTTATTTATGTACTTTTCTTTTTGTCTTGACACAAAAAGAAAAGATACCAAAAGAAAAAGGTCAAGCGCTGAATCTTCGGGGCTACTTCGAGGAAATTTTTGCTAAACGGCAGAAACTCGCTTCGCTCAAACAGTCTGCCGTTCTTCACGCAAAAATCCCCTCTCCGCTTCACGCCCCTCCGCTTATGCGCGGCCATGCGGCGTGAAATCCGCACCGGGAATATGATTTGTTTTTCATAGGCGCGGCCCAACGCCGCATGGCTCTCCGGCATTGACCGGCGGGCGTAAAGCGGAGGACGGCGGGCAGGCGTCAAAAACGGCAGACTGTTTGAGCGAAGCGAGTTTCTGCCGTTTAGCCTGGACGATGGCCGGAGTAGCCCGACGGGCACAGCCGGGGCCCTTTCTTTTTGGTATCTTTTTCTTTCGGGCAAGCGAAAGAAAAAGTACACATATATTTATTTTAAAACTCTATAGCAATGAAAAACATTCTGTATTCTTCTCTTTTCCTCCTTGCCGTAGCCGGAGGAACGGCGCAAGCCCAGAAGCAGGCCAAGGTGACAAGCATCCTGCAAGTGATGGACCGCACAACGGGGCAGACCACGGTGGTCGCCGAGTATCCGTACCTTATCGAAGCGCCCAACTGGACGCACGACGGCCGTTGGCTGGTGTACAACAGCGGCGGCAAACTGTATAAGGTGTCGCCCGACCAGCCCGGCGAGCCCCAACAGATAAACACCGGCTATGCCGACCGTTGCAACAACGACCACGTGCTGTCGCCCGACGGCAAGCAGATTGCCGTGAGCCACGCCACCCGCGAAGACTGGCAGTCGCGCATCTACACCTTGCCCTTGGAGGGTACCGACAGTCCCCGGCTGGTGACTCCGCTTGCCCCCAGCTACCTGCACGGTTGGAGCCCCGACGGCAAGACCTTGGCCTACTGTGCCGACAGGAAAGGCAACTTCGACATTTATACCATTCCCGTAGGCGGTGGCGAAGAGAAACGCCTTACCACTGCCGACGACTTGGACGACGGTCCCGAATATTCGCCCTGCGGCAAGTACATCTGGTTCAACTCCGTGCGCAGCGGCCTGATGCAGGTGTGGCGCATGAAGGCTGACGGCAGCGAGCAGACGCAGATGACCTTCGACGAAGACCGCAACTCGTGGTTTCCCCACGTGTCGCCCGACGGTCAGTGGGTAGTCTACATCGCCTACCGCAAAGGCGACCTGAAGCCCAATGAGCACTTGGCCAACAAGAACGTGGAACTCCGCCTGATGCCGGCTGCCGGGGGAGAGCCGAAAACCCTGCTTAAGCTGTTTGGTGGGCAAGGCACCATCAACGTCAACTCGTGGGCGCCGGACAGCCGCCGCTTCGCTTTCGTCAGCTACCGGCTGGAAGAATAGCTCTCGGCTAACCAGATGGCCACCTTGTTTGAACGGGATGAAAAAACTATAAGAAACGTGTAAAAAGCCAGCGCGGTACGCAATTCTGCATTTGGGCCAACAAGGTGCTGAAAGAATATCTGGTGAAAGGCTATGCCGTCAATAAGGCTTTGACGGAACAACGCTATACGGAATTGAAACAATTAGTTGCCGTCTTAGGCAGGACGGTCAAGGCACAAGAGGCATTGACAACACCCTTGTCGCCCTTACGCTGATGATTGCCGAAAGCCGCACGGAGGAGAAAGATGTGATGGTGAAAGTGGTGGTAAACCTGATAAACAAGAACAATTATGAATAGGGGGAGTTGAAACGGCCCGGACAAGTTCCCGTTTTTGTCCGCCTGTGTGTGAAAAAAGGCGGACGTTTTGACCGATGTGTTGCAGAAATCGGGGTAAAAGCGTACTTTTGCACCCTGTATTTTATAACCTTTTCACGATGATTCAAATCTCAGACAACGCGTTGCGCCGGGCGGCAGGCGAGGGGATGGATGCTTTCATCCAGGTATTTACCGATGCCTACCTGCAAGAGCTGGGAGGCCGGCTGACGGCAGAGGGCATGCCGCTGCTCACCGGCGAGCAACATTCGCTGCTTGCCTACCGCATCTTCCGCGACGAGGTGATGGAAGGCGGATTCTGCCAGCTGATACAAAACGGCTATGGCGCCTACATCTTCCACAATCCCTTTGCCAAGGCCATGCGCCTGTGGGGCGTGGACGGGCTGGCGAAGTTGGTGTATGCCGCCCGCAAGGTTTACGAAGCCCACCGCGAAGACCTGGAGCGCGAACGTACCGACGACGAGTTCATGGCGATGTACGAGCAGTATGAAGCCTTCGATGACCTGGAAGACGAGTTCCTGGAGCACGAAGAAGAGTTTACCGCCCTCGTCGCCACGTATGTGGACGAACACCTGGAGCTGTTTGCGGAGGTGGTGACAGAAATAGAAAACAAATGTTAAATATCGGAAGCGGTGCAGTAAACGGGCACTTCCTCCGTTTATCCTTAAAAACTATAAAAAACTGGGTGGGGGCACTGCATAGGTCAGTCCTTTTGCCTATTTTTGCAACATCTAAAAAAACAACGATTAAAAAAATGAAAAAACTGAATGTATTAGCATGGGTGTGTGCCCTCGTGATGGGACTTTCATTGACTTCCTGCCTCAGTTCGGGCGATTCGGGGTATGGTTACGAAGACCTCCGCACGGTGTATGTACGAAATTACTTAGGTTCAACTTATTTTGAGGATGTAGTGGGCAACAAGTTTTATCCTTCCGCTTCCTCGCTTGCCGCTTTCCGGCAGAACGACCCCGACTTTGACCTGTCGGACTACTACATGCTGATTATCTATTACAACTACGTGGAGGACGAAACAGAAGGCACTTCCACGAAGGCTGACAAGAACCCTGCCTACACTCCACAGTCGTATAACATCGACCTGATGGCTTACCAGGTGATAGAAGATTTGAAGATGACGGTGGTGGAAACGGCTGCCGAGGTAGAAGCCTTGCAGACGGCGCCCGTTATCCCCATGGAACAATACTTGAGCACCGGCATCATTGGCCCCGAGCAGTTCGACGAGACAAACATCGTGGCCTACACGGGCTTCTACATGGCCAACGATGCCGATAAGCTGAAAGAACATACCTTCCAGTATGCTTACGTGCGCAGCGAGATTACGGCAGACAGCAAGGACCTGGTGCTTTACGTATGCCACAACCGGAACAGCGACGACAAACTCGAAGCCCACTGGTCTACCTACTGCTCTTTCAATGTATCGTCTGCCGTGGCCTATTTCAAGAGCGTGACCGGGAATCTGCCCGAAAATGTGATTCTCAAGGCAAAGACCAGTGCGTCGGCCACCCTTACCATGCCGGATGAATACAGCGAATACGAAGTGGAATACAAGACGATGAAAGAATTGTATCCCGACTGGGTGACCGATGAAGACGATGATAACGTAGACGCAACGGAATAATAAGGTTTGAACTACAAAGATTTATTTCATATTGCTTTTTTGCTGATTTCCTCCCCGGCACGTGCCTGGGAGGAAATTCGCGTTGTAGAGGATAAGCGCAAGGTGCTGATGGACTTCGTTTATCCCATGATAGGCCTGTGTGCCCTGTCGGTGTTTATAGGCACGTTGTGGACCATGGGCTGGGGAGGTCCCGAGAGCTTCCGGCGTGCCATGACGGAGTGTTGCTCCGTGGCGGTGTCGCTGTTTGGCGGGTGCTTCCTGGCCGGTTACCTTGTCGACTGGCTGGGCGTGCGCTTCTGCGGGCTGCGGAGCGACCTTAACTTGGCGCAACAGTTTGCAGGCTATGCGCTGGTGGTGGTATTCCTGCTGAAAATCGTTCTGGGTATCTTGCCCGAACTCTGGATTATCGCGCTGCCCCTGTACTTCTACACCCTGTATGTGGTGTGGGAAGGCTGCATGCCGGTGATGCGCGTGGCGGCGGAATACAGGCTGAGGTTTACCGTCATAACTTCGCTGGCTATCATCCTTTGCCCGGGGCTCATCGAGTGGGTCTTTACCTGGCTGCTCAGGGTGTTAAACTAAAGGGACGGGTATCGGCAAGTGAATTGAGCCTCGTAATTAAGTTAATCGGGGCTCGCAATTAAGTGGATTGGACTTCGTAATTAAGTTGATTGGATGTATGAAACAAGCGGCTGTGAACATAAAGAATAAGCGTGCCACGTTCGACTACGAACTGATTGACACCTATACGGCAGGCATCGTGCTGACGGGGACGGAAATCAAGTCCGTCCGCATGGGCAAGGCAAGCCTGGTGGACACGTTCTGCTATTTTGCCAACGGCGAGCTGTGGGTGAAGAACATGCACATTGCCGAGTACTTCTACGGCTCGTACAACAACCACAACGCACGCCGCGACCGCAAGCTGCTGCTTAATAAAAAAGAGTTGGAAAAGCTGCAACGGGGCACCAAAGACCCGGGTTTCACCATCGTGCCCGTGCGTCTTTTCATCAACGAGAAAGGGCTGGCAAAGCTGGTCATTGCCTTGGCAAAGGGCAAGAAGCAATACGACAAGCGGGAGTCGTTGAAGGAAAAAGAAGATAAGCGTGACATGGCACGCATGTTTAAACGATAATGGAAGGACACTTGGAACAACTGGTGCGTGAACGCATCCTGATTCTGGACGGTGCCATGGGCACCTTGATACAGCACTACGGGCTGGAGGAACACGACTTCAGGAACGGGCGCCTGGACGGCATTCCCGGACCGCTGAAGGGCAACAACGACATCCTTTGCCTGACGCGCCCCGACGTCGTTGCGGACATCCACCGCCGCTATCTGGAAGCGGGTGCGGACATCATCACGACCAATACGTTCAACGCCACGCGCATCAGCCAAGGCGACTACCACACGCAGGACTGGGTGCGCGAGATAAACCTGCAGGCTGCCCGCCTGGCCAAGGAGGCCGCAAGGCAATACACGGCGCTCACGCCGCAGAAGCCCAGGCTGGTGGCCGGTTCCGTAGGGCCTACCAACAAGACGTGCTCCATGAGCCCCGACGTCAACAATCCGGCATTGCGCTCCCTTGCTTTCGACGAACTTGCCGTCGCTTACCTCGAACAGATGGAAGCCCTGCTGGAGGGCGGGGTGGACATCCTGCTTATGGAAACCATCTTCGACACGCTCAATGCCAAGGCTGCTGTCTTCGCGGCAGAGGACGCCATGCGGAAGGCAGGCAAACGTGTGCCGCTCATGCTTTCGGTCACCGTGTCCGACGCCGGCGGACATACTTTGTCGGGACAGACGCTTGACGCCTTCCTGGCTTCGGTGCAGCATGCCGGTGTCTTTTCCGTAGGCTTGAACTGCTCTTTCGGCGCACGCCAGCTGAAGCCTTTCCTGGAACAGCTTGCCACCCGTGCGCCCTATTACATCAGCGCACACCCCAATGCCGGGCTGCCCAACAGCCTGGGCGGGTACGACCAGACTGCTGCCCAAATGGCGGAAGAAATCAAGGAGTACATCGACGAAGGGCTGGTGAACATCGTAGGCGGATGTTGCGGCACTACCGACGAATACATCGCTGCCTTTGCCCGGTTGGCGGAGGGCGCACGTCCGCATATCCCAGCACAAAAGCCGCGGAATTTGTGGCTCTCCGGCCTGGAGTTGCTGGAGGTGAAGCCCGAAAACAATTTTGTCAACGTGGGCGAGCGTTGCAACGTGGCAGGTTCGCGCAAGTTCCTGCGCCTGGTGAACGAAAAGCAGTATGACGAAGCCCTGGCCATTGCCAGGAAACAGGTGGAAGACGGGGCGCAAGTGATAGACGTCAACATGGACGACGGCCTGCTGGATGCCAAGGAGGAGATGGTGAACTTCCTGAACCTCATCGCGTCCGAACCCGAAATTGCCCGGGTGCCGGTGATGATAGACTCATCCAAGTGGGAGGTCATCGAGGCGGGCCTGAAGTGCCTGCAAGGCAAAGGCATTGTCAACTCCATTTCGTTGAAGGAGGGGGAAGACGTGTTCCTGCAACATGCCCGCGCCATCCGCCGATACGGCGCTGCCGTGGTGGTCATGGCCTTTGACGAACAGGGGCAGGCCGATACTTACGAACGCAAGATAGCCGTGTGCGGGCGTGCCTACCGCTTGCTGGTAGAGCAGGCTGGCTTTGCCCCGCAGGACATCATTTTCGACCCCAACGTGCTGGCCATTGCCACCGGCATGGCGGAGCATGACGCTTATGCCGTCGACTTTATCCGTGCCGCCGCCTGGATCAGGCAGCATCTGCCGGGCGCCCATGTCAGCGGAGGCATCAGCAATTTGTCTTTCTCCTTCCGGGGCAACAATTATATCCGCGAAGCCATGCATGCCGTATTCCTGTACCACGCCATTCGCGCGGGCATGGACATGGGCATTGTCAACCCCGCTACCTCGGTGCTTTATACCGATATTCCTGCCGACCTTCTGCAAAGTCTGGAAGATGTGGTGCTTAACCGCCGTCCCGATGCCGCCGAGCGCCTGGTGGAAAAGGCGGAGCAACTGAAAGCGGAAGCCGCCCGCCAGAGTGAGGCAGGGCTGTCCGGCGGGGCGCAACAGTCTTGGCGCCATGCTTCGCCAGAAGAACGCCTGAAACATGCGCTGGTCAAAGGCATTGGCGACCACCTGGAAACCGACCTGGCAGAGGCCTTGCAAAGTTGTCCGCGGGCAGTGGAACTTATCGAAGGCCCGCTGATGGCAGGCATGAACCGGGTAGGCGAGTTGTTTGGCGCAGGCAAGATGTTCCTTCCGCAAGTGGTGAAGGCGGCGCGCACCATGAAAAAAGCAGTAGCCATCCTGCAACCTTCCATCGAAGCGGAGAAGCAAGGCAGGCAGGGTACGGCAGGAAAGGTGTTGCTGGCCACGGTGAAAGGCGACGTGCACGACATCGGGAAGAACATCGCTTCCGTGGTCATGGCATGCAACGGTTACGAGATAATCGACTTGGGTGTCATGGTGCCGGCAGAAACCATTGTGCAGCGTGCCCGCGAAGAACAGGTGGACATGATAGGACTGAGCGGCCTGATTACCCCTTCGCTGGACGAAATGGTGCATGTGGCGGCCGAACTGGAGAAAGCCGGACTGGATATCCCCTTGCTGATAGGCGGCGCCACTACCTCCGAACTGCATACAGCCTTGAAGATTGCGCCGGCCTACCATGCGCCGGTAGTCTGCCTGAAAGACGCTTCACAGAACGTGCTGGTCGCTTCCAAGCTGATGAATTCTGCCACATGTGCCGTATTCAAGAAAGAACTGGATGAAAAATACGCCCGCCTCCGTGCGGAGAATGCCCGCCAACACGTCGATACCGTCTCGCTGGAAGAGGCACGGGAAAAAAGGCTCAAGCTGTTTTGAGTTTACGAGTTTATAAGTTTTTGAGTTTACGAGTTAACAAGGTAACGAGGGGACAAGGGGATGAGTTCATGAGTTTACGAGTTAACAAGGATATAAGTTGACAAGTTAACAAGTTAACGAGTTGACAAGGCGTATCCTCGCCCCCTTGTACCCTTGTAACCTTGTTAACTCGTAAACTCAAAAACTCAAAAACTCAAAAACTTCCCCCTACTCATACTTCTCCAACCCCTTTTGCAGGAAATCCACATACTTGTCAATGTCTTCGTCGTAGGAGTACGACTTGTTGAGGGGCTTTCCTTCGTTGTCTATCAGCACATAGAACGGTTGCGCATTGGCGCCGAACTTCACGCGTTGCAGGTAGCTCCACTTGTCGCCTACGGTGCGCAGGGTGCGTTCTTTGCCGTTCTCCTGTATCTTGACGGGGGCGGGAAGGGGAGTCTTGTCGTCCACGTAGAGGGTTATCAGCACATAGTCGTTGTTGATGAGGTCGCTTACCTTGGGGTCGGTCCATACGGACAGTTCCATCTTGCGGCAATTCACACAGCCGTAGCCCGTGAAGTCCAGCATGACAGGCTTGCCGTGTTGGCGGGCATATTCCATGCCAAGGTCATAGTCGGTGAATTGGGCATGCACTTCGTCGGTATAGAGGTTGAAGTCCTGCGTCTGCATGGGAGGGGCAAAGGCGCTGACCGCTTTCAACGGGGCACCCCACAAGCCGGGAACCATGTAGACGGCAAAGGCCAGCGAAGCAAGTGCCAGGAAGAACCGGGGCACGCTGACTTTGGCGTTGTCGTCATCATGCGGGAACTTGATTTTGCCCAGCAGGTAGAAGCCCAGCAGGGCGAACAGCACAATCCAGATGGAAAGGAAAGTCTCGCGGTCGAGCAATCCCCAGCCGTAAGCCAGGTCGGCCACAGACAGGAATTTGAAGGCGAATGCCAGTTCCAGGAAGCCTAACGTCACCTTGATGACGTTCATCCAACCGCCCGATTTGGGCATGGACTTCAGCCACGAGGGGAACAGGGCAAAGAGGGTGAAGGGCAACGCCAGGGCAAGGGCAAAACCCAACATGCCGAGGGTAGGCGCCAGGATGCTGCCCGTGGTAGAGACTTCCACCAGCAGGAACCCGATGATGGGACCCGTACACGAGAAAGATACCAGCGAGAGGGTAAACGCCATCAGGAAGATGCTCAGCAGTCCGCTGGTCGCTTCCGCCTTGCTGTCCACGGCATTGCTCCACTTGGACGGCAAGGTGATTTCAAAAGCGCCGAAGAAAGAGGCGGCAAAGACCACCAGCATCAGGAAGAAAAACAGGTTGAACACGGCGTTGGTCGAAAGGGCGTTCAGTGCATTGGCTCCCCATATCAGGGTGATAACCAGTCCTAACGCCACATATATCACCACGATGGATGCCCCGTAGAGGTAAGCGTCGCGTATGCCTTTTTTCTTGTCTTTGCTGCGTTTCAGGAAGAAGCTCACCGTCATCGGTATGATAGGCCATACGCAGGGGGTGAACAAGGCCACCAGTCCGCCCACGAATCCCATGCCGAAGATGTAGAGCCACGACATGTCGGCTTGCGAAACGGTTTCGCCCAACGCCTGGAGTTCTTCAATCACAGGCTCCCAGTAGTCTGCCTTATCGGCCACTTGGATGGATGTCTTCGCATCGGCGCTCCCGATGACGTTTTTTTCCGGTGTGCTTGGAGTGGCTGGGGGCAGGACAGGAGCTGCTTCTTGTCCGGACATTGCTGCTGCCTTTCCGTTGAAAGCAAATTCCACTTGGGTAGGGGGCAGGCAGTTGGCGTCGTTGCAGGCACCATATTCCAGATAACCGGCTATGTGGTAATCGCCTCCCGTCAGCTTGAGTTTCTGCACAAACCGGGCAGTATGTTCAAAGTAGCGCACCTGCATCTCAAACAGTTTGTCGAACGAACTGATTTCTTTGCCTTCCGGACGCAGGGTGCCTACCTTCTCCGCGCCTTCCAGCTTGTCGGTGTTGAACGTGGCCGATATGGGTCCCCCGTCGCCCAGGTCGGTGGAGTACACATGCCAGCCCGGGTCGATGATTCCGGTAAATACGATTTCTACTTCATGGTCCGTCAGTTGCTTCCATTCGGTTTTGAACTTGACGGGTTCCTGTATCTGTGCCTGTGCCAGCAGGGTTGCCAGCACCATCACGAGGGAGAAAAATGCTTTTTTCACTTCAGTCTGTCGTTTGTTGGGTGGTTTATGCTTCGTAGTCTACGCAGGCGCGGCTTTCCTTCACGTGGGCAAGTAGCTTGCCGGCAGCTACGTGGTCGGGGTGTTGGGCGTAGTATTTCACGTCGTCCAGCGAGTCGAATTCGCTGTAAAGGGCGATGTGCCATTGCTCGCCGGGATTGATGTTCAGCCCCACTTCTATTTTCCGGATGACGGATATCTTGGCAGGCAGTGCCTCGATGGCTTGCTTGAACGCATGCATGGCGGCAAGCTTCTCTTCGGCAGGCGCCTCTTCTTTCAATTTGAACATTACGATATGTTTTACCATAATCAATGCGGATTTTAAGATAATCTGAAATTTTCGGTTTGCAAAAATACGGGTTTTGCCTGTGATTTGAAAACGGACGGGCATTATTCCCTTTTAATCCAGTTTTCAAGCTTTAAGTCTGTGATACGTTGGAAGTGTTTTATATTGTCTGTTACTAATGTATAACCTCCCGCTAAAGCCGAAGCCGCTATCATCAAGTCAAATTCATCAATCAAAATGCCGGATGAACGAAGTCTTGTCTTTATAATGGCATATTCTTCTACAGATTCAGATAAGGAAATGACGGGAAAACGCTCTACAAATTGCTTCACTTTAGGCACTTCCTGTTCCTCTCGTTTGGAATAATAAGCTCCAAACATTAATTCATAGAGTGTGATGATGGATAAATGGCAAGCACCCTCTCCTAAATCAATTATTTTTCTTGCAATATCTCTATTGCCCCGCAACAAAGCAATGCAAATGTTGGTATCGAGTAAATATTTATTGTTTGTCATCGCTATTCAAGGACATAATGTGCCGTGTACTGGTAAATTGCCGGGCATTGTGAATATCAGATATAATCTCTTCTGTGGTTCGGGGGTCATCATTCCATGCCCCACATATACTTTCTATAAATTTATCATAACTTTCTACTTGTGAAGACGTTTCCTGCTGTGCTTCATTCAATAGTTTTTCCCCCAGCCAACGCTTGTTGCTTGCACTGAGCGATAACGAATGGATAAAAGCCAGAATTCCGTCCAACGATATGGTCGCTTTCATAATGGGTCCTCCTTTATTTAGTTTAGTTGACGAGGTAACAAGGGGATTTTAGTTGACGAGGGAACAAGGGTACAAGATTACAAGGGCCTTGTCACCTGAAATCCTTGTCACCTGAAATCCTTGTCACCTGAATCCTTGTCACCTGAATCCTTGTCACCTGAATCCTTGTCACCTGAATCCTTGTTACCTGAATCCTTGTCACCTGAATCCTTGTTACCTGAATCCTTGTCACCTGAATCCTTGTCACCTGAATTTATCTTTTGCAAAGATAAGAAGAAACGGGGAAGCGGCAAAATTTGAGCCGGCCTCTTAAGGAATGTTGGCAAGGAAATGAAATTTTTGATTAACTTTGCTCAGTCGAACCAGTTAATTCATACGGACGGATATGTTAATCATAGGCATTGCAGGCGGTACGGGTTCGGGGAAAACTACCGTTGTGCGTAAAATCATCGAAAGCCTCCCTCCGGGCGAGGTGGTGCTGCTTCCCCAGGATTCTTACTACAAAGACAGCAGTCATGTGCCCGTAGAGGAAAGGCAGAACATCAATTTCGACCACCCCGACGCTTTCGACTGGGCGCTGCTTTCCCGCCAGGTCGCCATGTTGCGCCGGGGCGAAAGCATCGAGCAGCCCACCTATTCTTACCTTACCTGCACCCGGCAAAAGGAAACCCTGCACATCGAACCCCGCGAGGTGGTCATCATCGAAGGCATCCTTGCCTTGTGCGACAAGAGCTTGCGCGACATGATGGACTTGAAAATCTTTGTGGACGCCGACCCCGACGAACGCTTGATACGGGTTATCCAGCGTGACGTCATCGAACGGGGGCGGACGGCAGAGGCAGTCATGGAGCGTTATGTGCGTGTGCTCAAGCCCATGCACCAGCAGTTCATCGAGCCTTGCAAGCGTTATGCCGACCTCATTGTGCCCGAAGGGGGCAGCAACCAGATTGCCATCGACATACTCACCATGTACATCAAGAAGCATCTGGCATGAAACGGGGCAAAACCATATTCTACCTTCTCCTGCTTGCTTTGGCGTGGACTTTCTTCGCAGGAGGGTGCCGCAAGCACAGGCCGGCCGCGAAGCCTGCCGTGCATGCCGACCTGCCGCAGATAAAGGACAGTGGCCAACTGGTTGTGCTCACCTTGTACAGCTCCACCACCTATTTCAATTACCGGGGGCAGGAGATGGGTTTCCAGTACGAGTTGTGCGAACAGTTTGCCCAAAGCCTGGGCGTGAAACTCAAGGTCAAGGTGGCACGCAATGCCGGGGAACTCATCCGGATGCTCCTGGCCGGCGAGGGCGACCTGATAGCCTACAACCTGCCCATTACCCGCGACCGCATGGACAGCCTGATTTATTGCGGCAACGAGGTCATTACCCACCAGGTGGTGGTGCAACGCAGCAACGGACGCGCCAAGCCTCTGACGGATGTGACGCAACTGGTGGGCAAGGAGGTTTACGTCAAGCCAGGGAAATATTACGAACGCCTCGTCAACCTGGACCAGGAACTCGGTGGAGGCATCCTTATCCGCCGCATGGCGAGCGACAGCATCAGTCTGGAAGACCTCATAACGGAGGTGGCAAGGGGGAAGATTGCCTATACCGTGGCGGACGATGACATTGCCCGGCTCAACAAGACGTATTACCCCAACCTCGACATCCGCCTTGCCGTCAGCTTCGACCAACGGGCTTCGTGGGCGGTCCGCGCCGATTGCCCTTTGCTGGCAGAGGCTGTCGACCGTTGGCATGCCGAGAACCGCACGTCGCCCGCCTACGCGGCAAGCATGAAGCGTTACTTCGAAATCAGCAAGTCCGTCCCCCATTCGCCCATCCTATCTTTGCGCGAGGGCAAGATTTCCCATTACGACGGTTTGTTCAAGAAGTATGCCGCCCAGATTGGGTGGGACTGGCGGCTTCTGGCATCGTTGGCTTATACCGAGTCCAACTTCGACACTACGGCCGTTTCCTGGGCAGGCGCCCGGGGGCTGATGCAGCTCATGCCCCGCACGGCCCGTGCCATGGGAATGCCCGAAGGCAAAGAGGCCAATCCCGAAGAAAGCATCAAGGCTGCCGTCAAGTACTTGGGGATTACTACCCGTAGTTTTACGGAGGTTCCCGAAGGCGAACGCATCAACTTCGTCCTGGCATCCTACAATTCGGGCATCGGCCATGTCTTCGACGCCATGGCGTTGGCCGAGAAGTACGGCAGCAATAAATACGTGTGGCGCGACAATGTGGAGAAATTCGTCCTCCTGAAAAGCAACGAGGAGTATTTCACCGACCCCGTCTGCAAGCACGGCTACTTCCGCGGACAGGAAACGTACAACTTCGTCCGCGAAATCATGGGGCGCTATGAACAGTACAAGAAGAAGATTCCCCGTTGAAAGTCAAAGCCGCAGGGTGTGCAAAATCCTTTGAACACTTTCTTATAGGCGCGGATTACGCGGATTTCACGGATTAAGAGCCTGTTTAAATCTGCGTTATTCCGCGTAATCCGCGCCTGATACATCACCAGCTGAAAGCCTTCATGTGTTTTGCTTATAGCTGTTTTTTTAATTGGAAATTTGGAACGTGTTTTCAAAATTCCAAATTTCTTATGGCAACAGTAAAAGTAAAATTCCGCCCTTCTTCAGTTCCGGGGAAGGCGGGGACCGTAGTGTACCAAGTGATTCATCTGCGTCAAGTCAGGTTGGTTACCGCCGGCGTCCGTTTGCAGCCCGACCAGTGGGATGCCTTGCAGCACCGTCCGTCTTTTGCTCCGTTGACGCCGGTGCAAAAGCAAGTCAAAGGCGGGCTGATGCTCCTGCACCGCGTTATCTTGGCATTGGAGGGCGCCGGCCAGGCCTATACGGCCGACGATGTTGCCCGGCGCTTCCGGGCTTGCCGTTCTTCGCTTTCTTTTACCCAATTCATGGGAAAGGAAATCCGCACGTTGGTCTTCGCAGGCAAGCCGGGAACCGCCCGCAACCGGCAGAGCGCCCTCCGCAGTTTCTCCGCTTTCCTCGGGGATAGGGACATGCCATTCTCCGCTTTCACCGAAGAACTGGTGGGGGAGTACGATGCCTGGTTGGCTGCCCGCGGACTATCCCGCAACTCCCGCTCGTTTTACCTGCGCATATTGCGGGTGGTCTACAACAAGGCAGTCAGCTGCGGGCTGGCAGAACAGACGTTCCCTTTTGGCGAAGTCTATACCGGGGTGGCGCGCACCCGCAAGCGTGCCGTGCGCGAAGAGGTCATCGCCCGTCTGCTGCGTGCTGACTGGTCGTACAGCCCCGCCCTGTCGCTGGCGTGCGATTTGTTCATCTTCAGCTACTGCATGAGGGGCATGCCGTTTATCGACATGGCCTACCTGAAGAAAAGCGACATACACGGAAACTTTGTCCGCTATTTCCGCCGCAAGACGGGCCAGTTGCTCGAGGTAAGGCTGGAGCCGCTTCCGGCACGCATTGTCAGGAAGTATGCGGGAAAAACGGCTGCGGGACCTTACGTGTTTCCCCTGCTGAAAACCGAAGAGCCCCACCACGCCTACCGGCAATACCAGACCGCCCTGCGCTATTACAACCGCCAGCTCAAACGGCTGTCCGCCTTGTTGAAGCTTGATGTGGAGTTGTCGTCCTACACCGCCCGTCACTCTTGGGCAACGGCAGCCCGCAACCACCAAGTGCCTATTTCAGTCATCAGTGCAGGCATGGGGCATACGTCCGAAAAGACCACCCGCATTTACTTGGCATCCCTGGAAAATGCGGTGATTGACGAAGCCAACCGGAAAATTGTAAAGGAACTGGAACGTACCGTTTCTGGGAAAGAGACGGTACAACCTTTGCAAAGGATTGAACAACAAGGCTTTTTGTAAAACACATCGATAGTTTTGTCGAACATGTAAAACAGCAGGGAAACCTTACAATGACCAGCCACCCCGTCACTTCGTGCCGGAGGGTATGTCGAAATAAGATGATATAGCGCGGATTCCCCTCCTCCCAAGAGGAGGAGAATGAAGTTACCGTTGCATTTCAACCCACCCTCAATTTGTTCATCATCCCATATTGACATCCTCACATTATTATACTGTTCTTGTTTTACAAAAAAAGAAATTATGCAACAACCCATGTTTCTCCCGGAAACGGTCGAAGGGAAAAAAAGTCCTATGCCCAATATTTCCCCTACGCACCGTTAATAAATGACAATCAACTCATTATAGCCATTCCGGATAAAAGAGGAAACAAAAATGTAAAGAAGTAGAATTGCTTTTTAATTAGTTTTGCTACCTTTGCGACTGAAATGTACCGTCTCTTTCCCAGAAACGGTACGTTTTAAGGTTACAGCCGGTCCTTAGATTTAGGGATTCGTCTGGTGAGCATATTCGATGAACAAACTGAATATAAAGCGGATAACCTTTGATTGCTGCGGTTTTGGGCGTTGCATGTCCTGGACCGGGGGAATAAAAGGAATGTCCTTTGAGGAAAACAATGCCGACAAACGGGGAGCACATACACTGGTATGCCTTGAAAGTGTTTTTCAACAAGGTGTTCGACGTGGAGAAGTTCACTTCTTCCGCCGGAGTGGAGAGCTACATCCCGTGCGAGACGGTCACTGTTGTCCGGGGCGGCGTGAAGAAGCAGGAGCGCCGCACGCTGGTGTCCTCGCTGATGTTCATCCGCTGCACGCAGGCCTACGCCTTGTCCTTGCAGGCTGAGCTGCTGGGGCGGGTGATGCTTTACACCGTCACGGATAAGGACGGGCGCAAGCATCCTTCAGTCATCTCCGACCGCGAGATGAACATGTTCCGTCTGGTGGCTTCCTCGGGCGAGGAAGGGCTGGAGTATTTCGGCGACGACGGCACGTCCTATTCGGTAGGCGAGCGTGTGCGCGTCATCGAAGGCCCTTTCAAAGGTGCTGAAGGCGTAGTCCGCCGCATCAAGGGCACGCGCCGCCTGGTGGTCGCCATCACAGGCGTCTGCGCCGTGGCTACCTCGTTCATCCCCAAATGCTTCCTGCAGAAAATTAACAATTGACAATGGACAATTGACAATGGACAATTGACAATTGACAATTAACAATTGATAATTGAGAATTAAGGCATCCGCATGGCAATAATTGTCCATTGTTAATTGTTAATTGTCAATTAAAAAGATGGTTCCCTCCGTTTTCCCAACCCCCAGTCCTTCCGATTCCGGCTTGCGCCTGGAGTCGTTGGCACGTATCTGCATGTCCCTTAGCCGTCGTCCGTTGCCGGACGCAGGGTGGGGCGCTGCGGGGAGGGATTCCTTTGCCCGTTTCTCGTCCGCCCTGTTCCGGGCGATGTCGGGCAAGGTAGCTTCGGGCGACGACCTCGCTTGCCGTTGCCGCCTTGCCGTATCGCTGCACGCCCTGATGCGGGAAACGGACTGCGTGGCCGATGCCCGGCGGTATGCCGACTGGGAGGCGTTGGCCGCCCGTGTGCTGGACGACTGCGAGGCTTCCGTTTCCGGCTTGCTTCCTCCCTGCGCCTGCCTGCTGTTGCTGGACTATTATTACGCCTGGACATCAGCCCCGGACGACGACCCGTTGTGGCAGTTGCTGGAAGAAACCTTCGGCAGCTGGTCCGCTTCCTATTCCCCCTCGGCAGGATGGAAAGGCTTGTCTTTGCGCGAGGCATTGGAGCGTGTCCGGGTGCTGAACCGTTATTCCTATATGTACCTCGACCATCGTTACGACCGCCTTGCGACGGAAGCTTTCCGCCGCTACACCCGCCTCTTGCTGGAGGGCGGTAGGCGTGTCGACCCGGAGGAAGCCGGACTGCTGTACGACCTTTCGCAGGAAGGCAATGCCTGTCCGGACGACCTCCGCCTGCGCGAAAAGCTGTGCGGCATCATCCGCCGCGCCACGCTCTATGCGCCGGCGGACAGCGACGAGTTCTGGTACGGACTGTCTTATCAATTTGAGTTCTTAAGTTGATAAGTTTTTGAGTTCGTAAGTTTACGAGGTAACGAGGTAACAAGGTAACAAGGTGACGAGGGGACAAGGTTACAAGGAGAATGGCTTGACTCGTCAACATATAAACTCATAAACTTATAAACTAACACCCTTGTTAACTCGTTAACTCATTAACTCATTAACTCGTTAACTCATTAACTCATTAACTCATAAACCCGTTAACTCGTTAACCCATAAACTCGTTAACTTGTAAACTTACAAACTTACAAACTTACAAACCATGTCAACCCCATCCCTCATACAGCCCGTCAAGGATGACCGTTTCATCCGCGACGGCATGAACGGTTTCGAACGCAACGTGAAGCGTTTCATCGACTGCATCACGGCATCCATTGCCTTAGTCGTGTTCTCACCCCTGTTCTTGGCGTGCTACATTGCCGTGAAGCGGGAAGACGGCGGTCCCGCCATCTTCAAGCAGGAGCGCATCGGTCGTTTCGGCCGTCCGTTCTACATCTACAAGTTCCGCAGCATGAAGCTCGACGCCGAGAAGTACGGCCCCGCGCTGTATGCCGGCGGCGAGGACCAGCGGCTGACCAAGGTAGGCAAGTTCCTGCGTGAACACCACCTGGACGAGCTTCCCCAGTTGTGGAACGTGTTCATCGGCGAGATGGCTTTCATCGGCCCGCGTCCCGAGCGCAAGTTCTACATCGACCAGATCATGCAGTACGACCCGCGCTACCGTTACCTCTACCAGATACGTCCCGGCGTGACGTCCTACGCCACGTTGTACAACGGTTATACCGACACCATGGAGAAGATGCTCCGCCGCCTGCGCTACGACCTGTTCTACCTGGAACACCGCTCGTGGTGGTTCGACTTCAAAATCCTGTGGATGACGTTCTTCAGCATTGTGTTCGGGAAAAAATTTTAGACAATGGACAATTGACAATGGACAATTAACAATTGACAATTAACAATTTACAATGGACAATTAGGCGTCCGCATGGAAATAATTGTCAATTATCAATTGTCAATTGTCAATTGAAAAAGATTGTCAATTGAAAAAGATTGTCAATTGTAAACGGTTGCGTCGAAGCACGGGCAATCCTTCTGCGGGTTCAGGTCCCGGTGCCCCACGATGAGGGCTTGGGGAAAACGTTGCTTCAGTTGCCTTAGCAGGGCGGACAAGGCATCCCGTTGCCGGGGCGTGCGTGTGTCGCGCGGATGCCCCTCCACATCCAGTCCGCCTTCGTAGCAGATGCCGATAGAGTGGCGGTTGTGCCCTTTGCAGTGCGCGCCCATCTGTTCCAAGGGACGTCCTTTGTGGACGGTGCCGTCGCGCGTGATGTAAAAGTGGTAACCGATGTCGCGGAAGCCCCGGTGGCGGATGTGGTCTTGCCGGCAAGCCTCAAAATCCAAGCTCCGCCCCTCAGGGGTGGCGGAGCAATGGATAACAAGCAAGGTGATGGTTCGCATAGGCCGTCAGTCAATGCACGAACTGATGCCGAACGCCCCCGCAATGGCGGTGGCCACAGAGATAATCACTTTCAATACAATGCCCCATACCGACTTGGGCTTTTTGTTCAGGTTGTCTGTCATACGATAAAATTTTAATTATTAATATATTGTACTTTTTCTTTCGCTTGTCCGAATAGTGTACTTTTCTTTTTGTCTTGACACAAAAAGAAAAGATACCAAAAGAAAAAAGTCAAGCGCTGAATCTCCGGGGCTACTCCGACCCCGTTTTTGCTAAACGGCAGAAAACTCGCTTCGCTCAGACAGACTGCCGTTCTTTACGCAAAAAAGCGCTCTCCGTTTTACGCCCCTCCGCTTAGGCGCGGCCATCCGGCAGAGGGCAGCAGATTCTTTGGTTTGTGAGATGTGATACGCTACGTCTCAATATAGCAAAGCTTGATGCCGCATGGCTCTCCGGCATTGACCGGCGGGCGTAAAGCGTAGGACGGTGGGCAGGCGTCAAAAACGGCAGACTGTTTGAGCGCAGCGAGTTTCTGCCGTTTAGCCTGGACGCCGTCCGGAGTAGCCCGGCGGGCACAGCCGGGGCCCTTTCTTTTTGGTACCTTTTTCTTTCGGGCAAGCGAAAGAAAAAGTACACAATTTACCCCATTTGCTGGTTTCCGCCTTCCTCCTCCTCATCGGGATCAGTCGGTGTAGAGCCGCCATCCGAGGCGCCGGGTTTCACATACTCGTCCTGGTGCTTCAGCTTGCTGTCCAGCTTCAGGTTGGTGGTGGAGAGGCTGCCGGTGGCGCGTGCCCTGAGGCGTAGCCCGGTCACGTTTTCTGCCACGGAGTAGGCGGCAGGGTCGTCCACGCTGGTGCCGCGCAGTCCTACGGAAAAGATGGCGAGGTCGTCAATCTTGACGCTTTTGCCGTCCAGCAGCAGTTCCTTGATGCAGACCACCATGTCGGTCAGCACGCCCTTGATCATGCCCGCCGAGTAAGGCGAGTTGTGGTCGGACATGTGTTCGGACAGGCGGTCCAGGTCATACGTCTCGTCGTTCACGGCGTAAGCATACCATTTGCCTGCCGTGACACCCTTGAGGGTGGATTGCTTGAGTTTGTAACGAATCATAGAATTTAAGTTTTTAAGTTTGTAAGTTGACAAGGGTACGAGGTTACAAGGTTACGAGGTTACAAGGTTACAAGAGTACAAGGTTACAAGAGTACAAGGTTACAAGGGTACAAGGGGACGAGGATACGCCTTGTCAACTCGTTAACTTGTCCCCTCGTTAACTTGTCCCCTCGTTAACTTGTCAACTCGTTAACTCATCCCCTTGCCCCTCGTTAACTTGTCAACTTATATCCTTGTCAACTAATCAACACACTGCAAAGTTACGCCGCCGCCCGGGGCTGTTGGCCGGTAAACGCGGGATGTTGCGGGTTATTGCGGGTTATTTCCTTGGCGGAAACGTTGCAAAGTCGGTGATTTCTTTGTATCTTTAGGCTGTAAACCAACCGATTGCAAAGATGGAACAGTTTAAGATACGCACCTACGGGCGCACCGAGCTGGCGTTGCTCTACAATCCCGGATTGACGGACTACAGCGCCTACCGCAAACTGATGCAGTGGATAGCCCACAGCCGTCCGCTGACCCTCCGGCTCGAAGAGCTGGGCTACGACCCCCGCCGCCGCACCTTCACCCCCTTGGAAGTGCGTGCCATTGTGGAGGCGTTGGGCGAGCCTTGACAAGCTTCCCGCCTTCCGTCCGCCTGCTTAGCGGGGAAAATCAACTTAATTACGCAGTGGAATCAAGTTGATTACGAGGGATAATCAAGTGGTTTCCCTTTCTGCAATCAGCAGCGGTCCGGGAGTATTCCGGGTAAGACCGGCTTACTCCGAGTGCTCGCTTTCGCCGGAAACTTGCAAACTTGCAGAACTTGCAGCCTCTCTACACGCACACGCGCGTATGCGCGAGGCAAATTCATATTCGCCGCGATGCGTCTTTACCAGCACGCCTTTATCGGTCATGCGCTTCAGCATGGAGTCGAGCGTGTTCAGCGTGATGCCGCACCGTTGTGCTTCTTCAACGGCTTCTTGCCGGGTGAACTGGTCGGGCAAGCGGTTGAAAAAGGTGCTTTGGGGGCGTACAGGCTGTTTCACTGTCTCAACGGCAGGCAGCAGCGAGAGGATGTGGCAGGCATGAAGGTATAACGGTTCGGCCAGCGAAAGGATAGCTTGGAAATCGTCTTCGGAAATCCGAAGCAGGAAGTGGGGTATTACCCCGTCCCGCACGTTTTCCCGGGGCACGCAAGGGGAGGGCGACAAGCCGGGACAGCCTGCCAGCAGGCGGGTGAAGCCGTCGTAGGCCAGTGTCCCGTTTGCTTTGCCTGTCGGCAATAACGCGTCGCACGAACGAAGCAGGGCAACGACGCTCATCATGCGGCACAGGTTGATGGCGATACGTGCCACAGTGCTTTTCATGGCGCTGCCGTGGGCGGCTCCGGCTCTCCCGAAAAGACGGGAAAGACGGAGGTTGAACGTATGGATCTGTTGCGGTGACAGTTCCAGGCAGATGCTGCTTACGTGGACGGACAAGTTGTCCAGAAACCTTTTCCAATGTTGTCCCCAAAGGTTGAAGACACTGTCATAGTCCGTTTCCGACAGGTTGAACTGGTCGGTCCACTCGTCGATGGGTGGCATGCAATAGAATACCTGGCGTGAGAACAACCCGTTCTCCGTGGAAGGGATAAGCGGTTTCACTTGCGCCGGTGTCCCACTGAGCAGGATGCTGAGGTAAGACCTTTTGCATTCGCGGTATTCGTGGTTGGTACGGCGGTTGTAAGCCAGCCGTTCGTGGTCGAAGCTTTTGCGGAGCGTATCGCTCCAATGGCCGTAATCGGTGCCGATGGCGGTACTGACGGTGTCGGCTTCGGTTTCACAAATCAGCCCGGTGCCGTTCGCATCCATCAGGTTCTCCAAGATGCCGGTGCCTGAATTGTCACCGGTGATGAGAAACATTTTCATGCGGGGTTGTTCGGGTTCGGGGATGGAGGCTTTCTCCCTGCCCATCGATTCACGCCGCGCTTTTTCGGCCTTGAACGCTTTCATTTTCTGCTTGTAGTCTTCAAGCAAGTCGTCGTGGATGGGTTCGGCAAGTCTTCTGACCCAGGTCAGCGCGCCTTTCCCGGATGCGGGCGGCGCCACGATAAAGGTTTGCAGGCAGGGGTATTTCTTTTTCCGCCCGTAGGTAAAGTTTACCAGCCTGTTCAAGGTGGCTCCGAACACGGTAATCGCGCCCAGCAGCAGGATGTCCCGTTGGGCAGGGGAGTCGCCGCAGTCTACTACCTGTTGCAGGAAAGGCGGCCAGGGGTAGACGGGGAAACAAGGCAGTGCAAAATTCTCCTCGCGTACGCGTGTGTGCGTAAGAGGGGGCTGCAAGTTTTGCAAGTTTGCAAGTTCCTCTTCCACTTCCACCCCCGCCAGCCGGGCCAGGTGGAACACGGTGCCCAGATGCACCTCGCCCCGCCCGTCGCGCAGCACGCGGGTGTACATCCGGTCGGCATCCGCCTGCCGGTACTTGGGCGAGGGGCTGCACAGTTGGTGGAACACGCTCCGTCCCGCCTCGCCGCAATCGGTGGCAAGGGCCAGGGCAAGCTGAAGATATTCACTGTAAGTGGGGGCAATGTCCGCCCCCCGACGCTTCACGGCGTCGATGAGTTGTTGTAAACGTTTCATGTAAATAGTGGTTAGTGGTTAGTGATTAGTGGTTAATGATTAGTGATTAGTGGTTAATGATTAGTTATTAGTGAGTAGTGATTAGTGAGTAATGATTAGTAATTAATCACTCATCACTAACCACTAATCCCTAATCAACGCTTTCTTGTCGTGGCAAAGGAAACAGGCGCGCACCACGTCCTTCCCGCTGAAGTCCACGCCCCGGCAGGGGTCGTCGGGATGCGGGTTGTACAGGTAGCGCACGTAGTTCATGGCGTCGGTGGCGTAGCGTGCGGCAAAGGCCGCAGGGTCTTCGTCCTGTCCGGGACGGAAAGAAGGCATCCGGATGAACGCCTTCACGCCCCGTCCGCCCGGACTGATGAACGCCAGCCGGGTGTCAAGATAGGGGTCGTGGAACAGGACCTGCTTCATCTCCTCCGCCTCTTCGGCGCTTTCCAGCTTGTCCACGTCGATGGGCAGCACGCCCGAGAAGGCGGTGAGGTAGCCGCAACGCCTGCGGCTGAACGTGCCGAAAGGCGTGACGTAGGGCAGGCATTGCCGCTTGGCCAGGTTCGTGTCCTTTGCCGCCCGCACGCGGTCGGTCAGTTGCCGCAGATGTTCGTCGGCAGTCACCAGGCGGTACACTTCGGCAAGGTCCACCGTCCGGCTGGGCAGCAAGGTGGCAGCCCTCAGCAGTCGCCCCGCGTCATCCTTGACCGGCGCGATGGGCGCATCGAAAAAAGACATAACTCCGTTAGTCTGAATCATAAAGATAAAAAATTAAAAAGTTAAACATATCGGGGTCCCGTACCGTCGGCCTTACAGGCAGCCATCGGAAAAACGGGGTACCCCTCTCAAATTTTCGCTCCGCGAAGTTCGGGCAAAAAATGCACTTTTTGCGTTTTGTGTCCCCGCCGGGACGAAAATGCAGTTAACGAGGTGACAAGGGTATAAGTTAACGAGTTAACAAGGGTATAAGTTAACGAGTTAACAAGGGGGTATAAGTTAACGAGGTGACAAGGGTATAAGTTAACGAGGTGACAAGGCGTATCCTCCCCTTGTACCCCTTTCCCTTGTAACCGTGTACCCTTGTAACCTTGTTAACTCAAAAACTCACAAACTCAAAAACTCAAAAACTTGTTAACTCGTAACCTTGTCCCCTTGTCAACTTAAAAACTCAAATAAATCTCCATGAAACAAACGTCAGCAAACATAGGCCGCCGCATCACGCAGGCCCTTATCGACCGCATCGTGTACTTGGACATCCCCCGCCGCCGGGCGGAGCAGGAGATAGGTATCAGGAACGGGCGGTTGAGCCTGGATCTGCCAGTCAACCTGAATTCACCCTGACGCAAAGCATCCGGGCCAATGCCTTGATTCTGGCCACCTACGACGAGCGCATCGCCCGCGCCACCTTTCCCCGCGTGGCCGACCTGTTGCGCTGCGAGCGTGCCCGCTGGCAGGAGTTTATCCGGCAGATGCTGGAGGAAGCGTGGGGAATGGACAATTGACAATTAACAATTAACAATTAACAATGGACAATTATTGCCATGCGGATGCCCAATTGTCAATTCCCAATTCTCAATTCTCAATTGTTAATTGTCCATTGTCCATTGTCAATGAAATGACTATCTTTGTGGAAGAATAAATGGATGCACGATGAAAGCGGAAGTGACTATACCTCATGGGGAGGCAGATTCCAATGTTTATTGGAACCTGCTGAAAAATCTGAGTCTTGATGTGAAGTTGGATTTGATATCAAAACTGTCGGCTTCCCTTATCCGGAAAGATAAGGCGAAGGATACCGACGGTGCTTGGGTAGCCCAGTTTGTCGGTAAGTGGCAGGATGCCCGCTCGGCAGATGAGATAGTGGCAGATATACGTGATGCCCGGACGAATAACAGGGAGATAGAATTGAATTGGATAAAGCGTTGATAGAAGTCTGAATTGTCCATTGCCCATTAATAAAATTTACTGCTTTGATGAATTACTGGTTTGCCACGGGCACCCCTTCCTACCTGTTGCGCCTGCTGTCTCACAGCAGGGAGAACCTGAACGAACTGACAGGCCGTTACTACCTGCCCCAGTCGTTTGTCGATTACAAATCGAGCACCGAGCGTGCCCTGCCCATGCTTTATCAAAGCGGTTACCTGACCATCAAGGCCTACAATCCGGACATGGGCAGCTACCTGCTGGATTTCCCGAACAACGAAGTGAAGAACGGGTTTGTGTCGTTGGTAGATGCGAAAGGTTACCTCCGTCCTTATGCCGCCGATGCACGGAAACTCTACAAGATAGGCGTCAGCTTCTCCTCGCGTACCGGCACGGTGGAGGAGTGGAGGACGGAGCAAGGATGATGCTGAAATAAAGAACTTGTGTTTTTCTGATAAAAGGCTTGTAGGGAGCTGTCGCAGGACAGCTTTCCGGAATGTCGTGTGCCTGAATGAAACAATTATTAAATAACATCAATCTATAAAATTATGGAACTGAAAGAATTCATAGAAAATTTTGCGAATCAGTTTGATGAGACTGATGTATCAGAGATACATGCCGACACCCGTTTCCAGGATTTGGACGAGTGGAGTTCGATGGCTGCCATGGGCATTATTGCCATGGCGAAAGTGTCATACGGAAAAATTGTGACCGGCAAGGAAATCCGTTCATGTGAGACCGTACAGGAATTGTTTGACCTTATTAACTCCAAATGAATCTCACCAATCCTTTTTCTCTGGCAGGCAAGACCATTCTTGTCACGGGTGCTTCTTCCGGCATAGGCCGGAGTATCTCCATTGCTTGTTCCCGGATGGGAGCATCGGTTATTATCACGGGGCGGAATGAGGGACGGCTGGCCTCCACCTTGTCGGCAATGTCCGGCGAAGGGCATAGCCTGCTTCCTGTGGACTTGGCTACGGATGATGGCATCTCTTCCTTGGCAAGTCAAGTGCCGGCGTTGGACGGCGTTGTCCACAGTGCAGGCATTGGGCACCGCCTTCCTTGTAAGATGATAACCGGCCGTGACGTGGACGAAGTGATGGGCATTAATTTCAAGTCGGCCGTATTGCTTCAGGCTGAATTGTTGCGTGGCAAGAAAATCAAGAAATCAGCCTCCCTTGTGTTCATTGCATCCCGTGCCGCAGAATCTCCCAGCATAGGCAATGCGCTGTATAGTGCTTCCAAGGGTGCGCTTATCTCTTATGCCAAATGCCTGTCGTTGGAACTCGCTCCCCGGTTGATACGGGTGAATTGCATTTGTCCGGCCATGGTCTGGACCGACCTGATACTGCAAGGAGGGCTGAGCAAAGAAGATTTGGAGAAAGAACAACTGAAATACCCCTTGAAACGCTATGGTGTTCCGGAGGACATATCCGGACTGGCTGTTTACTTGTTGTCTGATGCATCTTCTTGGATGACAGGTAGTTGTGTAGATATAACGGGGGGGGAGAATAAGCTATGACAAACCTGAAAGCATACATCAGAGCCGTATCTTGTTATCTGCCGGAGCAGGTAGTGACCAATGAGGAACTGTTGCGGGAATTCCCGGAATGGAATGCGGATAAGGTTTCCGCCAAAGTCGGGGTGAACTCCCGGCATCTGGCTGCTCCGGATGAAACGGCGGGCGACATGGCAGAGAAAGCTGCCCGGAAGTTGTTTAAGGAATACTCCATCAAGCCGTCTGAAATAGATTTCCTGCTTCTTTGCACGCAAAGCCCCGATTATTTCCTGCCCTCCACGGCTTGCCTTTTGCAAGAACGTCTGGGCATCCCTACGTCTTGCGGCGCATTCGATTACAATTTGGGCTGTTCCGGTTGCATCTATGGCATGGCGGTGGCCAAAGGCCTGATAATGGCAGGCATTGCCCGTAACGTGTTGCTCCTTACTGCCGAAACATACAACAAATACCTGCATCCGTCTGATAAGAGCAACCGTTCTATCTTTGGCGACGGGGCGGCAGCCTGTCTGATTTCGACGGAAGGCTTTGCCGGGATAGGCGATTTTGTGTTTGGCACGGACGGAAGTGGCGCAGACAACCTGATTGTGAAGACCGGCGCTGCCCGCCAAAAGGAAAAGACTGGGCATTCTGTGCCGGACGATGAAGGCCATACGTGGTATGACGATTACCTTTATATGAACGGAGGAGCTATCTTTAATTTTACTTTAGAGGCCGTCCCGGCAATGGTAACCCAATTGTTAGCGAAAAACAAACTTCAGAAAGACGAGGTGGATTACTACATCTTCCACCAAGCCAACAAATTTATGCTGAACACCATCCGCAAGGTATGCGTCTTGCCCAAAGAAAAATTCTACATCCATCTTGAAGAAACAGGCAATACGGTCTCCTCCACGGTATTGATAGGCTTGAAAGATTGCTTGGACAAGGACATAGTCAAGTCCGGCATGCGCGTGATGGTGACAGGGTTCGGCGTAGGGCTGAGTTGGGGAGGCTGCATATTGAATTTCTAAGTATCAAGCATGGCTTCCGTAAAAACAAACTATGGGCTGAATTTAGTCAATACCATGTCGGGGGTACTGTTCCCTCTGTTGGTTTTTCCTTATGTTTCCCGTGTCATGTTGCCCGAGGGAATGGGATTGGTCAATTTCTATGCTTCAATCATACAGTATGTAATTATGTTGACTGCATTGGGCATTCCTCTTTATGCCATTAGGGAAACTGCCAAGGTGAGGGATGATGCCGACAAACTGAACAAGGTCTCTTTGGAAATCCTGTCATTGCATGCCTTGCTTACGGTAGTGGGGTATTTTGTACTTTTCATTCTTTGTCTGTCGGTAGACAAGATACAGGAAAATCTCGCACTTTTCCTGATATTGAGTACCAATGTTTTTTTTACTGCAATCGGTTGCGAATGGTTTTACCAAGGTATAGAAAATTTTAAGTATGTCACCATCCGGGGGCTTATTGTGAAAGTTGTCGCGATAGCCTTTTTGTTTATCTTTGTTCATGACCGCAGCGACCTGTTGCTTTATGGCCTGTACACGGTTATCGGTTCGGTGGGTGGTAATCTGTTTAATTTCTTTAAACTTAGACAGTATATCGACCCGCATAGGGTCAAGTTAAGCACACTGCATCCTTTCCGTCATTTAAGACCTGTACTGAAAATATTCATTTTGTATGTGATTATCAGTATCTATTCACAACTGGACATTGTTATGCTGGGGTTTATGAAAGATGCTTCATCGGTAGGTTATTTTACTGCAGCGTTAAAGGTCTGTACTGTACTAATGGGAATTACTACCACTTTGGTGTCAAGTCTGATACCGCGCATGTCCAATTTGCTTGAAATAGGGCAAAGAAAGAGGTTTGATGAACTGGCACAAAAAACGGTAGATTTTGCTTTCACGATCTGTACTCCGATTGTTTTTTTTCTGATTTTAGAAGCTCCTTGCATTATCAACATTCTTTGTGGTGACTCTTTTGAACCGGCCATAAGAACTATGCAATTGCTTGCACCCCAGATGTTGGTCATTTCAATTGCATTTATATTAGGCTCCCAGATACTGTTGCCCCAAGGTCGTGAAAAAATCTTCATTTGGGCAGCAGTATGGGGAGCTGTCTTGAGTTTGTGCCTCAATCTGGTCTTGATTCCCCGGTATGCACAAGATGGGACTGCCATAGGGACGGTTGTCGCCCAGATAGCCGTATTGGCTGGGTTGATGGTTATGGGGCGGAAATACCTTCCGGTCAGGTATTGGTCAAAACACTATGCAGTTTGCATCGTGTCATCGGTAGTGATGTTTATCGCAGCCGGCTTTGCGCAGAGAGAAGTAGATAATGTGGTATTCAGACTTTCCGTAGGCTGTACGGTGGCTTTCTTGTCTTATTTCCTTTGTCTGTTTTTATTGCGGGATGCTTTCTTCATCACCTATATGAATGAGTTCAAGTCAAAACTGGTAACCAAACTAAAACTTAAATAATGATAATCATTGATTTTTTGAAAGTTATCAAACATAATTTTTTCAAGGTAAATTGGTTTAAAACCATACGTCTTAATTTCAAGATGTTGCCGTTTAAGCAGGCTGTATATTTGCCTGTGTTGGTTGGTTGGCGGACGGAGTTCAGAAACATTACCGGGAAAATTGTGTTTGACGATGGTTTGAAACTTCGTCCGGGGGTTATCACAATGAATATAAAGGAAGGCCCTGTGGCAACCCGACATGAACATTTTATAGTCAGTGTGCCCGGTACAATTTTAGTGCATGGCCTTGAAGTCCATTTTTTTGTGGGAATGACTTTGTGGATAAACGGTTGTCTGGAAGTAGGAGGTAATAATGTTTTTGGCAGTCATTCAGTCATAGCTTGTATGAAAAATGTGTATTGTGGATATTTCATGGGGTGTTCATGGAACTGTGAAATCTATGATACGAATTTTCACTTTTTCCGCGACTTGGTATCCGGCAGGATTATAAAGCGGCATGGGAAAGTGCATATAGGCGATAATGTATTTATCGGCAACGGTTCCATCATTGGTAAAGGAAGTTACTTGGGTGATGGTTGTGTCGTGGCAAATTTCAGCTTGGTAAACAGGAGTTTCAAGCGCGAAGGGAAGAACCTCTTGATAGGCGGCAACCCGGCCCAAGTGTTGATGACGGATTTTGAACAAATAAAAGAAAACAGATTATTTACCGGAACAGTAGAAGCGGAGTTGGCAAAAATATATGACAAATAAAGTGTTAATGAAAATTAAGAATAGGGGGGGGTAAAATCCTCCTTTTCACCCACATAGTAACATTATTGTTGCTGTTGTATACCGTCAAGGACGGCAATTATGTACACCGGTTGGAAGTTAAATTGGGGTGGGCGGAGAAACCGGTTGCTCCTGACTATTGGGCGGTGAAAGGTTGGGAAAACACCTTAACGCAGATGGGCAGCAAGGCGGATGTCGTTTTCTTTGGGAATTCCATTACTTATTTCGGTCGTTTTTCACAGGCTATGCCGACAAAGAAGGTGGTCAATTTAGGTTATCCCGGCGACAATCTGGACGGTATGATGCGGCGGATAGAAGCCATCAAGGCCGTTTCTCCCGATTCGGTGTTTGTCATGGCGGGAATCAATGGCTTGAACGGCATGAAACTGGCTGACTTTTCTGTGAAATACCGGCAACTGGTAGATTCCATCGGCAAGGCCGTACCGTTTGCCCGGATTTATCTGCAAAGCATTTTGCCGGTCGGTAAAAACAAGGAAAAGAGCCACGGACCGAATACCAAAATAAGAGAAGCCAATCGAATCATAAAAGACATTGCCCGGCAGTCGCATAGCACTTATATAGAGCTTTATCAGCTGTATGAGGAGAACGGGGCGTTGCCGGACAGTCTGACGTTTGACGGCGTTCATTTGTGCCCCTCAGCTTACGGCAGGTGGTATGATATACTGCGTACCGGCACGGAAAACTAAATTATCATTTTTTACATGTCAATTCTTGGAACTATACGGAGGATTAAGAACAACTTATTCCCCCTTCGTCACTTTTCTGCAAAGTGGGCTTTGCGTGATAAAGTATGTTTTGGTAGAAGAGCGTTTAGTGTCCGTTCTGCCTTTGAAGGCAAGAATGCGGTGTTCGCCAATGCCAGTGTGGTGGATTGTGAAATAGGTTTATGTACATATATCAGCAATGACACCCATTTGGACCGTACCAAAATAGGCCGCTATTGCAGCATTGCCGATCATGTGCGCACAGGTTTTGGCACCCATCCCACCCATACGGTAGTATCTACCTTCCCCTCGTTTTACTATGATACGAAGAATATCCCGTTTTCTTTCATGGAGGGTCAGCCGCCTTTGTACTCAGTATGGAGGTATGCGGACAGCAACGGCCGGGATCTGGTGGAAATCGGCAACGATGTCTGGATAGGCAGCCATGTGCTGATAATGGACGGAGTGAAGATTGGTGACGGTGCTATTGTGGCCGCAGGTGCCGTAGTGACGAAAAATGTAGAACCTTACAGCATTGTGGGCGGTGTTCCCGCTAAGCACATCAAGTATCGTTTTACTGAAGAACAAAGAAAAGCTTTGTTGGCAATAAAATGGTGGGAGAAAGATTTTGAGTGGGTAAAGGAACATTACATGAATTTTCAAGAAATAGACAAATTCTTAACTGAATATTTTGATAAAAAAGGAAATGAGGAAAATATTTCATCTGATTCATGTGTTGAGGTATAAGTTCTGGCTTTTGCGCCAATATTTGAAGTATGGCTTCAAGGCTAAAGAGTTTCATTATGGCAGCTATATAGGAAAACCCCTCATTTTAAATGGTATTGAAAATATATCCATTGGGGAAAAAAGCTATATACAGGCAAATGGTTATATAGAGGCCATACCCTATACAGGAGAAAGTAGTTGTGAATTTAAGATGGGGAAAAAAAACCGAATTAATTTCGGAGCACATATTATTGCTACTAAAAGTATTGTGATTGGTGATTGTTGTGAGATAGCACCGTATGTTTACATTGCAGATAATACACATACTTATGAGAATATAAATGTTCCGATAGTACTTTCCCCAATAAAGCAGTTGCGTCCGGTAACCATTGGCGATGGTACTTGGATAGGAACACGTGCAGTTATTATAGGTTGCTCTATTGGGAAACATTGTGTGATTGGAGCCAATAGTGTGGTAAAGCATGATATTCCGGATTATTGCGTTGCAGCAGGCATCCCTGCCCGCATCATAAAGCGTTACGATTTCGGGACAAAATCGTGGAGGAAAACAAACCCGCAAGGTGAATTTATTGATTAACTCGAATCATTTTTTTACATGAGAATACTATTTATAACAAGACCTTATCTTAATTTATATAAAGAGATTGAGGCTGAAATGATTCGGCAGGGACATTCTGTGACTACTGTTTTGTATAATTATGTCCGTTATGATCCTTATTTTACAATTTCCAACTTTAAGAGAATCAAGAAGTTTATATTCATTAATTTATTTAATGTTCATGATAAATATTGGAGAGACAGAGTAAAAAAAGAACCGATATTTTCCGAAGAATACGATTTCTTATTGGTTCTCAATGGGGAATGTATAGGACAATATATTATAAATCATTTGAAGGATATAAATCCAAATATGAGGAGTGTTTTTTACACATGGGATACAACGAACTATTATAGATATGACAGATTGTTTAAATATTTCGACCGATGTTATTCGTTTGATCTCAATGATTGTAAGAAATACAAGAAATTGCAGTTGTTACCCATTTATTATTTGGAAGAAGCACCAGCGTCAAGGAATTATGAGTATGACGTAATGATGGTAGGCATCAATCATGACGGACGCTATAGTATTGTGAAAAGAATAATGCCTTTCTTCAAAAAAAACAATATTCGTTCCTTTATTAAGATAATTCAAGTCCGAAGATCTAAGATAGGGCTAAAAAGGAGAGTGATGCTCTGTTTATCGAAACATCAGTTATATAATCCGACACTCTATAAGGATTATAAGGAGGAACAAGATTATTTTAATGATGGGGATGTATACGGAATAAAAAGCCGGACGTTGATAGAACCGGCTGTGTACCGGGAAATCAGTGCTACTTCAAGGTGTATTTTGGATACCCAACGTCAGACACAAAGCGGACTTACAGCCAGGTTTATGTGGGCGCTAGGCAATGGAAAAAAAATAATAACCACGAACAAATATGCTTTAGATTATGATTTTGTGGACAGAGAATCAGTGCTGATAATTGATGAGAATGCGCCTGTAATTCCTCTTGATTTTATAACGAATGATTATTGTTCCCGCAAAAACTCTATATTATTACAATACCGGATAGATAATTGGGTAAAGACATTACTGAACACATCAGACATATTTTAATTTTTTGTTGTCTATTTTTATTTTATCACAATGAAACATATTCTTGTTACCGGCGGAGCCGGATTCATCGGATCCAACCTCGCCTTGAAACTCGTGTCCAAAGGATACGAAGTGACTGTATTGGATAACCTGTCCCCCCAGATACATGGGGACAATCCGGACGAAACTTCCCCGCTGTATCGTTCCATACTGGGAAAGGTGCAGTTCATCAAAGGTTCTGTGACTGAACGTGCGGACTGGCTCCGTGCTTTGGAGGGGGTGGACTGTATAGTCCACTTGGCTGCTGAAACCGGAACGGGACAGTCGATGTACGAGATACAGAAATATGTAGGGGTGAACATCGGTGGTACGGCTTTGTTGTTGGATATCCTGACCAACACGAAACACTCGGTAAAGAAAGTGGTAGTGGCGGAATCGAGAGCCATCTACGGAGAAGGACGTTATTACAGCGATGAACTAGGACGTTATGTCTATCCGGAAGAACGCGCGGATGAAGACATGGCACGGGGTGACTTTGAAGTGAAATATCCCGGCTGCAAACAGCCTCTCAAATTGGTAGCGACTACGGAAGATTCGCTGGTTCACCCGACTTCTGTGTATGGTATCACGAAGCAGGTGCAGGGACAGCTGGTGCATCTGGTATGTCCTTCTATCGGCATCGCATCGGTGTCTTACCGTTATCAGAATGTTTATGGTCCCGGGCAGTCTTTGTCCAATCCTTACACGGGCATCCTGTCCATCTTTTCGACCCGCATCAAGAACGGGAATGAAATCAACATCTTTGAGGACGGGAAGGAAACGCGCGACTTTGTTTACATTGATGATGTGGTAGATGCCACCATCTTGGGCATAGAGAAGGAGGAAGCGAATGGGCATGTGTTCAATGTGGGCACGGGCGTGGCGACAGACGTGCTGACCGTAGCCAACACGTTGATAGAGAAATACGGCATTCTGGTTCCGGTGAGGGTGTCGGGCAATTACCGTTTGGGCGACATCCGACACAATTATGCGGACATTACTGCCGCCCGTACCATTCTGGGCTTTGAACCGAAATGGAATTTCAGTGACGGTATCGGCGAGTTTGTGAAATGGGTGAACCGTCAGGAGGTGCAGGAAGACAAATATGAAGCCTCGATTGAGGAGATGAAGCGGAAAGGGCTTTATAAGTAGTCATCATAATAGGCATTAGTAATGGCGGAAAATAAAAAAATTGGAATTGTCACCGTATTATATAACAGCGAGTCGGTATTGGATGACTTTTTCCGGACATTGGGCGAACAGACGTTCAAGGACTTTGTGCTGTATCTGGTAGATAATGCTTCCTCAGACCATTCTGTACAGAAAGGCATGGAACTGGAGAAACAGGTTGATTTTGAATGCCGTTGGCTGTTGCAGAAGGAAAACCTGGGTGTGGCAGCAGGCAATAACATCGGTATAAAAGCAGCTTTGGCCGACGGTTGTGGTTATGTGTTGTTGTCCAATAATGACATTGTATTGCAAAAAGATGCCATAGAAAAGCTGATGGATGGGATGCTGTCCATGCAGGCAACAATGGCTGTTCCGAAAATCTATTATTGGGATAACCCCAAGAAAATATGGATGGCAGGAGGAGGTTTCAAGTGGTTGCAGTTCACCAACTACCACCGGGGTATGGACGAGATGGATGCAGGACAGTATGAAAAAAAAGAGTTCACAGGGTATGCCCCGACCTGTTTTATGCTAGTAGAGGCGGCCGTTTTCGAGCGGATAGGTTTCATGGATGAACGTTATTTCGTCTACTATGATGATACCGATTTCGTCTGGCGTGCCGTAAAATTGGGCACAGAAAAATTGGCTTATTTACCAAAATCTGTGATATGGCACAAAGTCAGTTCCAGTACCGGAGGAGGCACAAGTGACTTTGCTATTCGCTATTCCAAAAGGAATCACATCTTCTTTGCCTTGAAATATTGTCATGGCATCCATTTCGCTTTGTTCATCTCTTATTTGGCAGCTTACCTCATCTTAAGGCCTATATTCAGAAGAAATAAAAACAGGCTGATATGGAGAAGTTATAAAGAGGGATGGGATTTGTATAAGGGTAAGTCGTCTTGTAGGGAATAATTGTTTATGGAAATCTAATCTGTTTTTGTATATGAATTATGAATGTAGTGCCTTTTCTGAAGCGGATATGGAATCATCGTCCTATCTTTCGCTATTTGTTGCATAGCATTTACTTCAATTTTCATTATCTTCCTTATAGACAAGCAATAAAATTACCCATTCTTGTTTACAAGCCTCATTTCTTGTCATTGAAAGGAACAGTAAAAATAGAATGTGAACATGTTTATATGGGGATGATACGCTTGGGATT
Source organism: uncultured Bacteroides sp. (assembly GCA_944321495.1). GTDB lineage: Bacteria > Bacteroidota > Bacteroidia > Bacteroidales > Bacteroidaceae > Bacteroides. The sequence goes on along the minus strand of CALULP010000040.1, from coordinate 144,912 downwards.
CAGAACATGCGGCATCTATCCGAATGCGGGCTTTACATGGGAAAATCTGGGCGGTTCCGTTATTTTTCAAGGCGAATGTTTGGTAGGGAATGATTCTTATTTATCGTTTGGTACGAAGACCCATGTAATATTTGGTGATGACTTTAGGAACACTGCCGCATTGAAATTGGTGTCATACAGAGGTATAACATTTGGACAAAAAACAAGTATGGGTTGGGGAACTCTTATTATGGACACGAATTTTCATCCTTTGTATGATATTCAACGGAAAGTATATAAGAGAGCGAGTGGTCCTATTGAAATTGGTGATTATAACTGGTTTGGTACCCAATGCAAAATCATGCATTCTGTGAAAACGCCTGAACGCTGCATTTTTGGTATGAATACGGTTGTAACGCGGAATTGTGTGATGAAATCGTATTGTGTGATGGGAGGGGAACCGGTCAGAATACTGACTGAGAATGTGATGAGAGACTATGATCATGACCAGGAAGAATACTAATATTTAGAAAATAAGTATTCCGATTTTTAGTAAGCACAAAATGTACTTATATCTTATCTTCGGTATATTGTCGTTCTTATCCATTGGTGAAGTCTGCAAAATTAAGGTAAAAGGATGTCCTTTGTTTTATGACTATGCTTATTGCATCTGTTTATCTGTAATCTTCCTTCTTTCCACATTGAGGTGGGAAAATGGAACAGATTGGACTTCTTATTATGATTATTTTCATCTTGTAGGGGAGAACGTAGATTCAGGATATATGGAACCGGGCTTTACCTGGCTCTGTTACCTTGATTATAATTACCTGAATTATACACTGCATTTGGGTATCTTGGCATTCTTAAGTATTGTGCCGGTAGCCATAAGAATCAGACAATATTCCGCGTTCCCTCTCTTTGCTTTGCTGATATGGTTCAGCGTGATCTTTGCGCACATGTTTCCGGTGCGGCAGACGGTAGCGGTAAGCTTGTTTGTATTTTCGTGGAAATACATTCAAGAAAGAAGGTTGATTCCTTTTATCTGTACGATGGCCTTAGCTGCCACGTTCCATGTGACTGTATTGGTAGCTGTACCTATTTATTTTTTGTGGAACAAATATATCCCGGCCAAAGTCTATATGTTGGTGATTGCCGGGATATTTGTGGTTTCCATTGTGTCCAGTCAAATTTTTACCAATTTATTATCCACTTTAGGGGGAATCGGCGGAGAATACATTGAAGAAAAACTGAATGATTATATGGATGCTTCAGAAGAAGCATTTGGAGCAGCGTATACTCCTTTGCAAACTCTAATTCGAGGATGCATAAATAGGTCCATCTATTTCTTTGTTCCACTGGTGTTGTTGAATACCAAGCGGAAAGAGAATCCCATGATGAATGCGGTGTTCAATATGTATTTCTATAGTTTTGTTTCATTTTTAATGGTAATACCTCTTTCTGTAGCTTTAGGCCGACTAACAGTTTATACGGATATGTCCCAACTATTTTTGTTACCCTTTGTCTTCACATTGAAAATGAATCGAACAAATACGGTGGTAATTATGTTAATCATACTTTTTTATTTCGCTATTCGATTTAGGGGGGTGGTATTCAATTATGAAGATCTGTATATTCCTTATCATTGTGTCTTATTCAAATGAGATTGAGAAATGCAGCAAGTTAAGATTGTAGATTATTATTCACAGCACACCTTTCATGAAGTAGTAAATTCATCCTTGATAGAAATTTGTGCTTCCCTTTTCAGAAAGGTTACTTATGTGAGTGGAAAATCAGCTCAAAATAACATGAAACGTTTGCTTTCGTCTAAAACTGAGCTTTCAACAAAAATAGATTATCAAACGATACCTACTTGTGATGCTGATACCTCATGGGGAGCACGAATTCGGGACGTATGGGGCTTTTTTACTACTATCTTCCAGTATTTGATAACTCCGTATCGTACTTTACTTTTCTATAATTATACAAATAAGTTTTCTCTTCCTATCATCTTGACTTTAAACGTATTATTGAAAAAGCGGATAGTATTTTTATTTCATGGAGAACTGGAGTTTTTAATTCGTAACGTTTCTTATCTGAAAACATCCGGTTGGTATAAAAAAAGTATGCAAATTTCTTTTCGGAATTTGTTCACCCTAAGTCCTGCCTATGTTTTAGTCTTGGGGAATTCAATACGTACGAACTTATTGAAACTATATCCTCGGTTAGGAGTTCATGTGTTATCAATCTATCACCCCTATATAATAGATAATAAGTTATTTACAATAAAAGGAACGAATAATATCCCGCTTAAGATCGGTACAGTGGGAGTAATGAATAAACTGAAAGGGCTTGATTCGCTTATAGAGCTTTCATCCCGATTATATGATCTTATTCAACAGAAAAAGCTGGAGTTCTATTGTATTGGTAAGGTAAATGCTTCCGATGTTTACTTGGTGGATAGGGTTCAATGGGTGGGACATGAAAATGGATTGTCGAGGGCGGAGTTTGAAACGCATATAAAAGGACTTGATTACATCCTTTATCTCTATCCTACGGATTCATATAAATTTACTGCCAGTGGCGCTATCATGGATGCATTAAAAATGCACAAACCTATCCTATCATTACACAATGACTTTTTTGATCAATTGATAGGGAATCATCCCATTGGCTATATGGGGAATGCCGTTGAAGATTTGGAACAGATAATTAGGCAAATAGTGCAAGGGGAATTGACTACAGATTTTACAGAGGGGTTTAAAACACTTTCTGATAAAATTAGCATTGAGAATAATGTGTCTTTATTAAGGAAAGAGTTTGAGAAAGTTAACTTATAGTTGATTTATGAAAGAACCATTGGTTAGTGTCATTATCCCTGCTTATAATGCGAGTCAAACGATTGCTGCATGCTTGGATTCGGTATGCGGACAAACGTATAGGAATCTTGAAGTGATTGTGGTGGATGATGGATCGACTGATGAAACATTTGCCATAGTGCAACACTATGCAGAAGGGCATAAAAATATTCCTTTCAAAATTTATTCAATAGCAAACTCCGGGCCTGCATCTGCCAGAAATTATGGGATTGAGCATTCTACTGGAGAATATATTGCTTTCCTTGATTCGGATGACAGGTGGGCTTCAACTAAAATAGAAAGGCAAATTGAATGTTTCCGTAAATATTCAAAGATTGAATTGTTGGGGTGTAATTATTCAGTCGGAATAAGGAATCACTCTAAGAGTAAAGAGATAAAGATGATCTCTAAGAAACTATTGCTGTTCAAAAATTTCTTTGTTACGCCTGCTGTTATTTTAAAAAGGAATCTGTTGATGAATAATAGGTTTCAGAATGGGAGAAGATACTCGGAAGATTATTATTTGTGGTTACAAATTGCATGTACTAACCATAGTTGTGCTTTTCTCAAGGAATCATTGGTAATATTGTGTGATAAACCAACTTATGGAGGAACTGGTCTTTCAGCGAAGTTATGGTTGATGGAGAAAGGTGAATTGGAAAATTATACCCTGTTATATAATCAGCACTTGATTTCATTGGTAGAGTATATCTCAGCATCTTGTTTTTCATTTTTCAAGTATTGCATTCGGCTTGTGGTTACCATAGTGAGAAAAATGCATAAGTAACTGCAAATGATTTTTTAGATTTTATTTTAGCATTATAATGATCATATTACAAGTTATTACCCTTTGTGAACTGGGTGGTGCACAATCCGTTGTTGTGAACTTGGCCAATAAGCTGAGCGAAGAACATCGGGTGATTGTGGCTGCCGGCGAAGGGGATGGGAAAATGTGGCCTTTGTTGTCACCCAAGATAGAGCGGGTGTGCATTCCGTCGTTGCTTAGGAAGCTGTCGCCTGTAAATGATGTTAAGACTATTTTTGAGTTGAGGAAATTGTACCGTAAGTATAAGCCGGACATTATCCACTTGCATTCGTCCAAGGTGGGAATATTGGGCAGGGTGGCTTTCCCGAAGTCTAAAGTGGTATATACCGTACATGGTTTTGATTCTATCCGGGTGGCTTACCGCAAATATCTCCCCATAGAAAAAGCCTTGCAAAACAGGTGCAGGGCGATTGTGGGAGTCAGCAGGTATGATGAGCGGAATTTATTGAACGAAGGCATTACAAACCATGTAAGCATGATTTATAACGGCATTTATCCTCCTTGTAGCTTGTCTGCCGACCCGTTCGTAGAGATTAAGGGATACAAGCGGAAAGTGTTGTGCATTGCCCGGATATCACGACAGAAAAAACTGGATTTGTTTTTAGAGGTTGCATCTTTATTGCCGCAATATGCATTTATCTGGATTGGGAATCAAGATGAAGTAACGTTGAAGCATACGGATAATGTGTTCTTTATGGGAAATTTACCCAATGCCGGGGCTTATAACAGGTATGCGGACTTGTTTTTCCTGCCCAGCAATTATGAGGGACTTCCCATTGTTATCATAGAGGCTCTTGCGTGTGGCAAGCCGGTAGTAGCTTCTGCTGTGGGAGGTATCTCGGAACTGTTGGATGGAAACAATGGCTTTGCCGTAGAGAATACAGCATCCCGGATGGCGGAAAAAATAGAATACATATTGTCGGACGAAACCATGTACCGGCAAATGGCTCTGGCGGCAAAGCAAACATACCTGCAATCGTTTACCGTGGATAAAATGGTGGACGGTTATGTGCAAATTTATAATGCTGTGACAGGGAAATAAAGCTCTGTCCGTTCAGGCAAGTCGGCGGGAAGCGTAAGATGAAAGTTACGCTTCCCGCCGACTTTGTTTTTCTACGGTTTGGAGTTCTGCGTTTTTTTGCGTTACTTTGTGAAAATATTATCGATAAAATTCTGGATTATGGCAAGTTATATACGTTTTGATTGAGCGATGAAACGGTTGTTGCGCAACAAGGCGGATTATGTCGTTATAGAAGGATTGTTGACTTCGGTTCTGAATACACCGGTTGAAATTGAGGAGGTGGTGGAATCGCAACCGTTTGAGACCGATGATATCAGCGAATGCTTTCGTGCAGATTTGCTAATCAGAATAAACGGTGAACAGGCCTTGGTAGAAATTCAGAATAACAATGTAAGAATCTCTAAAGCAAACGGGGAAATGAGAAACCAGCCACAAGAAGTGTACACCCTCAGGGATTCGAACCCTGGACCCACTGATTAAGAGTCAGTTGCTCTACCAACTGAGCTAAGGGTGCAACGGATGGTTTTTGAAATCCGGCGCGAAGGTAGTTTTTTTACTTGAAACGGGCAAGAGGTAAGCGATGTTTTTTTTGCGCTTATCTTTCACTCCAGCTCGTACAGGCAGGAGGGTATGCCACGCTTCAAGGCGCACAGTTGCACGTCGCGCCCTACGAGGATGCCTTTTTCACGCAGTTTCAGTTCGACGGTCTTGTATGCCAGCTCGGGGTGGTTGTTGTCTTTGCTGAGGTGGCACAACCAGATGTATTGCAGGTGGGCGGTCATGTTGTCTGCCAGGAAATTGGCGGTGACTTTGTTGCTCAAGTGGCCGTTGGTACCGGCTATGCGCGCTTTCAGATGGGGCGGGTAGTGACCCATTTGCAGCATTTCTTCGTCGTAGTTGGCCTCGATGACGAGGTAGTTGGCGGTGCGGATGTAGTCTGCCACAAGGGGGGTAATCTCGCCCAGGTCGGTGACGAAGCAGAACACTTTGCCGCCGATGCTGATGCGATAGCCTACGTTGTCGGTGCCGTCGTGGGGCACTTCGAAGGCTTCCACGGTGAAGTCGCCAATCTGTACGGGCTGTTGTTTTTGCAGGAAGCGGGCGGAGGCGCTAATCTTCTGCGTCATGCAATAGCTGCGGTTCATGCCGGCATGGATGGCTTCGGTGGAATAGACGGGTATGTTTGACTTCTCGCCCAGGAGTCCGGCCGACTTGATGTGGTCGGCATGGTCGTGGGTGATGAAGAGCGCCCTGATCATGTCGATGCCGATGCCTACTTCTGCCAGTTCTTTCTTAATGGTGCGGAAAGGGATGCCCGCGTCTATCAGTATGCCGTATGTGTCGGTGCCCAGGAAGTAACAATTGCCGCTGCTTCCGCTTGCCAGGCTTATAAATCTTAGTTTCATGTCGATGTCCTTTCGTCGGCAGGATAGGTTGTCGTTATCCACTTGCCGCTTTTCAAAATTCTGGCAAATATACGGAAAAAAATCCTATATTTGCAGGGTAATAACGATGTAAAACCTTACTTAAAACAAGATAAGCTGATGAAAACACTTTCTAATTCTGAACTTACTATCCGGATGTCTTCGCACGGGGCTGAACTGTGCAGCATCTGTTTCCGGGGACGCGAGTATCTGTGGCAGGCCGACCCGGCTTACTGGAAACGCCATTCGCCGGTATTGTTCCCCATTGTGGGCAGCGTGTGGGAGGGGAAGTACCGCCACGAGGGACAGACTTTCGAGCTTTCGCAGCACGGTTTTGCCCGGGACATGGATTTCCGGTTGTACTCCGAATCGCCCGACGAAGTGCATTACAGGCTGGAGGACTCGGAGGAAACACGGGCCAAATATCCGTTCCCGTTCCTGCTGGACATCGGGTACCGCATCCACGGCAACTGCATCGATGTGCTTTGGGAGGTAAGCAATCCGGGCGACAGGCCGATGCACTTCCAGATAGGGGCGCATCCGGCATTTTACTTCCCGGACTATGAGCCGGCTGCCGAGTTGCGCGGCTATTTCGGTTTCGGGACGGCGAAGGATTTGCAGTACATCCTGATTTCCGAAAAAGGTTGTGCCGACGTGGAGCGCAGCTATCCGTTGCCGTTGGACAAGGACGGGCTGCTGCCGCTGGATGTACACACGTTTGACCACGATGCCTTGATACTGGAGGACAGCCAGGTGAAGGAGGTTACCCTGTATGACACGAAGCGTCGCCCGTGCCTGCGCCTGTGTTTCGACGCACCGCTGGTAGGGTTGTGGTCGCCTCCCGGCAAGAATGCGCCCTTTGTCTGCATAGAGCCTTGGTACGGGCGTTGCGACCGTGCCCATTACAGTGGCGAGTGTAAAGACCGGGACTGGATGCAACACCTTACGCTGAAGGAAACGTTCAAAGGGGGGTACAGGATTGAGGTAATGGACAATTGACAATTGACAATTAAGAATTGAGAATTGAGGATGGGTGATTGAACCATTCGAGAAGGGATGAGGGGAAGGAGCGATCTTTTCCCTCATTTTTTTGCGGCAATGTTTTTACAGGTGTAACAGGAAAGCGAAACTTTCCTTACCTTTGTCTGCCGAAAAGAGGGAAAGGAACGATTTATGTCAGAATTAGCACCGCTTATCTCAGACTTGGCGTTGATATTGATTTGCGCCGGAGTGATGACTTTGATATTCAAAAAGCTGAAGCAACCGCTGGTGTTGGGCTACGTGGTGGCAGGTTTCATTGCCAGCCCGCATTTCGTGTTTACGCCTTCGGTAATGGACCGGGCGAATGTGCAGACGTGGGCGGACATCGGCGTCATCTTCCTGCTGTTTGCCTTGGGGCTGGAGTTCAGTTTCAAGAAGATTGTCAAGGTGGGTGGCCCTGCCATCATAGCGGCATGCACCATCATCTTTTGCATGATTATGCTGGGCATGGCGGTAGGGGCTTGTTTCGGATGGCAGCGGATGGACTGCCTGTTCTTGGGCGGGATGATTGCCATGTCGTCCACTACCATTATCTATAAGGCGTTTGACGACTTGGGGTTGCAGAAAAAGCAGTTTACCGGGCTGGTGCTCAGCATCTTGATTCTGGAAGATATCTTGGCGGTAGTATTGATGGTGATGCTATCCACCATGGCGGCCAGCAACAACTTTGAAGGCGGGGAGATGATAGAAAGCGTGCTGAAGCTGGCTTTCTTCCTGATACTGTGGTTTGTGGTGGGCATTTACCTGATTCCCGGCCTGCTGAAGCGTTGCCGCAGGCTGATGAGCGAGGAAACGTTGCTCATCGTGTCGCTGGCGTTGTGTTTCGGCATGGTGGTGCTGGCGGTGAATACCGGTTTCTCGGCAGCGTTCGGGGCTTTCATCATGGGCTCCATCTTGTCGGAAACGGTGGAAGCGGAGAGCATCGAGAAACTGGTAACCCCGTTGAAAGACCTGTTTGGCGCCATCTTCTTCGTCTCGGTGGGCATGATGGTCGACCCGCACATGCTGGTGGAGTATGCCGTGCCGATTCTAGTCATCACGTTGGCTGTATTGATAGGCCAGTCGGCTTTCGGCACCTTGGGCGTGCTGCTTTCGGGGCAACCGCTGAAAGTGGCCATGCAATGCGGCTTCAGCCTGACGCAGATAGGTGAGTTTGCCTTTATCATCGCGTCGCTGGGCGTGTCGCTGAACGTGACCAGCGACTTCCTCTATCCGGTAGTCGTGGCGGTGTCGGTTGTCACAACGTTCATCACGCCCTACATGATACGCCTTGCCGGGCCGGCTTCCGACTTTGTGGACCGCCATTTGCCGGAGAAGTGGAGCCGCTTCCTTTCCAAGTATGCCTCGGGTACACGGCCTGTGAACCACGACAGCCTGTGGAAAAGGCTCATTGTGAAGCTGGTGCGCGTCACGGTGGTGTACTCCATCGTCAGCGCGGCTATTGTATTGCTGGCATTCCGTTTCCTGGTGCCCTTGTGCCGCGAATGGCTGCCCGGGCCGTGGGGTTCGCTGGTAGCTGCCGCGGTGATTATCCTGTGCATCTCGCCCTTCATGCGTGCCATTATGATTAAGAAAAACCACTCCGTGGAGTTTGTCACCCTGTGGCGAGAGAACCGGGGCAACCGGGCGCCCTTGGTGGCCACCATCATCTTGCGCATCTTGCTGGTGATTTCGTTTGTGATGTTCGTCATCGGCGGCCTGTTCAAGATGTCGGTCGGCCTGTTGTTGGGCGTGGCCCTGTTGCTGGTGGTGCTGATGATATTGTCGAGGAAACTGAAGAAACAGTCCATCCTGATAGAACGCACTTTCTTCCAGAACCTGCGCTACCGCGACATGCAGGCGGAATACTTGGGAGAAAAGGCGCCGGAATATGCCGGACGCCTGCTGTCGCACGACTTGCACCTGACCGACATTGAGGTGCCGGGCGAGGCCGATTGGGTAGGGCACACGCTGGGAGAACTGAATTTCGGCAAGAAATACGGCGTGCATGTGGTTTCCATCCTGCGGGGGAAAAAGCGCATCAACATTCCCGGGGCGGATGTCCGCCTGTATCCGCAGGACAAGATGCAGGTGATTGCCACGGATAAAGACCTGGAAGCCTTTACGGATGCCATGAACCGCGCCTCTGCCGTGGTGGATGAAGACGTGGTGGCCCATAGCGAGACCATCATGCGCCAGCTGCGCATCGATGCCCGTTCCCCTTTCCTGGGAAAGACCATGAAAGAGGCAGGCATCCGCGAAAAGTATCATTGCTTCATTGCCGGAGTGGAGCGGGCGGGCGACACCTTGCGTGCCCCCAACCCGCACGAGCCTTTTGCGGAAGGCGATGTGGTGTGGATTGTGGGCGAGAGCCACGACGTGTACCGGCTGGCAGGCCTGTCGGAAGAGGAAGAATATGCCGACTGACCCGAAGCGGTTTCCTTAGATTTTGCCCAGAATCTTGTCCATGACCCAGTTGGTAAGGGTGGCGCTTTCGCCGTCGCAGGTGCAGACCGACTTGCCCAGCAAGTGGTCCACCACGGCCTGTATGAGCGGTTGCTGCACGTAGGTAGGGTTTTCGACCGTGATTTCCTCGCAACCTTTCTCCGTGTGTACGGTAATGGGGTCGTAAGTAAAGATGGAAAAACAAATCATGCCCTTGTCGCCAATCACCTCGATGCGGTCTTCGCGGGCGGAGTCGTGGGCGACGAAACACCAGGAACCGCTTCCTACCAGTCCGTTCTCGAACTTGAAGCAGGCGCTTATCGTGTCTTCCGCCTCGTACAGCCTGCCGCGGTTGCTCTTGTAGCCGCTTGCCTCGAGGATGCAGCCGAATATCTCCTGCAGCATGTCGAGCTGGTGGGGGGCAAGGTCGTAGAAATATCCGCCCCCGGCTATGTCGGGTTGCACGCGCCACGGCAGGTTCTCGCGGTTGTAGTCCAAGTTGCGGGGCGGCTGTGCAAAGCGCACCTGGATGTTGATGATGCGCCCGATGGCGCCATCCTCGACCAGCGACTTCACCTTCTGGAAATAGGGCAGGTAGCGGCGGTAGTAGGCTACGAAGCAGGGAACGCCCGTCTCGTGCGAGATGCGGTTGATGCGGCAGCATTCGTCATAGGTCACCGCCATGGGTTTTTCTATGTAGGCAGGCTTGCCGGCTTTCATGGCCATGATGGCGTATGTGGCGTGCGAGGAGGGCGGGGTAGCAATGTAGACGGCGTTTACCTCCTTGTCGTTCACCAGTTCCTGGGCATCGTCGTACCAGCGCGGGATGCCCCTTTCGCGTGCGTATGCCTTTGCTTTCTCGGCATTGCGGCTCATGACAGCCACTACTTCCGAGTTCTCAATTTTCTGAAAAGCCGGTCCGCTTTTGTACTTGGTCACTTCCCCGCAACCGATGAATCCCCATTTGATGATGTTCTGGTCCATGTCTGCAAAGTTATTTTGATGCCCTAAACAAGTTAATTACGTGTCACAAACAAGTTAAATCAGTGTGCTAAACAAGTTGATTGCGTGTGCCGGGCAAGTTGGTTTAATCTTCTTGCCCGTCATCGTCGTCATCCTCCCCGAAGTCGAAGTCGAAATCGAAGTCGTCCATAAACTCCGGTGTGGTAAACTCTTCCAGGCTCCGGCGGTCTTTTTTGGTGGGCCTTCCGGTGCCTTTGGCGCGGTTGACAAAGCCGCTGATGCGGCTCATCTCCAGCAGTTCGTATTGGTCGGGGGTGGTGACGTTCTCCAGGACTTCGGGCACCAGCTTGGCACCTATCCGCTTCTCGATGGCTTGCAGCACTTTGAACGAGTAGGTGACGGGCGGCTTGCGCACCTGTATCACATCGCCGGGCTTCACCATGCGCGCGGCTTTTGCCTGGGCGCCGTTGATGCATACCCTTCCTTTCTTGCAGGCTTCGGCGGCAATGGTACGGGTTTTGAAGATGCGTGCCGCCCACATCCATTTGTCTATTCGGGCTTCGTTCATGTCGGATGTTCTTTTTCTTAAAATGAGCAGGACCGGTAAGGTCCGGTTATTTTTTGTTGAACTGGTTCATGGTGATATCTATGCCTGCCAGGCAAAAGCTTTTGACGATTTCACCCGCAGTTTCCAGGCGTTGGGGCAAGAGCGACCGTTCGTCTTCGGTAAAGTGTCCCAAAACGTAGTCTATCTGTCCGCCCCGGGGAAAGTCATTGCCTATGCCGAAGCGCAACCGGGCGTAAGCCTGTGTGCCCAGCGTGGCGGCAATGTGTTTCAGGCCGTTGTGTCCCGCATCGCTGCCTTTCCCCTTCAGGCGCAGGGTGCCGAAGGGCAAGGCAAGGTCGTCTACCACGACCAGCAGGTTTTCCAAGGGGATGTTTTCTTTCTGCAACCAGTAGCGCACGGCGTTTCCGCTAAGGTTCATGTAGGTGGAAGGCTTCAGCAGCAACAGTTGCCTGCCTTTGACGGGAAGGGTGGCGGTGAAGCCGTAACGCCCGTCGGAAAAAGAGATGCCGGCAGACTTTGCCAGGGCGTCTACGACCATGAAACCGATGTTGTGCCTGGTTTCGTGGTATTCGGGGCCGATGTTTCCCAACCCAGCTATCAGATATTTCATTGTATTCTTATGTCAGCATAAATAATATGAAAGGACGCGGATTATCGCAGCTGTGTCCGCGGATTTCGTTGAATCTGCGTTGACTGCGTTAATCCGCGTCCCGGGAAAAGTTTGTTTATCGCTTATGCATTGGCGGCGGCAGCTGCACCTCTTGCGGCACGTGTCAGCTTCACGGCGCATACCACAGCCTCTTTGGCATTCAGCAGTTCCAGGCCTTCAAAGCTCAGTTCGCCTACCTTGATGGTCTTGCCCAAGCCCAAGTGGGAAACGTTGATGACCAGCCTTTCGGGAATCTGGTTGTACAAGGCTCTTACTTTCAGTTTGCGGATTTGCAGCGTCAGTTTACCACCGGCCTTTACACCTTCTGCCAGGCCTTCCAGCTGTACGGGCACTTCCATGACGATGGGTTTTGCCTCGTCAATCTGGTAGAAGTCTACGTGCAGGATGTTGTCCTTTACCGGATGGAATTGGATATCTTTCATGATGGCGTTGTACTTCGTGCCATCGATAACCAGGTCTACCACATAGATGTGGGGAGTGTAAACGAGGTTGCGCAGTCCTTCGGCGGGCACAGTGAAGTGGATGTTCTGGCCACCTCCGTAAAGCACGCAGGGAACGCCGTTGTTTTTACGAATAGCTTTCAAAGCTCTTGCCTGTTCCGAAGAACGTTCTGCAATGGTTCTTGCAGTTCCTTTTACTTCAATCGATTTCATGTTTGATAAGTTTTTTGTGTTACTCTAAAATTAAGTATTCCTTTGCTTAATTTACCATCACACGTCGTGGCAATCCCCACACGCTGTTGCAAAAAAGCGGCGCAAAGGTACTGCTTCTTTTTGGAATATCAAAGCCTTCCGGTTAAAAATCGATGTCTATCTTGATGTCCCCTCCCAGCGAGATGCCTTTGTCGTCCTGTTTCCGGGGTGCGGCGTCCTCTTTGCCGGCATCATGATAGGGGGCGGCGGCCGGCTGCGTGTTTTCAATAAAGCGGATGGCCTGTTGCAACCCGTTCATGAACTTTTCAAAGTCTTCCTTGTATAAAAAGATTTTATGTTTTTCGAAGCTTACCTGCGAGTCGTCCCCTTCTCCGGTAACGATTTTCTTGCTCTCGGTAATGGCCACGAACATTTCGTCTTTCCTGTTTTTCTTCACGTCAACATAATAAATACGTTTGCCGGCCTTGATGGCTTGCGAGAACACAATCTCCTTGTCACTTGCGTCGGTACCGTTTTTCTTTCTATATTCTTCCATATCGCAAAGATTTGTTTAAACCTTAATCCATTTCCCAACATCCGGCAGCTGTTTTACCCACTTATTTATATAGGTATGGGGCTGCCCGGTGTTTTAGCGGCTTCAAATTTGAAGTTTTTTTTTGAACTGTCAAAAGAAAAAGGCGGGATTGTGAATATTGGAATTAAAAAATGCGATTTGTTTGTGTGGATTCATTAAAAATACCTACTTTTGCAACTCATTCAAAAAACACTATTTAGATTGGAGTTATGATAAACAGGGTTCTTATACGGCTTAAAATTATACAGCTTGTATATGCTTACTATCAAAACGGAAGCAAAAATTTAGACTCGGCGGAGAAAGAGTTGCTTTTCAGTTTGTCGAAGGCTTATGACCTCTATAACTATTTGCTGATGCTGATGGTCGCGGTGACCAACTATGCGCAGAAGCGCATCGAAGCGGCAAAATCCAAACTGATGCCTACCAGCGAAGACTTGTATCCCAACATGAAATTCGTTGAAAATAAATTCATCGCCCAGCTGGAGGTGAACAACCAATTGCTCGACTTCATTGCCAACCAGAAACGTTCGTGGGACAACAACGCCGATTTTGTGAAAGGCTTGTACGAAAAGATTATAGCCTCTGACATTTACAAGGAATACATGGCGTCGGAAGAGCAATCCTACGGTGCCGACCGCGAATTGTGGCGCAAGCTGTACAAGACGTTCATCTACAACAACGAAGCCTTGGATACGTTGCTCGAAGACCAGAGCCTGTATTGGAACGACGACAAGGAAGTGGTAGATACCTTCGTGCTGAAGACCATCAAACGCTTTGATGAGAAGAACGGGGCAAACCAGTCGCTCCTGCCCGAATTCAAGGACGAGGAAGACAAGGAATTTGCCTGCCGCCTGTTCCGCCGTTCCATCCTGAACAGCGACTATTACCGCCACCTCATTGCCGAGAACACACGCAATTGGGAACTGGACCGGGTAGCATTCATGGACGTCATCATCATGCAATGTGCCTTGGCGGAAATCTTAAGCTTCCCCAATATCCCTATCAGCGTTTCGTTGAACGAATACGTGGACATCGCCAAGATGTACAGCACGGCCAAGAGCGGCGCATTCGTGAACGGCACGTTGGACGGAATAGTTAATCAATTGAAAAAAGACGGGAAGTTGATGAAAAACTGATACCTTTGCCCACTTAGAAACCAAAACTGAATATTTTTATGAACGTAATGACTGTGTTATTGTTACAAGCTCCGGGCACACAGACCGGAGGCGCTTATCTGTGGATCATGCTGATAGCCATGTTCGTCATCATGTACTTCTTTATGATCCGTCCGCAAAACAAGAAACAAAAGGAAATCGCCAATTTCCGCAAATCGCTTCAAGTCAACCAAAAGGTGATTACAGCCGGTGGCATCCACGGAATCATCAAGGAAATCAACGACTCTGACGTCATTCTTGAAATAGCATCCAACGTGAAAATCCGCATCGATAAGAATTCTATTTTTGCGGCAGCCGCCGATGCTACAAGTCAACAAGCTAAATAATAGTAAAAGGTTGGACTTGCCCTATGTTTGAGCGTAGGAACATAGAACGGGCTTTTCTTAAAGCGAAAAAAAATGTAAAGGACTTCCTGCTCAGTGCCAAGAGCAGGGAGTTCTTTATTTTTTTGTTTTTCTTCGTGGTGGCGGGAGGTTTCTGGCTTTTGCAGACGCTGAACAATGACTATGAAGCCGAATTTGCAGTACCCGTCAAGCTGAAAAGCATACCCGACAACGTGGTGATAACCTCCGAACCGGCATCCGAAATACGGGTGCGGGTGAAAGACAGGGGGACGGTATTGCTGAACTACATGCTGGGCAAGAGCTTTTACCCGGTGCAGCTTGACTTTGCCGACTATGAGGGCAAGAAAAACAATGTGGTACGGATTCCTGCCTCGGAATACGAGAAAAACGTAACCGGACAGCTGAACGCTTCTACCCGGTTGGTTTCCTTGTCGCCGGACACGCTGGAATACATTTATTCGACCGGTGCCTCAAGGCGTCTGCCCGTAAAGCTGAGCGGAACGGTGAGCGCCGGCAGGCAATACTATTTGTCGGACACGATATTCCGCCCCGACTCGGTGCTGGTATATGCCCCGGCAGCCGTGCTGGATACCCTTACCGCCGTATATACCCGTACTGTCGCGTTGGAAAACATAAGCGACACCTTGGTGCGCCAATTGCCGCTGTTGCAGCAAAAAGGGGTGAAGATTGTCCCGCCGACAGTAGAGCTGACACTTCCGGTGGACATCTACACCGAGAAAACCGTGGAAGTGCCGATTACCGGCATCAACTTTCCCCTTGGCCGGGTGTTAAGGGCATTCCCCTCCAAAGTGCAGGTCACTTTCCAGGTAGGAATGACTCACTTCCGGCAGGTTGAAGCCGAGGATTTCGGCATTGAGGTGACGTATGACGAATTGCTGAAGCTGGGTGCGGATAAATATACGGTGCGGTTGACCCGCATGCCGCCGGAAGTCCGGCAAGTGCGTTGCAACCCTACGCAAGTGGATTTCCTGATAGAACAGGAATCCTTGACGGGTGGAAATGCCCGTCCGTAATGCATAGATAGTGTATAACCACGGCTACTCGTCCCAAGTAGCCTTATAGAACGATAGGAAAAATATGGATAGTTTTAGCGAACTGATAAAAACACGGCGCAGCATGCGCAAATTCACCGGCGAGGAGCTGACCCAGGAAGAAGTGGTGGCTTTGATGAAGGCAGCCTTGATGGCGCCCACTTCGAAGCGGAGCAATGCCTGGCAGTTTGTGGTGGTAGACGATAAGGACTTGCTCAAGCAATTGTCGCTGTGCAAAGAGCAGGCTGCCCAGTTTATTGCCGATGCCGCCCTGGCGGTCGTAGTCATGGCAGACCCCTTGGCAAGCGACGTATGGATTGAAGATGCTGCCATTGCCTCCATTTATGTGCAGTTGCAGGCAGAAGATTTGGGGCTGGGAAGCTGCTGGGTGCAAGTACGTGAACGCTTTACGGCATCGGGCATCCCGGCAAACGACTATGTGCACGATGTGCTCGACATTCCCCTGCAACTCCAGGTGCTCAGCATCATTGCCATCGGGCACAAGGGCATGGAACGCAAGCCGTTTGACGAAGCCCGCCTGCAATGGGAGAAAATCCACCTGAACAAATATGGAGGGAAATAACCGTGGGCGCAGCGAGGGCAAACAACAACAGCGATACGTATAAGGCCACGGCCATTACGCTCATTGTGTTCGGCATCCTGTATCTGCTGGACAAGCTGGTCCATTTCGCAGCCATCGGGTTGCCGTGGGTCATGAACAAGGACAACTTCCTGCTTTATACCGCCATTATATTCTTATTGTTCAAGCACGACAAATCGGTAGGACTGGTGCTGGCAGGCTTGTGGCTGGTGCTTAACTTCGGCCTGATAACCGCCTTGCTCGGTACCATGTCGGCCTACCTGCTGCCGATAGCCTTGTTGGTGATAGGCGGCATTTTGTATGTGATATCAACCCGATGAAGCTATGAAGAGAAGCATAGAAGATACCTCCATCGTCTTCGTCGGAGCAGGAAACCTGGCCACCCACCTGGCCAAAGCCTTTTACCGGAAAGGCTTCCGCATCGTCCAAGTCTATAGCCGCACGGAAGAATCGGCCAAGGCGTTGGCGCAGTCGGTGGAAGCCGGATATACGACAAGCCTTTCCGACTTGGCGACCGATGCCCAGATGTACATTGCCGCGCTGAAGGATTCTGCCCTGGCATCCTTGCTGCCCGTCATGGTGGCAGGCAGGGAACAGGCGTTGTGGGTACATACCGCAGGCAGCATGCCGATGGACATCTGGAAAGGCCGTACCCACCATTACGGCGTCTTTTACCCCTTGCAGACGTTCAGCAAGCAACGTGAAGTGGACTTCAGGGAAATCCCCGTCTTTGTGGAGGGCTGCAACGATGAAGTGGCCGCCTTCCTGAAAGAGGTTGCCGCTGCCTTGTCCGGCAAGGTGTATGAGGCCGATTCCGCACAACGCGAACGCCTGCACCTGGCTGCGGTGTTTGCCTGCAACTTTGCCAACCATATGTACGACCTGGCTGCCCGCCTGCTGGAAGACAACCGCTTGCCTTTTGAGGTCCTGCTGCCGCTGATAGACGAGACCGCACGCAAGGTGCATGAACTTTCTCCGCACTTGGCACAGACCGGGCCTGCCGTCCGCTACGATGAGAATGTCATCAGCCACCATTTGCAGATGCTTGCCGGCGAACCGCCTTTGCAAGAGGTGTACCGCCTGCTGAGCCGCAACATCCACGAATTAAGACAGCAAGACCCATGAGTACCATCAACCACGACTTGAAACAGATAAAAGCCCTGCTTTTCGACGTGGACGGGGTGCTGAGCGCGAACGTCATCCCCATGAGTACGGAGGGAGAACCCCTGCGGACGGTTAACATCAAAGACGGATATGCCATCCACCTGGCTGCCCAAAACGGAATGCTGTTGGGCATCATCTCCGGGGGGAAGACGGAAGCCGTGCGCAAGCGTTTCCTCTCCTTGGGAATACCTGCCGAGGACATTTACTTGGGCTCGTCCGTCAAGATTCACGATTACAGGGATTTCCGCGACCGTCATGCGTTGAGCGACGAGGATATACTGTATGTAGGCGATGACATCCCCGACATCGAGGTGCTCCGTGCCTGCGGCCTGCCTTGTTGTCCCAAGGATGCCGCCCCGGAAGTAAAGGCGGTCGCACGCTACATCTCGCACGCTCCGGGCGGATACGGTTGCGGGCGCGACATCGTGGAGCAGGTATTGAAAGTCAAAGGCCTGTGGATGGCGGACGAGAAAGCGTTCGGTTGGTAAACGGACAATCCGGTTTGAAAATCATCATACCATCATAAATCATTATGCTCGACAATCTGAAGAAATACAACATTATCCTGGCATCCAACTCCCCCCGTCGCAGAGAGTTGCTGGGAGGGCTTGGCGTGGTGTATGAAGTGCGCACGCTGCCCGATGTGGACGAATCTTATCCCGACACGTTGCAAGGGGCGGACATCCCGCTTTACATTGCCCGCGAGAAAGCGGACGCTTACCGCTCCATGCTGCATCCGGGGGATTTGATGATAACCGCCGACACCATTGTGTGGCTGGACGGCCAAGTACTTGGCAAACCCCGTGACCGTGAAGACGCCATACGGATGCTGAACGCCATGTCCGGCAAGACGCACGAGGTGTTTACAGGCGTCTGCCTGACCACTACCGAGTGGCAACGTAGCTTTTCCGCCCGCACGGAGGTGCGCTTCTCCACCTTGGACGAAGAAGAAATAGCTTATTATATCGACTGTTACTATCCCATGGACAAAGCCGGGGCTTACGGCGTGCAGGAATGGATAGGCTACATCGGTGTGGAATACATCGCCGGCAGTTACTATAACATCATGGGGCTGCCTGTGCAACGGCTTTACCGGGAGCTTTGCAAACTCTGAGGCTCTTACTCTGCCAGGTCCATCATCAAAGGGAGGTCTTCTGTCCGGACACCCATCCGGGCAAGGATGTCCTTGTCTTTTTCAAACAGGCTGAAGAACTCGTCGCGGCTTCCGCAAGCCTGTGCTGCCCGGTTGTACAGGCCGGCGGCCTGTGCCATATTGCCTCCGGCCCATGCCACGTGGCCCGCATTCAGGTAGTCGGTGGCAAGCGGTGAGCCGGAGTCCAGCACTTTCCCGTAATATCTGGCAGCCTGTTCCTGCTTGCCGCAGGCGAAAGAACACCAGGCAATGGCGCGCCATGCCTTTACATCGCGGTCGTTTTCCATCAGGTCGAGGCGGAAGAAATATTGCAGGGCTTCGTCATACCGCTCCAGTTCGGCAAGGCAACTGCCGGTATAGAACAGGATGTTGCGGTTGTCCGGCTGGATGGCTTCTGCCTTGCGGTAATACTCCAACGCATCTTCATAACGGCGCATCTGCCGGTAGCAGGTAGCCAGGTGGCGGATGGTCCACACGTGGTCGGGTTTCAGTATGTCGGCCTTCAGGTAGGCATCGACCGCTTGGGCATACAGCTTGTCTTTCTGGTAGCAGTAACCCGTCCTTTGCAGGATGTCGGCATCGGCCTGCCCGTCGTCGGCTATCCGGCGGTAGAGTGCGGCAGCTTCCGTGAAATGCCCTTTCCGGAAATGGAAGTCGGCCACCTCTTTCAGCAAGGCGGTTTTTTGGAGGACCTTTGCAAGCTCGGGAATGCGGTGCAGCTCGAAAGCGTCCTGGAATATGTCGGCCATTTCCCTGTGCTGCGGGTTGAGCTTGTAGAAGCGGTACAGGTCGTGGATGTATTGGTTGCTGATGACTTCCGGGCGGGCGGCAAATTGCTTGAGCCCTGCCAGCTGCTCGTCTTCCATCAGTTCGTCCATGTTCTGCGAGGTCAGTTGGTTGAATATGACGTTCCGTTGCGCCTGCGGGATGTGGTTCATCATGAATGCCATCGAGTACTTGTCGCTGTTGCAGAAGAAGCCCGACTGCAGCAACAGCCCCAGTATGGAGGGGCTGTCTTTCAGGCTTCCGCCGAAAATGTGCACGATGGAAGAGTGCCATTGCTCGAAGGGGTACAGCCAGTTGGACAACTCCTTGAAGAAGGGGTAGTTTTTCAGTTGGGCAAACGTGCTCATGTACACGTCCGAACCTTCCATCTGCAATTCGTTCACCTCGCGTATCTTGTCGCCCAGTCCCGATTGTTCGAACGTTTTTTCCCAGTCGGGGTTCCAGTCGTTTTCATCGGCAGACTCTTCGAAGCCGAACTTCATGCCGCGCATCAGGTTTACGTTCTTCATCATTTCGGGGATGATTTCCTCCTGCATCTTCCGGTTCACCTTTTCGGTTTCCTGGCTTCTGAGCAGCTGGATGTAGATGCGGTTCAGGTCGCTTCCCAGTTTTCCCCCCTCGTCCATCAGGGAGAGTTGTGCCGCCAGGGCGGGGTAGAGGGACAGGCGGCCGGGATGCTTGTGCAAAGCAAGGGCAAGTCCCACCAAGGCGCGCTGGGACACTCGGGTTTCTTCGTGCCGGCAGGCATCGAGCAGCCACTTCACCTTGCGCGGGTCGAAGCACTCCAGCAGGCTGAGGGTCACGGCGCTGACAAACAGGCACAGGTCGCTGGCCATGAGCAATCCCGATTGCAGGAAAGCGTCTGCCTGCTGGGCATCGCCCGTGGTCCAGCTGCTGTTTGCCCAGGTTTCCTTGAACAGGTTTTGGTTGGCATCTTCATGCCGGGCAAGGGCAGTGTCGCGCATCTGGTGGTCCTGGGGCATCAGTTGGCACAGGCTCAGGTCGTCGTTGAACGATTCGAGCCTGTGCAGGCTGTCTTCCAGGCTTTGTATGAAGCTCATGCGTTTGCGTGTGCGGCGCAGCGAGTGGTAATATCCCGTCTGTACGTCGTCCAGCAACAGCAGGCATACCTGGTCGGCTATTTCCCAGGTCTCGGCGCAGAGCTGCAAATGCAATCCCTGTCTTCCGGGGTCCTCCGAACCTTGGCGCATGTACTGCAACATGTATCCGTATGCCGTTTTCACCTGTTCCAGGCGGTTTTGCAGGGGATAGTCGGCACAGGTATCCAGCAGGGCTTGCAGTTGCAGGTGTGCTTCCTTCAGCCGGCGTTGTTCCAACAGGCCGGCAATGCCGCGGTAGGCATCGTGTATATCTTGTTCGTTCATGTCCGATGGATAATGGTGTGTAACTTCTGCAAATGTACAAAAAGCAAGCCAAAAACGGCGGATATGCCTGTTTTTTTGCTGTTCTCTCCGCAAACCGCGCAAACGACGGCACGAATGCACGCCGTTGCGCCCGGTATCAAAATGTCATTTTGCATATCCCGATGCGCGAGAATGCGTTGTTTACGCCCGGTTGTCCGCCTGGAAGGAAACGACGGAGCGAATGAGTGTCAACTACAAGTTTATCAACGGGATACATGAATATTGACAGTTGAAAGAGCGTGAAAAGACACCGGATTTTAAGGTTCTTATTGCTTTCAAGGAAGAATCAAGTTGCTTTCCGGGTGGAAACAGGTTACTTGTTTGGGAGTACTATGTTGTTTTCAAGGAAGAACTTTGCCGTTTCCGGGTGAATGCCGGGTCGCCAGGTTGCATACTCTTTGCATAGAAAGCATGAATAATGCAAAGATATGCGAAGAAATCGCATATCCATGCAAAGAACAAATGGCGTGCTTTCCTGTTTCGTCCTTTTTGAAAACGGGGCGGGAAAGGACTTGGTGAAAGAATGGCGTTTATTGTATTTGTTTAGCTGCCATTCGCTGTCTATCTGATTTCTGATGCCTTGTGTATGTCTGCAAGAAAAGTCCTCATTTTTTGTGGAAAGGCTCAACCAAATACGGAAGTACGCGGCGTTGCTGTAATCGCCGGTACGCATCCTCAAGTTTTCGGCGGGGGTTGGTTTCCTTTTAAAAAAAGTGTCCGTTTCCGTACACCTGTTGTATCATTATGATACAAACGTCTCATTCCTTTGAGGAGCAGAATTCTTGTGAATCAATAAGTTAGCTATTTTGGCACGGTTTATGTTTGGAAGAAGGCAGACATAACCCTAATACTGACTTATTGATAACAGACATGAAACAATTGCATTACACCCTGCAAGTACTGCTTCACTCCAAGGGGAGTAACTTGCTTAAAATTATTTCCCTGTCCCTGGCGCTTGCCCTAAGCATACTGCTCTTTGCCCGCGTGGCCTTTGAACAGAGTTACGACACGTGTTTCAAGGACTACGACCGGCTGTACCAAGTATGGTCGAAGTTCACCGTGACGGGCAATACGCCGAACTGGCAGGAGATGAATTGCGGCCCTGTGGCGGGAGCCATCCTTGAGAATTTTCCCAATGAAGTGGAGTCGTCCACCTGCACTGTGCGCTGGTTGGCCAGTTCGCCCCTGTACTATGGCAACGCCCGTTTCGACGAGCCCAAGATTTGCGCCGACTCGCTGTTCTTCAGCACCATGGGCATAGAGGTGCTGCGGGGCAACCCTGTGAGCGACCTTCAGCAGCCCCAGGTGGTCTACCTCTGCGAAACGCTTGCGAAGAAGATGTTTGGCGGGGAAGACCCTGTCGGGAAGTCGGTGAGTTACAACCATGAGTACGACCTGATGGTGCGCGGCGTTTATGCCGACTTGCCGGACAATACGACGGTGAAGGCCGATGCCGTAATCTCCATGCCACCGTCGTGGATAAAGGGGCGGACGAACTTCTCGTGGAACGGCGGAGACTCTTATCCTCAATATGTGCGATTGAAGCCGGGAGCCGATGCAGAGACCATCAACCGGCGGATGGAAGCCATGATAAAGAAGTACTTGCCCGACAACAGTTTTGGGTACGATGCGCGCCTTTCTCCCTTGCGCGATACGTACAGGGGTTACGACGACGTGCAGCGCATGAAGGTCATTATGCTCATCATGGGCTTCTCCATATTATTCCTGGCGGCGTTCAACTATGCTTTGCTTTCCATCTCGTCCCTATCGCGCAGGGCGAAAGCCGTAGGTGTGCAGAAGTGCAGCGGGGCAAGCAGTGCGGGCATCTTCGGACAGTTCATGCTGGAGACAGGCGTGGTCATTCTCTGTGCTATATTAATAATGGTGTTGTTCCTCTTCGGCTTTCGCGACTTTGTGGAAGACACGGCGGCTACCCGCCTGCGCAACCTGTTTACTTGGCAGCGTGCGTGGGTGCCTGTGCTTACGGTGATGTTACTGTTCGTCATCGGCGGCGTATTGCCAGGCAGGCTTTTTGCCAGGATACCCGTGACGCAAGTGTTCCGCCGCTACACCGAGGGCAAGAAGGGATGGAAGCGCCCGCTGCTGTTTGTGCAGTTTGCCGGGGTGGCCTTCTTCTGCGGACTGATGGCCATGGTGACCTTGCAATATGACTACGTGATGAACAAAGACTTGGGCTACAATCCCCAGCGCATAGCCACCACCTACGTGCAGTTTGCTGAGGAAGAACGACCGCATGCCTACGACTTCTTCCGCCAGCTGCCTTACGTAGAAGAGGTATCGGCCTCCTATAGCAGTCCGGTGTATGGCTACAGCGGCACTTTTATCAATACTGAGAGCGGGCAGAACCTGTTCTCCGCCCGCTTCGACCAGTTTATGAACAACTATCCCTCCTTCATGGGCATGACCTTGCTGCAGGGCCGCTTGCCACGAAACGAAGAGGAAGTGCTGGTGAACGAGACATTCGCAAAGGACATGCATTGGGGCGACGATGTGCTTGGCCGCACGGTATATACCATGGGCATAACTCCGAAAGTCGTCGGGCTGCTGAAGGACTTCCAGATAGAGGGTTTCTACCAAAAGCCCATGCCATACATCGGCTTCGGCGAAAAGGATGATTACTTCAGCTGGACGCTTTACTTCAAGCTGAGGGAACCCTTTGGCGACAACCTGCTGAAGCTACAGAAAGCCGTGTCCGAAGCCTTTCCGGGACAAACCATCGATGTAGAGTCCATGCCCAATCAGGCAGAAGCGCTCTACAATCCTGTACGGGTGCTGCGTAATGCCGTCATGACGTCCGCCGTGGTGATGTTCTTCATCATGCTCATGGGCCTGTTGGGCTACACGGCCGACGAGGTGCAACGCCGCTCCAAGGAGATAGCCATCCGCAAGGTGAACGGTGCCGATGCAGGGGATATCCTGCGCCTGTTGGGGCGAGACGTGCTCTGGGTGTCCGTTCCCGCTGTGCTGGCAGGTATCCTGGCGTCGGCCTACGTCAACCACCTGTGGTTGTCGGCTTTCTCCACCCAAGTACCGTTGGGCTGGCCCATGTACGTATTGGTGGGCTTTGCTTTGCTGGTCATCATCTTGGCGTGCGTGCTGGGACAGTCGTGGAGGATAGCGCAATCTAACCCGGTGGAAAGCATCAAGAGCGAATAAAATGGATTTGAAATAGATAAACAATAATATAAAAATAACAATAAAAAACACGTGAATTATGATTCAGATTAGCAACCTAACCAAAGTATTCCGCACGTCGGAAGTAGAGACCGTGGCATTGGACCGCGTAAACCTGGAAGTGAACGAAGGCGAGTTTGTGGCCATCATGGGCCCGTCCGGTTGTGGCAAGTCCACCCTGCTCAACATTCTTGGACTGCTTGACAATCCTACCGAAGGCAGTTACAAGCTGTTGGGGCAGGAGGTGGCCGGCCTGCACGAGAAGGAACGTACCCGCGTACGCAAGGGAAAGATAGGCTTCGTGTTCCAAAGCTTCAACCTGATAGACGAACTGAACGTCTTCGAGAACGTGGAGCTGCCGCTGACTTACCTCGGCATGAAAGCCTCCGAACGCAAGCAACGGGTCACGGAGATATTAAGGCGCATGAACATCAGCCACCGTGCCAACCACTTCCCGCAGCAACTCTCCGGCGGGCAACAACAGCGTGTAGCCATCGCCCGCGCCGTGGTGACCAACCCGAAGCTTATCCTTGCCGACGAGCCTACCGGTAACCTCGACTCGAAGAACGGCGCCGAAGTCATCAAGCTGCTGAGCGAGCTGAACGGCGAAGGCACCACCATCATCATGGTGACGCACTCGCAACACGACGCCTCCTTTGCCCACCGCACCGTGCACCTGTTTGACGGAAACATTGTAGGAAACACGAAA
Organism: uncultured Bacteroides sp.; assembly: GCA_944321495.1. Lineage (GTDB taxonomy): Bacteria > Bacteroidota > Bacteroidia > Bacteroidales > Bacteroidaceae > Bacteroides. Next base: position 120,311 of record CALULP010000040.1, on the reverse strand, counting down.
AACCAGATGTAACGCGCCATGAACCTCATGCATTATACCCTCCGTACCTTGCTTCGCGGGCGTTCGTCCAGCATCATCAAGCTGGCGTCGCTCACGCTGGGCTTGGTGGTAGGCGTGCTGCTGTTTTCGCAGATAGCCTACGAGCTGAGCTTCGACCGCTTCTACCCGAACCCGGAAACACTGGTGACCCTGCGCATGCGTGACGTTACCAAGGGCGTGCCTGAAGACGGGTACAACTACGGCACCTACCGTCCTGCCGCCGCCGACCTGAGCGAAGCCATGCCCGAACTGATAGAGAGCGCCTGCCTTACCAGCAACTTCTGGCAACCCACCCTCTACATGGAGGACAAGAAGCTGGATGCTTTCCCTGTCATCTTCGCGGACACGCTCTACTTTCAGACCACGGGATTGCAGGTGTTGCGGGGCGACCCGCACGACCTGGCCTTAATGGGCAACGCCTTCATCTCGCAAAGTAGAGCCAAGGAACTTTTTGGCGACGAAGACCCCATCGGCAAGGAGCTTTCGGTGGATAAGGTCTTCAACGTCACCATCCGTGGCGTCTATGCCGACGTGCCCGGCAGCACCGTCTATCCCCATGAACTGATGCTGTCCATTCCTGCCGCCGACTGGGCGTTCGGTACGGGCACGTGGGGCACGAACAACATCTACGGCATCCTTTTCCGCCTTCGCCGTCCGGAGGATGTGGATGCCATGAATGCCCGTGTGCAGCAGGCCGTGGAGCAATACACCGACACGCACCTGGGCGAGGACGTGGTGACGGAATACAGCGTGCAGCCCCTTTATAAGGTGTACCGTTCGATTCCCGACACAGGCCGGAGGCTGCTGATATTGGGCGTGCTGGGCTTTTCCATCTTCTTTGTTTCCGCCATGAACTATGTCCTTGGCGCCGTGGCCTCCATGAGCCGCCGCGCCAAGGCGGTAGGCGTGCACAAGTGCAACGGGGCCAGCTCGTGGGATATCCTTGTCCTGTTCCTTATGGAAACGGGACTGATGGTCGTTGCTGCTGCCATGTGTGCCTGGGTGCTGGCGTACCTGTTCCGGGAACAGATAGGGGACCTGCTTGGCAGCAACCTGGCAGACCTGTTTACTTGGCAGACGCTCTACGTGCCCATAGCCTTGGTGCTGTTGCTCTTCGTCGTGGCGGGCTTCCTGCCGGGGCGCATCTATGCCCGGATACCGGTCACCCAGGTGTTCCGCCGCTACACCGAGGGCAAGCGCTCGTGGAAGCGCGGGCTGCTGTTCGTGCAGTTTGTGGGCATCGCTTTCATTTGCGGCATGTTGCTCACTACCGTGTGGCAGTACCACAGCCTGATGCAGCGCAGCGTAGGTTTCCGCAGCGACGGGTTGGCGGTGGGCTTGCTTACCGGCCCGCTGAAGAGGGCAGAAGGGGTAATAGACGCCATCCGCCGCGAGCCTTACGTGGAAACGGTAGCCGCCAGCGGGAACAACCTGCTCTCGCATTATAGCACCAACCGGCTGACGGACAACCAGGGCAACTTCATCTGCCCGCTGCACTTCATGGTCATCGACAAAGACTTTCCGCAGGTGACCGGCATGACATTGCTGGAGGGCGCGTGGCCCCGGCACAAGGGCGAGGCCGTAGTGGGCAAGACTACCGTAGAGACCATGAAGTGGGGCGACACTACCTTGGGACGCCAGTTGCCCATCGAGCCTTCGTGGGCGGGGCTGGACGAACCTCCCATCATCGTGGGCGTGGTGGAGGACGTACGCAACATGGGCTTCTTCATGGAGCAGACGTGCACCGCGTTCATCATGGGCGACCGCCTGCGCTGCTTCAACGTGCGCCTCAAGGCCCCGATGGACGACAACCTGCGCAAGCTGAATGCTTTTGTCCACGCCACTTATCCCGACCTCGGGCTGGAATTCACCACCTACCAGGACATCCGCGCGGAGCAGAACGAAAGCGTGTCCCACTTCCGCAACATTGTGTGGGTCACGACGCTTTGCATTGTGCTCATTGTGCTGATGGGACTGATAGGCTACGTCAGCGACGAGACCGAACGGCGCTCGAAGGAAATTGCCGTGCGCAAGGTGAACGGCGCCGAAGCGAAGGACATACTGCGCCTGCTTTCGGTGGATATACTGAAGGTGTCCGTCCCGGCAGTGCTGGCAGGCACAGCGTTTTCCTGGTTCGTTTCCCGCCAATGGATGCAGCAGTTTGCCGACAGCACGCTGCTCTCGCCCGCATGGTTCGTGCTGTTGGCCGGCACGCTCTTGGCGCTCATCGTGCTGGTAGTCGTGGCCAAGGCCTGGCGCATTGCCAACGAGAACCCGGTGGAGAGCATCAAGAGCGAATAAAAACAAACTCCTTTCTTCGCGGGAAAATCCCCGTTTCCCTGCGGAGAACCCTACATTTCCCGGCGGGAAGCGCGGTTTTTCACCGGCCTCCCGCCGGCTTTTTACCGGGGTATGGGTCTTGATTCATGCGCGGGGACATCTGCACACATCATAGCGCGGCACGCACGCGCTGCTTGCGGATGTACCACCACAGGGCGAGGACGGCCGTGACGAAAGCCAGGAAGTCGCTGACGGGCTGGCATATCCACACCCCGTCCAGACCGAAGTAGTGGGAGAAAATCAGCAGGCCGGGCAGCAGGTATATCAGCTGCCGGGTGAGGGAGAGGAAGATGCTCATCTTGGCCATGCCGATGCTTTGGAAGAAGTTGCCTATCACAATCTGTATGCCCACAATGGGGAAGACGGCCACGCAGATGCGGACGCTGCGGGCGGCAATGCCGATGAGCTGTTCATCGTCGGTAAAGATGGAAACCACGGCGTGCGGGAACAATTCGCAGATGATGAAGCCCGTGGACGTGATGCACGCGCCGGCCATGATGCTCAGGCGCAATACCTGCTTCACGCGGTCCAGTTTCTGCGCCCCGAAGTTGTAGCCCACGATGGGCTGCATGCCCATAGTCAGCCCCATGACAATCATGACGTAGAGCATCAGCAGCCGGTTGGTGATGCCGTAGGCGCCGATGGCAAGGTCGCCCCCGTGGCTTTGCAGGCTGTTGTTGATGAAGATTACCACCACGCAGGCCGTCACGTTCATCAGGAAAGGGGAGAGGCCGATGGAAAAGATGCTGCTGACGATGCGCTGCTTCAGCCGCCAGAAGCCCCGTTGCAGGCGCACCACCGTGGTCTTGCGGGTGAAGTGCCACAACACCAGCGCCGCGCCCAGCACCTGCGAAAGCACCGTGGCCAGCGCCGCCCCCCGTATGCCCCACCCGAAGTGGAAGATAAAGACGGGAGCCAAGGCCAGGTTGCAGAACACGGATGACAGCGAGATAATCATCGCCATGCGCGGGTAGCCCGTGGCACGCATCACATTGTTCAGCCCAATCATGGTGTACGTGATGGGCGTGCCCAGCAACACCACCTGCATGAAGTCGCGCGCATAGGGCAGCGTCTCTGGGCTGGCGCCGAAGAAGCGCAGGATGTCGTCCAGAAACAGGAAGGCCAGTCCGCCGAACACCACCGCATTCACCCAGCACAACATCAAGGTATTGCCAAGAACGTCCACGGCTCCCTGCATGTCCTTCTGCCCCAGCTTGATGGAAGATATGGTGGCGCCGCCTGCCGCCACCAGGTTGCCGAACGCGGCTATGAGGTTCATCATGGGGAACGTGATGGCAAGGCCTGCAATGGCCATGGGACCCACGCCATGCCCTATGAAGACACTGTCGATAATGTTGTACAGCGAAACAATGGTCATGCTGATGATGGCAGGGATGGAAAACTGCACCAGCAGCTTCCCTACGCTTTCTGTTCCTAATACGTGCGGATTGTTCATCTCTCGATAGTTTGTTAATGTTATCCTTTACTCCTAAAAAACGGTGCAAAGGTAATACAAAATCGGCATACTGCGATGCTTTTGCCTTGCCGGACGCGATATTTTACCCGTCCGCACCCTCCCTCCGGCGAAGGCAGTTATTGTACTTTTTATGATAAGAAAGGATGTGATATTGTAGCATGTATGATATGTATCCGTTTGGGAAATAATGCTTTATAACATATTAAAAAATAAATTTTCCCATTTGTTTTCCCGAAAATGATGTTTACCTTTGCAGCGTTTGAACCCAATATCATGCGAAACATGAATGAAAAACAACCTTTGGCCAACAACCATATTTCCGTGGACTGCGTGGTCGCCGGCTTCGACGGCGAGCAGCTGAAAGTGCTGCTTATCAGGCGGGCAGGCGAAGAGAACGGGGAAATCTTCCACGACATGAAGCTCCCCGGCAGCCTTATCTATATGGATGAGGACCTGGACGAGGCCGCCAAGCGCGTCCTGTATGAACTGACGGGGCTGAAAAACGTGCACCTTACCCAATTCAAGGCATTCGGCTCGAAGGACAGGACCAAAGACCCGAAGGACGTGCACTGGCTGGAACACGCCATGAGCATGAAGGTAGAACGCATAGTCACCGTGGCCTACCTCTCGCTGGTGAAGATAGACCGCGCCCTGAACCGGGGACTGGAAGCCTACCAGGCAGAGTGGGTGGCCTTGCCGGACATCAAAGCGCTGGCTTTCGACCACAACCTGATTATCCGCGAGGCGCTGGCCTTCATCCGCCAGTACGTGGACGCCAATCCCGCCGCGCTGTTCGACCTCTTGCCCCGCAAGTTTACGGCTTTGCAACTGCGCAGGCTTTACGAACTGGTGTACGGCAAACAGCTGGACGTGCGCAATTTCCACAAGAAAATAGCCATGATGGGATATGTGGTGCCCCTGGAGGAGAAGGAGCAAGGCGTTGCCCACCGCGCCGCCCGCTACTACCGCTTTGACAAGAAAGTGTACAACAAGCTAAGGCGTTGACCGGGTGCCTCCGCTTCCGGACACCTCAGAATCAAGTTGAAAACAGGATGTAATCAAGTTAAAAAGGACATGCAATCAAGTTGATTGCACCGGGCATTTAAGTTGGAAACAATACCGCATAATTTTAAACGAGATATGGACATGTATTTATTAGGTTACGACATTGGCAGCTCGTCTGTCAAAGCAAGTCTGGTGAACGCCGGCACGGGCAAATGCGTGGCATCGGCTTTTTACCCCAAGACGGAGGCGGAAATCATTGCCGTCAAGCCGGGATGGGCAGAACAGAACCCGCAAGAATGGTGGAAGAACCTCAAACTGGCCACCCATGCCGTGCTGCAAGAGGCCGGCATTCGGGGCGGCGAAGGCGTGGAAGCCATCGGCATCTCCTACCAGATGCACGGGCTGGTGTGTGTGGACGAGTACGGGCAACCCTTGCGCCCTGCCATCATCTGGTGCGACTCGAGGGCGGTGCCTTACGGCCAGCGGGCCTTTGAAGCGTTGGGTGAGGAGCATTGCCTGTCCCACCTGCTGAACTCGCCCGGCAACTTCACGGCGTCCAAGCTGGCGTGGGTGCGCGAGAACGAACCGGACACCTACGCCCGCATCGACAAAATCATGCTGCCGGGCGACTACATTGCCATGCGCCTGACGGGACGCATCTGCACCACGGTTTCCGGCTTGTCGGAAGGCATGTTCTGGGACTTCAAGGAGAACCGCGTGGCCGGCTTCCTGCTGCAGCATTACGGCATCGACGCCTCCCTGTTGCCCGACATCGTGCCCACGTTTGCCGAGCAGGGCAGGGTAGAAGCCTCCGTGGCCGCCGAATTGGGACTGAAGCCCGGAACCCCGGTTACCTACCGGGCGGGTGACCAGCCAAACAATGCCCTTTCGCTCAACGTATTCAACCCCGGCGAGATTGCTTCCACCGCAGGGACAAGCGGAGTGGTATATGGCGTAAACGGGCAAGTGACCTACGACCCCAAGAGCCGTGTCAACACCTTTGCCCACGTGAACCACACCGGCAACCAGACCCGCTTGGGCGTGCTGCTCTGCATCAACGGGGTAGGCATCCTCAACTCGTGGATAAGGCGCACGGTGGCACCCGAAGACATTTCCTACAACGACATGAACGAGCTGGCAAAGGAGGTGCCCATAGGCAGCGCAGGCATCAGCATCCTGCCCTTCGGCAACGGGGCGGAGCGCATGTTGGAGAACCGCGAAGTGGGTTGCTCCATTCTGGGCGTGAACTTCAACCTGCACGGCAAGCCGCACCTCATCCGCGCCGCGCAGGAAGGCATCGTGTTCTCCTTCAAATACGGAATCGAGGTGATGGAACAAATGGGCATACCCGTGCAGAAGATACATGCCGGGCGGGCCAACATGTTCCTCAGCCCCGTGTTCCGCGACACGCTGGCAGGGGTGACAGGCGCCACCATCGAGCTGTACGACACCGACGGCTCGGTCGGCGCAGCCAAGGGGGCAGGCATGGGCGCAGGCATCTACAGCGACCACCGGGAAGCCTTTGCCACGTTGGAGAAGCTGGACGTCATCGAACCGGACACGTCCAGGCAGCAGGAATATGCCGACGCATATGCCCGCTGGAAACAATGCCTGGAAAGGTTCCTGTAAAGACCTGCCGTGGAATATCCCGAAAGGTCATGCATGGGGTATCCCGAAGGGTCATCCACACGAAATAGAACAACGTTTATTCAAATACCAGTATTAACCGTGCCCGCCGGGCACACAAAACATTAAAGATTATGGCAACAAAAGAGTACTTCCCCGGAATCGGGAAGATTAAATTCGAAGGCAAAGAAAGCAAGAACCCGTTGGCATACCATTATTATGATGCCGAAAAGGAAATCATGGGCAAGAAGATGAAGGACTGGCTGAAGTTCTCCATGGCATGGTGGCACACCTTGTGCGCCGAAGGCGGCGACCAGTTTGGCGGCGGCACCAAGACCTTCCCCTGGAACGACAGCGCCAACCCCGTGGAAGCCGCCAAGCACAAGGCTGACGCCGGCTTCGAAATCATGCAGAAGCTGGGCATCGAATACTATTGCTTCCACGACGTGGACCTCTGCCAGGAGGCCGACACCATTGAGGAATACGAAGCCAACCTGAAGGAAATCGTTGCTTACTTGAAGAAGAAACAAGAAGAAACCGGTATCAAGAACCTTTGGGGAACGGCCAACGTATTCGGCCACAAGCGCTACATGAACGGGGCAGCCACCAATCCCGACTTCGACGTGGTGGCACGCGCCATCGTGCAGATTAAGAACGCCATCGACGCCACCATCGAGCTGGGCGGCACGAACTACGTGTTCTGGGGCGGACGCGAAGGCTACATGTCCCTGCTCAACACCGACCAGAAGCGCGAGAAGGAGCACCTGGCCACCATGCTCCGCATGGCACGCGACTATGCCCGCGCCAAAGGCTTCACCGGCACCTTCCTGATTGAGCCGAAACCCATGGAACCCACCAAGCACCAGTATGACGTGGACACAGAGACGGTCATCGGCTTCCTGAAGGCGCACGGGCTGGACAAGGACTTCAAGGTGAACATCGAGGTGAACCATGCCACCCTGGCCGGACATACGTTTGAGCACGAGCTGGCCGTGGCCGTGGACAATGGTATGCTGGGCAGCATCGACGCCAACCGCGGCGACTACCAGAACGGCTGGGACACCGACCAGTTCCCCATCGACACCTACGAGCTGACGCAGGCCATGATGCAAATCATCCGCAACGGCGGCCTGGGCAACGGAGGTTCCAACTTCGACGCCAAGACGCGCCGCAACTCTACCGACCTGGAGGACATCTTCATTGCCCACATCGCCGGCATGGACGCCATGGCACGCGCCTTGGAGAACGCTGCCAAGTTGCTTGAAGAGTCGCCCTACAAGCAGATGCTGAAAGACCGCTACGCTTCGTTTGACAGCGGCATGGGCAAGCAGTTTGAAGAAGGCAAGCTGACGCTCGAGGAAGTTGTGGCATACGCGAAGACCAAGGGCGAGCCGCGGCAGACCAGCGGCAAGCAGGAGTTGTACGAAGCCCTTGTCAACATGTATTGCTAACCCGGCGGAGGATGGGGGCGGGGGAGGCAGTCCCTTCCCGGTCCCCGTCCGTCGTTTCCAAACTTCTATTATCATGGAATATACAGCTACAGACAAAGGCAGCAAAGCCTACCTCTTTTCCATCGTCCTGGTGGCGGTCATCGGCGGGCTGCTGTTCGGCTACGACACGGCGGTCATTTCGGGCGCGGAAAAGGGCTTGCAGGCCTTCTTCATGGGTGCGCAGGACTTTGCGTACACCGACACGGTGCATGGCGTAACCTCGTCCAGCGCCTTGATAGGGTGCATCATCGGCAGCGCGCTGTCGGGCTTCTTTGCCACCCGGCTGGGGCGCAAGAAGTCGTTGTTCCTGGCGGGCGTCCTGTTCATGGTGGCGGCGCTGGGCACTTACTACCCGGAGTTCTTGTTCTTTGAGGCGGGCAAGCCCACGTTCGGGCTGCTCATTGCCTTCAACCTGTACCGCATCGTCGGCGGCATAGGGGTGGGTCTGGCTTCGGCCATCTGCCCGATGTACATTGCCGAGGTGGCTCCCAGCAACATCCGGGGCACGCTGGTGTCGTGGAACCAGTTTGCCATCATATCCGGCCAGCTGATAGTCTATATTGTGAACTTCCTCATCCTGGGCGATAACGTGAACCCGGTCATCAAGGCCGTGGAGGGAGTGAACCAGATACTGAATCCCGAAGCCGCTGCCTGGACCATCGAGACGGGCTGGAGGCTGATGTTCCTCAGCGCGGTGGTGCCGTCGGTGGTCTTTGCCCTGCTGGTGCTGCTGGTGCCCGAGACGCCCCGCTACCTGGCCATGAACGGGCAGGACGACAAGGCGTTGCACGTGCTGGCGCGCATCAACGGCCTGAGTGCCGCCAAGGGCATACTTGCCGACATCAAGGCGACGGCCGAGGAGAAGACCGAGCGGCTGTTCACTTACGGCTGGATGGTTATCTTCGTGGGCATCATGCTGAGCGTGTTCCAGCAGGCGGTGGGCATCAATGCCGTGCTTTACTTCGCCCCGCGCATCTTTGAGTCGATGGGCATGGGCGACCCGATGGTACAGACCGTCTTCATGGGCATCGTGAACCTGCTGTTCACCCTCCTGGCGGTGCTTACGGTGGAGAAGCTGGGGCGCAAGCCCTTGCTGATATGCGGCTCGGCGGGCATGGCGATAGGTGCCTTCGGGGTGGCTGCCAGCAACGTGGTGGCCGGCATGCCTGCGCTTGTGCCGGTGGTGAGCATCATGGTGTACAGCGCTTCCTTCATGTTCAGCTGGGGGCCCATCTGCTGGGTGCTCATTGCCGAGATATTCCCAAACACCATCCGCGGGGCGGCGGTGGCCGTGGCGGTGGCGTTCCAGTGGATATTCAACTTCATCGTCTCGTCCACCTTCCTGCCGATGTACAACATGAGCGCGGGCGGCATGGGCGACAGCTTCGGCCACATGTTTGCCTACGGGCTGTATGGCGTCATCTGCGTGGTGGCCGCCCTGTTTGTGTGGAAGCTCGTGCCCGAGACGAAGGGCAAGACGCTGGAGGACATGACCAACCTCTGGAGGAACCGCAAGTAAAGGGTGCGACGAGATGCGGCGGTAACTTGAGTCCCCCTCTCCCGGAAATTAAGTTACCGCTGCATTTCACTTACTTGGGCGCCCGTTTGTAGAGGAAGAAGGCGATGAAGGCGTAGAGGATGTTGGGAATCCAGATGGCAATCATGGGGGGCATGTTGCCGTTGACGGCGAAGGTGGAGGCGATGGTCTGGAACATGATGTACGAGAAGCTCAAGGCCAGCCCGATGCCCAGGTGCAGGCCCATGCCGCCCTTGCTCTTGCGCGAGGACAGGGACACGCCTATCAGCGTCAGGATGAACGAGGCGAAAGAGGTGGCGATGCGCTTGTGGTACTCCAGCTCGAACTCCTTGACGTTGGCAAATCCGCGTTGCCTTTGCCGCTGGATGTAGTGGCGCAGCTCGGGGCTGGTCATCATCTCCTGCTGGTGCTTCATGATGAGGAAGTCGGCCGGCTCCATCTGCAGCACGGTGTCCATGCGCGCGCCCTTGGAGATGCTTTCGCGCATGCCGTCCATCTGGCGCAGCATGTAGTCCTTGAGCACCCACTTGTGCACGGCCGTGGTATCGTAGACGATGGAGCGCGCCGTCAGGTGCGACACCAGCTGCTTGTCCTTGAACTGGTCCAGCGAGAAGCGGTAGCCCGTCTTGCTGTAGTCCTCGAAGCGGTCGATGTAGGCAATGACGCCCGAGTCTATCTCGAGCTGGATGTTGCGCGCCGTGTTGGCCTTGCGCGGCTTGTAGTACTTGTCCTCAAAGTCGAGGCGGGTCTCGCTGCCCTGGGGGATGACGTAGGCGCCCAGGCAATAGGTGACCACCGCGATGATGCCTGCCGACACCATGTAGGGGCGAAGCATGCGCTTGAAGCTCATGCCCGTGGAGAACATGGCGATGATTTCGGAATTCTCCGCCAGCTTCGAGGTGAAGAAGATGACGGCAATGAAGACGAACAGCGGGCTGAACAGGTTGGCGAAGTAGGGGATGAAGTTCAGGTAGTAGTCGAAGATGATGGCGTCCCACGGGGCATTGTGCGACATGAAGCGGTCCTGCCGCTCGTTGAAGTCGAACACCACGGCGATGGAGATAATCAGGGCAATGGCAAACACGTAGGTGCCCAGGAATTTCTTGATGATGTACCAGTCCAGCCGCTTCAGGTACTTGAACGACGGAAGCCTGAACTCCCTGGCCTTGCGCAATATGTCCCGTACTGTCTTCTTCATAACCTCGTAGATACTCGTTTTACCATCATGGGGTTCCAAGTCGAAAAGTCGCCCGCGATGATGTGCTTGCGGGCCTCGGTCACCAGCCACAGGTAGAAGGCCAGGTTGTGGATGGAGGCAATCTGCATGGCCAGCAGCTCTTGCGCGTGGAACAGGTGGCGCAGGTAGGCCTTGCTGTACAGCGTGTCGACATACGAAGCGCCGTCGGCCTCGATGGGCGAGAAGTCGGCCTCCCACTTCTTGTTGCGCATGTTGATGATGCCGTCCTTGGTGAACAGCATGCCGTTGCGCCCGTTCCGCGTGGGCATCACGCAGTCGAACATGTCGACGCCCCGCTCAATGCCCTCCAGGATGTTGACGGGCGTGCCCACGCCCATCAGGTAGCGGGGCTTGTCCTTGGGCAGGATGCCGTTCACCAGCTCAATCATCTCGTACATCTTCTCCACTGGTTCGCCCACCGCCAGTCCGCCGATGGCGTTGCCGTCGGCCTCCTTGGCTGCCACATACTCCGCTGCCTGCGTGCGGAGGTCGCGGTACACGCACCCTTGCACGATGGGGAACAGCGACTGGCGGTAGCCGTACTTGGGCTCGGTTTCGTTGAAACGCCGGATGCAACGGTCCAGCCAGCGCTGGGTCAGTCCCAACGACTTCTTGGCGTATTCGTAGTCCGAATCTCCCGGCGGGCACTCGTCAAAGGCCATCATGATGTCCGCCCCAATGGTCCGTTCGATGTCCATCACCTTCTCCGGGGTGAAGATGTGCTTGCTGCCGTCAATGTGCGAGCGGAACTCCGCCCCCTCTTCCCGCAGCTTGCGGATGCCTGCCAGCGAAAACACCTGGAAGCCCCCGCTGTCGGTCAGCATCGGGCGGTCGAAGCCATTGAACTTGTGCAGCCCGCCCGCCTTCTCTATGACGTCCAGCCCCGGGCGCAAGTACAGGTGGTAGGTGTTGCCCAGTATGATTTGGGCTTTGATGTCTTCTTTCAGTTCCGACAGATGGACCCCCTTCACCGTTCCCACCGTCCCGACGGGCATGAAGATGGGCGTCATGATTTGCCCGTGGTCGGTCGTAATCAGTCCGGCGCGGGCATTGCTCTTGCTGTCTGTATGTTGCAGTTCAAATGTCATTCGGCGTCTTTGTCTTTTGAGGTCTTGCACGAAAGGTCGAGGGCGTCCGTAACCTTTTCATGGGTCAATGCGATGGCAAAGACTTCCTTGACGTCTTTCACATAGTGGAACGTCAGTCCTTTGAGGTAGATGTCCTGTATCTCCTCAATGTTCTTACGGTTTTCCTCGCTCAAGATGATTTCTTTGATGCCGGCCCGCTTGGCTGCCAAGATTTTCTCCTTGATGCCGCCTACGGGGAGTACCCTTCCGCGAAGGGTGATTTCGCCGGTCATGGCAAGGTTGGCCTTCACCTTGCATTGGGTCAGGGCGGAGGCAAGCGAAGTCGCCATCGTGATGCCTGCCGACGGGCCGTCCTTAGGGATGGCGCCTTCGGGCACATGGATATGTATGTTCCAGTTCTCAAAGATTTCTTCGTCGATGTTCAACAGGGAGGCATGCGCCTTGATGTATTCCAGAGCTAACATGGCAGACTCTTTCATCACGTCGCCCAGGTTTCCGGTCAAGGTCAGCTTCCCGCCCTTGCCCCGGCTCAGGCTTGTTTCCACAAACAATATTTCGCCCCCTACGGCCGTCCATGCCAGGCCGGTGACAACGCCGGCATAATCATTCCCCTGATACTTGTCCCGCGTATATTCGGGCGCACCCAGGAAGTCGTACAAATCCCCCGGCTTGATGTCAGTCTTGGCAAAATGGCCGTCGGTAGCATATTGGCGTGCCGATTTGCGCAGGATTTTCCCGATTTTCTTTTCCAGTTCGCGCACGCCGCTTTCACGGGTGTACGACTCGATGATGGCCTCCAACGTGTTCTTGGGCAGCTTGATGTCGTTCTTCTTCAAGCCATTTGTTTCCAGTTCCTTGGGGACCAGGTGCCGGCGGGCAATCTCAATTTTTTCTTCCGTGATATACCCGCTTACTTCTATCAGCTCCATGCGGTCCAGCAAAGGAGCCGGAATGGTGTTGAGCGTGTTGGCTGTGGCAATGAACATCACTTTCGACAAATCATAGTCCACATCCAGGTAATTGTCATGGAAGGTGCTGTTCTGTTCTGGGTCGAGCACCTCGAGTAATGCCGATGAAGGATCTCCTTGACGGTCTGCGCCGATTTTGTCTATTTCATCCAGTATGAATACCGGGTTGGATGAACCGGCCTTGATCAATCCCTTGATAATCCGTCCGGGCATGGCACCGATATACGTTTTGCGATGGCCGCGTATCTCGGCTTCATCGTGCACGCCTCCCAATGACATACGGATGTATTTCCGCTTCAGCGCGGCGGCTATGGAACGTCCCAATGAAGTCTTTCCCACTCCGGGAGGGCCGTATAGACAGATAATCGGCGACTTCATATCGCCTTTCAGCTTCAGCACGGCCAGATGCTCCAAAATGCGCTCCTTTACTTTTTCCAGTCCATAATGGTCTTTGTTCAATGTCTTTTCGGCATTGGAAAGGTTCAGATTGTCCTGGGTATATACGCCCCACGGCAGGTTCAGCATGGTCTGGAGGTAGTTCAGCTGCACGCTATAATCAGGCGATTGGGGATGGGTACGTTCCAGTTTGTCTACTTCTTTCAAAAAAATGGTCTTTACCTCATCGCTCCAACGGATGGTTTCCGCTTTCTGGCGCATTTCTTCAATCTCCTGCTCTTGTACGCTGCCTCCCAGTTCGTCCTGGATGGTCTTGATTTGTTGTTGCAGGAAATATTCGCGTTGTTGCTGGTCGATATCTTCTCTTGCCCGCATCTGTATGGAGGCTTTGATATCGGCCAACTGTACTTCGCGGTTCAAAATTTCCAATAAATGGAAGGTGCGCTGCCTGAGGGAGTCGATGTGCAGTAGTTCTAATTTTTCATCCTTCTTTAAAGGAAGGTTCGTGCAGATAAAATTAATCAGGAACATAGGGTTCGTGATGTTCTTTATCGCAAACGCCGAATCCTGCGGAAACATTTCGGATGACTTGATATAACGCACGGTCAAATCCTTGCATGCTTCAACCAATGCCTGGAACTCTTTGTCCGACTTGTCCGGTATCTTATCGTCTAAAAGCGCAATCCGCCCTTTTAAGAAAGGTTCGTTCGCAACGATTTCTTTCAGCTCCATTCTTTTGGAACCTTGCAAAATCACCGTAGTGGTATGATCGGGCATATCCAGCACACGTACAATCTTGGCTACGGTGCCCAAGCTATGCAAATCATCAAACTGAGGGTCTTCTGTTTCTGCAACTTTCTGGCAAACTACGCCAATATATGTCTTTTTCTTGTCGGCTTCGCGAATCAATTTCAAGGAAGAACGCCTTCCCACGGATACAGGCATAAACACACCGGGGAAAAGCACCATATTCCTCAACGGCAATACAGGCACTACATCATCCACGTCGATGTTCATCAGTTGTTCTTCATTCCCCTCAAAATCAGCAATTACTGAAAAACCGTTTCCGCCTCTGTCTTCATCACTCAGGTAATATTTTTCCTTCATCATCTTATGTTTTAGTTTATGTCAGGTTGGCCGGCGCCATAAAGCGCGTGCAAAGTTAATCTATTTCTCGGAACTAGGGGATTCCTTTCCCAATAAAAAGACAAAAACAGTGCCAAAAATATGTTTATCACGCCGGCTTTAATTATTTTTGCACCGAATAACCAAAATGAAAAGGATGTCCAATTCATATTTTTCGTTAAAACGATTTACCATCCATCAAGACCGTTGCGCCATGAAAGTAGGCACCGACGGCGTCCTCTTGGGCGCATGGGCACCGATAGAAGGCGTACGACGTATTCTGGACGTAGGCACAGGCACGGGAGTAATAGCACTGCAACTGGCGCAACGGTGTGCCGAAGCAGCCCTCACAGCCATTGAGATTGATAAAGATGCTGCAGCCCAGGCTTCGGACAATGTAAACCGGTCGCCTTGGGTAAACAGGATAGAAGTAGTATGTTGTGATTTCAGAGACTTTTATCCGGAAGGAAAGTTTGACCTGATTGTATCCAATCCGCCATATTTTGTCGACGCTTTACGATGTCCTGACACACAACGCAACTTAGCCCGCCATACCGACAGTCTAAATTACGAATTGTTGTTCAGCCGTTCTAAAGACATGTTGGAAACGACGGGGCAGATAGCGGTTGTCATTCCGGGCGATATGGAGAAAAATGTAATAGATGCAGCTTGGAAGAACAAACTATATCCGCAACATTGTACAAAAGTCTACACGAACCCCGGGAAACCATACAAACGCATCCTTCTGACTTTCGGTCCCCGACTGTCCATGTGCGAGGAAGATACGCTTTATATTGAAGATGCGCACCATCGGTACACCCCCGAATATGAAGCTTTAACCCGGGATTTCTATTTGAAAATGTAATGAGGGATGGTCCTTATAGCCTGCACGTACAGTAATTCCCGGCAGCACATTTATGATGATTACGGGCGATGATTGAGTATATCATGTTAAAATTCAGAAAATCGACATGAAACATTTGTTTACCTCAACCCTGTTGGATTGGTATAGCCAAAACAAGCGTGATTTGCCTTGGCGTCACACCAAGGACCCTTATCTGATATGGATATCGGAAATCATATTGCAACAGACCCGGGTGGTTCAAGGGTATGACTATTTTTTGCGTTTTACGCGACGTTTCCCGGATGTCAGGACATTATCCTCTGCATCAGAAGAAGAAGTGCTGAAATATTGGCAAGGCTTGGGATATTATTCCAGGGCACGCAACCTTCATGCGGCGGCAAAAAGCATGCGAGACGGAAAATTTCCCAGTACTTATGCAGAGGTAAGAGCCTTGAAAGGGGTAGGGGACTATACAGCTGCCGCCATCTGTTCTTTGGCATACGACATGCCATGTGCGGTAGTAGATGGCAATGTATACCGTGTGTTGGCACGCTATTTCGGCATTGATGTGCCCATTGATTCCACCCAAGGGAAAAAAATCTTTGCTGAAATGGCGCAAGAAGTGTTAGATAAAAAACAACCGGCTGAATACAACCAAGCCATTATGGATTTCGGAGCCATGCAATGTACTCCCAAAAATCCAGGATGCATGTTTTGTCCGTTGTTGGAAAGCTGTGCCGCATGGGCAGAAAAGAAAGTGATGCAATTGCCTGTAAAACAACATAAGGTGCAGACTTCAAACCGGTATTTCAATTACCTTTACGTGCGTATGGGCAAATATGTATTGCTGCATAAAAGAACAGAGAATGACATTTGGAAAAACCTGTACGAATTGCCTTTGATAGAAACAGACTGCAATCTTACTGAAACGGAATTCTTGGCATCTGATACGTTCCGTTCACTATTTGCCAAGGATGAGAATCCGGTAGTGGAAATAATGCAGCGCGATGTGAAGCATATATTGTCCCACCGGGTAATTTATGCCAATTTTTACGGGATAGAACTCCCCGAGGATTCACATTCATTGGCTTCATACCTGCGTGTGGAACTTACCGACTTGGAAAACTATGCATTGCCCCGCCTGATACATGCTTTTTTTGAAAAATACCGATAAAAGATGTTCATGCATTTGCATAGTGCCGATATTCTTGCTACTTTTGGCAACAAAATAAAAAAATACCATGTCAGTAAATAAAGTCATATTGATAGGCAATGCAGGGCAAGACCCTAAAGTAACTTATTATGATGGAGGAAGTTGCGTAGCACAATTACGCTTTGCCACTACAGAAAAAGGATATACTTTGCAGAACGGCACTCAAATACCCGACCGCACAGAATGGCACAATCTTATTTTCCGCAACCGTTTAGGAGAAATCGTGGAAAAGTACGTACATAAAGGCGACAAACTTTATGTGGAAGGTAAGATACGTACCCGTTCGTATGACGACCAAGCCGGGATTAAACGTTACGTTACTGAAATCTTTGTGGACAATATGGATATGTTGTCGCCCAAGCCCTCTTCTGGAGAAAGAACCGTAACAAACACCCCGCCTGTGACACCCCCTGCGACCGACGTGCCATCCCAGCCGGCTGAAGAGCAAACGGACGACTTACCGTTCTAATAAACTTATGTTGAACTAAAATAAAAATCTTTGGACTCAGACATTTTCTTATACCATCTGGATGCTGCATTGGGTGGGGTAGTTGTACAGGCTCCGACAGCGGTGTCTGTCGTGGCGATTATTTTGGCAGGTATTCTTCTGCTCATTTCCGGTTTTACATCTGCCTCCGAGACGGCTTTCTACGCACTGTCCCCTGCTGATTTGAACGAAATAAACGAAAAGACACATCCTTCGGACAAAAGAATCAGTGATTTGTTGAATGATTTTGACCGGTTGATGGCAACTCTTCAGATTGCGAACACAACTGTTAATGTGGCAGCATCCGTACTGTTCACGTTCTTCTTTCTTGATGTTTTCCGGTTCGATTCTTCTATCTTGGCGGTCCTCATATTGGCCATTGTATTCATAGTCTTGCTATTACTCTTCGGAGAACTGATGCCTAAAATGTATTCGGTGCAGAAACCGCTTGCATTTTGTCGTTTTGCAGCCAAGGGGGCTGACTTGCTCCGTATGTTTTTTTATCCTTTTGCCACCATGTCGATACGCTCTACATCGTTTATCAACAAATGTTGGGGCAGGAAACATAACCGGCCTTCTATCGATGAGTTATCACATGCCTTGGAACTGACAGACAAGACAGAATTAGTTGGAGAAAACAATATGCTTGAAGGCATCATCCGTTTCGGCGACGAAACGGCCAAGGAAGTCATGACCCCACGTCTTGACATTGTTGATTTGGACATCCGTACTCCGTTTAAGGATGTATTGAAGTGTATTGTAGAAAATGTCTATTCACGCATTCCTGTTTATTCCGAATCGAAAGATAACATCAAAGGCATTCTTTATATCAAAGATCTGTTGCCCCACCTCAACAAGGGGGATAACTTCCGGTGGCAATCGTTGATACGCCCCGCTTATTTTGTGCCGGAAACCAAAATGATTGATGACCTGTTACGGGATTTCCAGAAAAACAAGATACACATAGCGGTTGTTGTCGATGAGTTCGGAGGGACGTCGGGTATCGTTACAATGGAAGATATCATTGAAGAAATCGTGGGTGAAATCCATGATGAATACGATGATGAAGAATCCACCTACCATATCTTGAACGATCATACTTGGGTATTTGAAGGGAAAACTCTACTTTCTGATTTTTACAAAATAACCGGTATTGATGAAGAAACATTCGACGAAGTTGTCGGGGATGCCGACACATTGGCAGGGCTCGTCTTGGAATTGAAAGGAGAATTTCCGGCAATACATGAGCAAATTGCTTTCAACAAGTATGAATTTGAGGTACTTGAAATGGATAACCGCCGTATATTAAAAGTGAAATTTACCATCAATCCCTCTTAAAGGAGAATAATAGCAAATGCCATTAATTTTGCAACATATAGGCAGCCATTACCGATGGGCTATATGGAGAATAAATGAAACACCCGACGAATTGCTTGTTTCCCTTCCCCAGGCGGAAAGTTACCAAGAGGCGGCTGGCCGCTTTTCATCGGAAAGCCGGAGGAGGGAATGGTTGGCTGTCAGGGCATTACTTTATACCATGCTGGGAGAAAGGAAGGATATCGCATATTCTCCTGATGGAAAACCTTACTTGAAAGATGGTTCAGCCCTTATCAGCATATCGCATACCCGGGATTATGCGGCGGTCATATTAGGAGAAAAGCCTTTGAAAGAAGTCGGGATAGATATTGAACGATATGGTGAACGGGTACGCAAAGTGGCCTCACGCTTCATGCGGAACGATGAAACGGCATGTGTTTATCATGGTACAGACCTTTGGGCGCAACTATTGCACTGGTCATGCAAAGAGACCATGTATAAATGCCTTAACGAACAAGAAGTGGACTTCCGTGAGCACCTGCGCCTATTTCCTTTCACGCTTGCAGAAGACGGAGAGATTGAAGCGGTTGAGTATAAAACATCCGTACAAAGGCGTTTTTGTATCCGTTACCGACTCCATCCCGATTTTGTTTTGACCTGGACTGCATTCTAAACCAATTCAAACTTTGAAATAATAAAATCCATAAAAGAAGTCCCAAGTTTGCTTATCTCGAAGATTTTGACGAATATTGCGCAGCAGAGCCAGCTTAAGTATGAATAAATTTGAATTAATATCGGACTATAAACCCACGGGAGATCAACCGGAAGCCATTGCCCAACTTACCGAGGGAGTACTCCACGGAGTGCCGGCCCAAACCTTGTTGGGAGTGACTGGTTCAGGAAAGACTTTCACCATCGCCAATGTAATAGCCAACCTCAATAAGCCGACTTTGGTTTTAAGCCATAACAAGACACTGGCGGCACAATTGTATAGCGAGTTCAAAGGATTCTTCCCACACAATGCCGTAGAATATTATGTTTCTTATTACGACTATTACCAGCCGGAAGCTTACCTGCCGTCATCGGATACGTACATCGAAAAAGACTTGGCCATCAATGATGAAATAGACAAACTAAGACTGGCAGCCACTTCAGCCTTGCTTTCCGGACGGAAAGACGTAGTGGTCATTTCTTCCGTATCCTGCATTTACGGTATGGGGAATCCGGCGGATTTCTACAATAATGTCATTGAAGTGCAATGCGGCAAGGTTTATAACCGCAATGTTTTTTTGCGCCAGCTGGTTGACAGCCTGTATGTGCGCAACGATGTGGAACTGAATCGGGGCAATTTCCGTGTAAAAGGCGATACCGTAGACATCTTCCTGGCGTATGCAGATGACTTGTTACGCATCGTCTTTTGGGGCGATGAGGTAGACAGCATCGAAGAGGTAGACCCTATGAGCGGCGTTACCATCAATAAATTTGAGACTTACAAAATATATCCGGCCAACCTCTTTATGACCACCAAGGAAGCTACTCTTCGTGCCATACACGACATAGAAGATGACTTGCATAAGCGTGTACAGTGGTTTGAAGAAGAAGGGCGCATGCTGGAAGCCAAGCGGTTGCAAGAACGGGTGACTTATGATATGGAAATGTTGCGGGAACTGGGACATTGCTCTGGCATTGAAAACTATTCACGGTATTTCGACGGACGGGCACCCGGCACACGTCCTTACTGCCTGCTCGATTTTTTCCCTGAGGATTTCCTGATGGTTATTGACGAAAGCCACGTCAGCGTACCCCAGATCCGGGCCATGTACGGAGGAGACCGGGCCCGCAAAATCAACCTGGTGGAATATGGCTTCCGTTTGCCTGCGGCGATGGACAACCGACCCTTGACGTTCGAGGAGTTTGAAGCCATGACGAAGCAGGTGATTTACATCAGCGCTACTCCGGCCGAATACGAATTGCACAAATCCGAAGGCATTGTAGTGGAGCAGGTCATCCGTCCTACCGGATTGTTGGACCCCATCATAGAAGTACGCCCCAGCCAAAACCAGATAGACGACTTGATGGAAGAAATACAATTGCGGGTAGAACGCAAAGAACGCACGCTGGTAACCACGCTCACCAAACGCATGGCAGAAGAACTTGCGGAGTACTTGCTGGACAACCACGTAAAATGCAACTATATACACAGTGACGTGGAAACCCTGGAGCGGGTACAAATCATGGACGACCTGCGTACCGGTGTCTATGACGTACTGATTGGGGTGAACCTTCTTCGCGAAGGACTGGATTTGCCGGAAGTATCGCTGGTCGCCATATTGGACGCGGACAAAGAGGGCTTTCTGCGTTCACACCGCTCCTTGACCCAGACCGCTGGACGGGCAGCGCGCAATGTTAACGGCATGGTCATCATGTATGCCGATACCATTACCGAAAGCATGCAAAAGACCATAGAGGAAACCAACCGCAGACGGGAGAAACAGTTGAAATACAACGAAGAACACCACATCACCCCCCAGCAGATTAAGAAAAACAAGAATTTCAATGTCTTTGCCAACACTTCCAATGCAGCGCCTCAGGCTTACACGGAACAACAAAGCACATCGGGCATTGCGGCAGACCCCATCGTACAGTACATGAGCTACAGCCAATTGGAAAAGAGCATTGAGCGCACTCGTAAACTGATGAAAGAAGCGGCCAAGAAGCTTAACTTCATCGAAGCCGCGCAATACCGGGATGAATTATTGAAAATGGAAGAAGCGCTCAAGGCAAAGCAAGATGCAACTTCCTGAGAAATTTACACCACAGTTTAATGATATAATCGCATGGAACAACAGATTCAACTCAACGAGCATAACAAAACGGAGTACCCGCCGATGCACACGACGGAACATATCGTCAATCAGACCATGATCAGGCTCTTCGGCTGCGGGCGTTCCATATCGGCACACATCGAGCGCAAAAAAGGCAAGCTGGATTACAGGCTTGAATCCTGTCCGACCCCACAAGAGATTGAACAGCTGGAAAAGAAAGTCAATGAGGTTATAGCCAGCCATCTGCCCGTCACCACCGAATATATCACACAGGAAGAAGCACGTGGCCGTTTCGACCTGGAGCGCCTGCCAGCCGATGCCTCGGAAACCGTGCGCGTGGTCAAGGTAGGGGACTACGACGAATGCCTGTGCATAGGGCTGCATGTAGCCAATACTTCAGAAATCGGCACGTTTAAAATCATCAGCCAAGATTGGGACGAAACCACGAAACGGTGGAGAATACGCTTTAAGCTGCTCTGACATAAATCCTAACAAATACACGAATACCTGCATCCGGCCGGACCGCGGCAAGGAGAGGGTTTGGCGTTGCCTGTGGGAAGGTAAAGCCAAGCCCGTGTAGTGCCTCAAAGAGGAATCATGTACGATGATTCCTAGAATCATGCACGATGATTCCCCTCAAAGGCGGCGAGGAGAGGCGATGAAGACGCCACCTTTACCGGAAGAGGGTGGGGACTTTGGCAAATTGCAGGCATTGCATGGCGTGGTAACAAAATGTCACAAAATAAGCCATTCGGTCAGTGATTGCATGACAAATTATCCACAAAACACCCAAAATCCCGTTGGCACGCAGTTTGCCATTCCTTAAGCGAACAATGATTCAAGAAACGCAAGGCGGAACGGAATAGCGAAGCCGGAAACATCAAAGAATCAAGGTTCAAACCATTATGTATAACTTTAAAAATAGGAGATATTGATTATGACACCTGTTAGAAGAACTCAAGATTGGTTGCCGAGCATTTTTAATGATTTCTTTGATAACGACTGGATGGTCAAAGCCAATGCTACCGCTCCTGCTATCAATGTATTTGAAACGGCCAATGCCTACAAGGTAGAACTCGCCGCTCCCGGCATGACGAAGGAAGACTTCAACGTCCATATTGATGAAGATAACAACTTGGTCATCAGCATGGAAAAGAAATGCGAGAATGAAGATAAAGACAACAACCGGAAAGAAGGACGTTATTTGCGCCGCGAATTCTCATACAGCAAATTCCAGCAAACGATGATATTGCCGGATAATGTGGACAAGGAGAAGATTTCTGCCCATGTTGAAAATGGAGTCTTGAATATCGAGCTCCCGAAGTACACGGAAGAAGAAAAGGAGAAATCAAAGAAAGTCATTGATATCAAGTAACCGATGATTTCCCAATAAAGAGACGAGGACGTACACTCCCAGTGTACGCCCTCGTTTTTTTTGTGTGGTGATTCCCGATTACGCCTTCTTACGTTTTAAGAAACGGTCTGTCAGGTATTTCCGGACAGGCTCGTCATACAGTTTCAAACATCCGTAAGCCAAAGCGATGGCGCTTACCAGTATCAACGGCAAGAAAGGCAACCCTTCTGCCAAGGTCACTTGGTTGTTATATACCCATGCCGTATAAACGTAAATGATGGGGTAATGCGTGATGTATATCGGGTAAGAAATGTCGCCCAGGAATTTGCAAATTGCTGTTGAATGTTTGCCTGTAACCTTCCCGCCGGCTCCCATGGCAACGATGAGGGGGAATATGAACAGGATGCAGAATGATTCATAAATTCCGTTCATCCAATAATGGTCTTCACCCCCGAAGCGCGGCAAAGAAAGCATCACGACAATTATCAGGCTGCACCACCAGAATGCGCGCTTCTTCAACCGTATCAGCCAGCCTAAACGCGACAGGAGCAAACCGCCAAAGAATGGATACATCAGACGTACCATACCCACGTATTGCTGTTCCCAATTCAATGCCCAGCCGCCAACCATGTCACCGGCCGGGGCGGTCAGGGCACGATACACCGTGAAACAACCGGCTATCACGACCAGTATGGTAAGCGCCACCTTATTAAATTTGCGCACGAACAGGGCGTAAAGTATGTTGGCAATATATTCATAATATAATGACCAGGCAGGACCGTTCAGCGGGTGCATCTCCGTCCAGCCCCGGATATCCCATTTCAAAGGAAGGGGCAACAATGTGCATCCTAAAAGCATCACCAGCAGCACAGTCCCTACGGTTACTCCCTCCATTCCGGGAAAACAGGGCGAATCTTGAAAGAAATACAAAGCCGCCCCCACAAGACTTCCTATGATTACCATAGGATGAAGGCGTATGATACGGCGCTTGAAAAAAGTTCCTATCGTCATCTTGTTCCAACGGTCATCGTATGCATATCCGATGACGAAGCCCGACAACATGAAAAAGAAATCAACCGCCAAATAGCCGTGATTTATAATTTGCACTAAATGATTCCCTCCTGAGTGTGTTTCAAAGAAGTGAAAAATAATAACCATGACAGCCGCTACGCCGCGAAGCCCATCCAAGATTTCATAATGCGGCTTCGACTCAAGATAAGTGGTTTGTGGTTGCATTTCAGATACTTGTTTGATGAAAATTTTGACAGTTAATTTTGATAATTGCGCAAAAGTACGAATAATTCCCAATCTGTACAATACTATAGTTGTGCACCTTGCCGGAAACCTTGATAAAAAACGAAAGGCAAGTAATCTTTTGGACTACTTGCCTTTTGCCGTGATTCCGGAGCGATTCGAACGCTCGACCCACGCCTTAGAAGGGCGTTGCTCTATCCAGCTGAGCTACGGAACCATCCTTAATTGCGGTGCAAAGGTACGTCTTTTTATGGAATTTGCAAATTTGTGGGAACACTTATTTTTCTTTGGCAAGTGTAAAGACGAATTCCAATCCTCCTCCTTGCCTGTTCTTGGCAGAAATAGTACCGCCGTGAATGAGAACCGCGTTTTTTACAATCGCAAGTCCCAGGCCTGTGCCTCCCAGTTTGCGGGAGCGCCCTTTATCTACCCGGTAAAAACGCTCGAACAAACGGTTCAAATGCTCGGGAGGCACACCTACGCCTGTATCTGAGAAACTGAAATAAAAGAAATTATCGTCTTCCCTAAAACATTTGATGTCTATGTATATGTGTGTGCCGGCGTATGCAATGGCATTGTCCATCAGATTCCGGAAAATAGAATACAACAAGGAGTAATTGCCCCGTATCTGTATCTTGGAACGCAAAGAATTGATAACTGTAATCTGCTTTTGCTCTAATTCCAATGCTACTTCGTTGACAATGTTGGAAACCAGGACACTGATATCCACCTTTTCCATCTCTATCATATTGGCAGCTTCATCCATACGCGTCAATACGGAGATGTCACGTAAAAGCCGGCTCAAACGGTTACTTTGTGCATAACAACGTTCCAAGAACACCTGCATTTTCTCTCGTGGAATATTTTCATTGTCGACAATGGTCTCCAAATATCCCTGTATGCTGCTTACGGGAGTCTTCAGCTCATGTGCGATATTTTGGGTAAGCTGGCGTTTCAGGCGGATTTGTTCTTCTTCCTGGGTGATATCATTGATGGATATTTCAAAACTGTGATCCTGGAAAATAATACATTCGATAACAAAAACCCGCCCGTTTTTATTAATGCTGACCGACATTCTTTTTTCTTCACGATAGGCCGAACGTTCCGCTTTGTTGATAAAATCTGTAATGCCCTTAAACTCATCAATGGAAAATATTTCTTCCGTGGTTTCCAGATTCGAGTCTGAAATCAAGTTACTGTACTGGGTGAAAAGATTGTTCACCAAGATTTCTTTTTTGTCTTTAGTAAAGACTCCCAGCCCTTCCCGTGAAGTCTGTAAGTGGGTGATAAGCTTTTCACGTTCGATGTACAAAGCTTCTTTTGTCTCACGAAGCCGTTTGTATATTTGTACAATATGTTGGGATATTTCTCCCAATTCATTATGCGGGAAAGTAGATTCCGTGTTTATCGGTTCATTTTTATCTGCACGTTTGGCAAATTCCCGTAATTGATTGATTGCAGTACCCAGTTTTGAAACGAATGTGTAGAATATGAATATCAAAATCAAAGTAATGCCGATGGTAAACCATAAGTAATGAGGGTCTACCGCTAAACTGTTTAATAAACTGACTGTATAGGGCAATGCCGACCGGATGATATAATCATCGAAGCACGTTGCAGAATAGAAATAAGACAACCCCGTCGTTTCGGACAGACGCCTTACGTTGTATCCCTTGCCTGTAGACAACGCTTTTTGTATTTCGGGCCGGTCCAGATGATTTTCCAATCCTAATGAATAACCGGGATGATAATTGTCAAACAATACCGTACCATGATGGTCTATTACGGTTACACGCAAATCGGCATTTATGTAGCGTACAATATAATTTTCAAGAGTTTGCTTCCATAAAGTATCAGGCAATATCTGTAACTCTTGATATAAACGGTCGTTGCAATTTTGCAGTTGTTCGTCCAGCAATTCTATCTTATACTCTTTTTCACGTTGGTATTGGTATGCGACAAAGCATCCTACAAACAAGAGAAACAATGAAATGACGGACAAAAATAATTTTTTGCTGTATGAAAGGAAATGTCTTTCTTTATTCGGCTTCAAAGCAGTACCCATATCCTAAACGTGTTACAATACATTTGCCATAAATGCCTATTTTCTTACGTAAACGGGTAATATTAACATCAATGGTACGATCCAATACATATACTTCATCGCTCCAGATGCGCCCCAATATATCTTCGCGCGAGAAAACACGACCTTTGTTTTGCAATAACAATTGCAAAATCTCAAATTCTTTTTTCGTAAGAGGCGTTTCTACGCCATCGATGCTTACTTTTTTCTTGACAGAATCCAGTACCAATGATTTATAAGTAAGCTGTTCAGGTGTACGTACGGCATTTTCTTGCGATGTGCGCCTTAATACGGCCTTTACACGGGCTACAACCTCACGGAGCGAGAAAGGCTTTGAAATGTAGTCATCGCCTCCCACGTTAAATCCTGTAACAGTATCATTTTCGGTATCTTTTGCTGTGATGAAGATTATGGGGATTTTGGCTGTATTTTTATCTTTTCGCAACAGGCTCGCCAACTTGAATCCGGATATCTCGCCCATCATTACGTCCAACAACAATAAATCATAGCTGGCGATATCCATTTTCAGAGCTTCTTCGGCAGAATTCGCGGTATCTACTTCAAAACCTTCATTCTCAAGATTGAATTTCAAGATTTCGCACAAATCTTCTTCATCGTCTACGGCTAAAATTCGATAGTTATTCATATGGCATGTCTATTATTGTGCGACAAAGGTGAGGACTTGCTGTTACGGGACGATGAAATATGTATTACAATATTATTACGACGAACAATACCAGTTCACTTTATTCTCCGTTCAAAACAATATCCTCCAGCTTGCCATTGCAAATGTACGGCATTTTGTTTGCATATAAACCATAGGAGTACTACTTTTGCGCAGATAACATGAAATAATTCGTGGTATGGCAAAAGGCAAAAAGTTTATTTCTCCGCAAGCTTGGTTTTCGATGTTTTATCCTAAATCGTGGAACGAATTTGAAGGGGGAGAGGATGCATTCTTATTTTATAATCCCAGCGAGTGGACCGGCAATTTTCGTATTTCTGCTTATAAAGGAGCGCTTGGCTATGGAGAAGAATGTGTACGTCAGGAACTGCAAGACAATTCTGCAGCGACATTGGTCAATGTAGGCAATCTGAAATGTGCATATAGTAGAGAGACCTTTGAAGAAGAGAATGCTTATTACACCTCTCATATCTGGATAACCGGTATCGGGAACATGGCATTTGAGTGCTCGTTTACTATACCCCAAGGAGCACCGGCAACGGAAGCTGAAGATATAATTGCTTCTTTGGAAGTACGTATGGATGATTTGAAGTATCCCCCCGAAATCATTCCGATACGCCTCTCCGAAATCTATCAAATCAATGAATCTTATGAGTGGGTGGAAAGCACAGTAAAAGATATGTTAAAGAAAGACTTTCAAGGCACAGAAGCAGATGTTCTTTCTATGCAGAAAGTCATAGAACAAGGAAACCTAAACCGTAAAAAACGGGATGCCTGGCTGTCATTGGGCATCGTGCTGTGTGTAATCTTATCCAATGAAGTTGATGGTATGGAATGGCATACTTTGATTGACGGCAACCGGGAAGCCCCGGTACTGCTCCATCTTCCTACCGGGAACTGGGTCGACCCTATGAAACTGGTATGGAGCAAGGTAAGAACCGGTGAAGTTTTTGACTTGCCAAGGATTTATCAAGAACTTACCGAAGGAAAAGGATTTAACACGCCATTTTGATTTACTTAAAAATAACTTCTCAAAACATACACGATATTGGCTACCATTAATTCTATACTACAAGTAGATAATCTCACAAAATCGTTCGGGGACCTGGTCTTGTTTGAGCATCTCACTTTTGGTTTATCCCAAGGACAACGGGTAGGACTGATCGCAAAAAACGGAAGCGGAAAGTCCACTTTGCTCAACATACTTTCAGGAAAAGAAGATTACGACGAAGGTTCCATTTCTTTTCGGCGTGATGTGCAAGTGGGGTATTTGGAACAGACCCCGCATTATCCGGGCGAACTAACCGTGCTGGAAGCTTGTTTTTTCCACGGAAATGCAACAGTCAATCTTATCAAAGATTATGAACGTTGCATGGAAGATCCTTTGCATCCGGGATTGGACGAGATATTGGCACGCATGGAGCACACCAAAGCATGGGATTATGAGCAAAAAGCCAAGCAGATACTTTCCCAACTGAATATATGCGATTTCTCACAAACAATAGATACACTTTCGGGCGGACAATTAAAACGCGTGGCATTGGCTAATGTCTTAATCACCGACCCCGAACTACTGATTTTGGATGAACCTACCAACCATCTCGATTTGGAAATGACTGAGTGGTTGGAAGAATACTTGCAACGCACCAACCTGACTTTATTAATGGTAACGCACGACAGGTATTTCCTGGACCGTGTATGCTCAGAAATCATTGAGATTGATAATAAGACCCTTTATCAATATAAAGGCAATTATAGCTATTATCTGGAAAAACGGCAAGAACGTATTGATGCGAAGAATGCCGAAATAGCCCGTGCCAATAATCTGTACCGTACGGAATTGGAATGGATGCGCCGCATGCCTCAAGCACGCGGGCATAAGGCACGATACCGCGAAGATGCCTTTTACGAACTGGAAAAAGTGGCAAAACAACACACTTACGACAACAATGTGAAACTGGACGTAAAAGCATCCTATATAGGAAGCAAGATATTCGAAGCTGACCATTTGTGCAAATCATTCGGCGCGTTGAAAATCATGGACGATTTTTCATACATTTTTTCCCGTTATGAAAAAATGGGTATTGTAGGAAATAATGGTACCGGGAAGTCTACCTTCCTTCGCATCCTGATGGGAGAAATACAACCCGATAGCGGGACGCTCGATATCGGCGAGACTGTCCGTTTTGGCTATTACTCGCAGGATGGGTTGAAATTCAACGAACAAATGAAAGTGATAGATGTAATACAGAACATTGCTGAGGTTATCGAACTTGGAAATGGAAAACGACTGACCGCCAGCCAATTCCTTCAACATTTTCTATTTACCCCGGAAACGCAGCATAATTACGTATACAAGTTGAGTGGAGGAGAACGCCGTCGGCTGTACCTATGCATGGTTCTGATGAAAAATCCCAATTTCCTTGTGCTTGACGAGCCGACCAATGACCTTGATATTGTAACATTAAATATCCTGGAAGAATACCTGCAATCATTCAAAGGTTGCGTCATTGTGGTAAGCCACGACCGCTATTTCATGGATAAAGTTGTAGATCATCTGCTTATATTTAACGGAAACGGTGACATACGAGACTTCCCCGGCAATTATACCCAATACCGGCAATGGAAAGAAGAGAAAAACCGTAGGGATAAAGAATCGGTCGCATCCGAAAAGCCTAAAGAATCCCATGCCATGAGACCGGAGCGCACGGAAGAAAAACATCGATTGTCTTACAAAGAACGACGAGAATTTGAACAATTAGAACTGGATATCAATGCTTTGGAAATCGAAAAGAAGTCCCTTGAAGAAGCATTATGCAGCGGCACCTTATCTGTAGAGGAATTAACCGAAAAATCGAAACGCTTGCCCCAAGTGGTAGAATTAATTGATGAAAAAACAATGCGTTGGCTTGAATTAAGCGAGTGGGCATGATGCCATAATAACATTGATGCCCACCCACTAAAATGTATTTGAATAAAAAAGACGATACAGGCTTATTTCACAATATCCATTTCCTGTAATAAATGGGACGCTCCGGCAAACTTGTCTATAATGAACAAGGTATAACGGATATCTACACATGCCGCACGTTGGGACGAGGGACGGAAAGCTATGTCCCCAGTCAACCCTTCATAATTACGGTCGAATGCGGTCCCGATAAGTTCTCCCCGCGCATTGAATACCGGACTTCCGGAATTACCACCCGTATTGTCCGTGTCTACAATGAAACAAACCGGCATCTCACCGTCAGGGCGTGCGTAACATCCGTAGTCCTGCTCGCGATAAAGTTGTTTAAGCCTGTCAGGAACCACAAATTCCCAATTATCCGGATTTTCTTTCTCCATGACGCCTCGTAAGGTCGTAGCATATTCGTTGACAACACCATCTGCTGGGGAATAAGATGCCACTTTCCCATATGTCAGACGCAGGGTGCTATTGGCATCCGGATAGAGTGCCTGTCCGTTCGCACGCTTCAAGTACATCATTCCTTTTACCCACGTTTTATGTGCACTATCATAATCACGGTTGGCATCTCGCATGTCAAGGGCAGTCTTTAATAAGCCATCAGTAACAGCATATTTAAACAGCACTAACCAATCGTTGCTTATCTTATACAGACTGGGCTTGCGGATAAATTTGGCAAAATTGGCCGGACTACCGAATATGGAATACTCGAAACAAGCATCAATGAATTTGTCCGTATCTCCTTTAAACCGTTTATCTATCACCTGGAAAATAGCTATACGCTGTTCTTGGGGGATATACCTTGTGTATACCTGCATCATTTCCTTAGCTACCCGCCGTTCTACTTCCGGGAAAGGAACGGAAGCAAAATAACGTTCAGCGGTAACTTTAAGGCTGTCAGCAGCTTGACGGATACGTTTTTTATCCTTAGTCTTCAATGCTGTCACCAATCCGGTAGTATTAGGAATTTTTAAAAAGTCCATGCCGTTTACCATCGTTTCCTGAATAGCCTGCTGATGATAAAGCGCAGGACGCCGTAACCGTACTATCTGGCGTATACGGTCGAATGCGGCTTGATAAGAAGTATCTCCTGTCTGACGTCCACGTTCCAACAGCTGTTCCTGTTGTCTTTTCTTTGTATCTAAAACTTTAAGGCGTACAAGTCCTTCATTCATGCCCAAAGCATTTTTCCAATAGTTGGCACTCGAAGCATATTTGGCTGCATAATGTATGCGTACAGAATCAGAACGCAGCATCTCTTTCATCAATACATCTTGCCGGGCTTCACGTACATGAATGCGCATAAAATTGGTGGTCTGCATGCGTTCTTCCACTTCATCACTTATCATATAACGCCAATTGCGCCCAGGGAACCCCATGACAAAAGCGAAATCTCCTTCAGAGTAGCCCTGCAAACTGATGCGTAACGGACGCTTCACATGTAATGGCATGTTGGTCACCGAATAGGGGGCAGGATCACCATTGGGTTTTGCGTAAATGCGAAACAAAGAAAAATCACCGGTATGACGCGGCCACATCCAGTTGTCCGTATCGGCACCAAACTTACCAATGCTGCTTGGAGGAGCCCCCACCATCCGTATGTCAGTATAAGTGGTTTTGACAAACAGATAATATTTGTTACCTCCGTAAAAGGCTTTCAGTTCGATGCTGCGTCCTTGTGGCAGAGCTATACCCTCGACAAGAGCAAAACGGTCCGCCACAGTTTTCAGGTAGCTTGGCGATAAGTAATTGATTCCTTGCGGGTCAGGGTCTTTTGCTAATTGCTCTTGTACAAAGTCTGTAACGTCCAGGATACGGTCGATAAACGTAACCGATAACCCTTTGCAGGGTAATTCCTCTTGTCTGTTCATTGCCCAAAAGCCATCCGTCAGATAATCGTGCTCCACACTGGAGTGCTGCTGGATATACGAATACCCGCAATGATGATTGGTTAGCACAAGCCCCTCTTTCGAGATAACTTCTCCTGTACAACCACCCCCGAAATGCACCACAGCATCTTTCAAAGATATACTATCCGGACTATAAATGGCATCAACAGGTATTTCCAAACCCATTTCACGCATTACAGCAGCATTCTGTTCCTTTAGGTCGGTAAGCATCCACATGCCTTCATCCGCCTTGGACGGTGTCAGACAGGCTGCCAATAGGCAACTCAACAAAAATTTCTTGTAATTCATATCATTGTCTGGTTAGGTTTATTACATCTTCTTTTGCAAAGGTAGGCAAAAAAAGTTTACTTTCATGGGAGTGTAGTAGGTTTATGGTATAAAAAAACAGGAACCTGCCCCTCCTCCCTGAGCGAGACAGATTCCTATACGTGTATAATTAAGCGCTCAAAACTTTATTTGCGATAACCAGCCAAGTCTTCCGGATTAAAAGCCTGGATGAATGTGCTATGCTTGGCAACTTCGGCTTCGGCATAGTTCACATAAATCTTGGCAGACTGAGTGAACATTTCCGGTGCACGAGTCGCGTCTTGTACAATAAGGTGCGACATAACGCATACCGCAGCCATTTCATAAAGACGACGAGCCATAAAGTCATGTAATTCCTGATTGCCGCTTTCCTTTACCAGATTGGTACAAGCTTCAAACTTGTCAGTCATTGCCTTGATACGCTCCAACAAAGGTTGCATTCCGGCAGAGCAGGGGATTTGCTCATAATCACGCAATGTAGCCAGATATGCCCCATTGGTAACATAACGGATAGCAGCCACAGTCTGCAATTGGGTCGTGCCTTCATAAATGCTGGTAATGCGGGCATCGCGATAAATACGCTGGCAGGCATATTCCAACATGAATCCCGACCCTCCATGCACCTGAATGCAGTCGTAGGCATTCTGATTGGCATATTCCGAATTCATGCCTTTGGCAAGAGGAGTGAAGGCATCTGCCAGTTTGGCATATTTCTTTTGTTCCTGACGTTCTTCGGGAGTCAATTTACGCTCACGGGCAATGTCATCCAATGCCTTGTAAATGTCAACATAACGTGCCGTTTGGTAAAGCAAAGCGCGTCCTGCGTCCAATTTAGCCTTAATGATGCTAAGCATATCGTACACAGCCGGGAACTCGATAATGGCCTTACCGAATTGCTTACGATCCTTTGCGTAGGCAAGTGCCTCGTTATATGCCGCTTGGCTCAATCCTACAGACTGTGCAGCAATACCCAGACGGGCACCATTCATCAATGCCATTACATATTTTATAAGGCCCAGTTTGCGGTCACCACAAAGCTCGGCACGGGCATTTTTGTACACCAACTCACAGGTGGGAGAACCATGTATGCCCAATTTGTTCTCTATGCGGCGAACGTTGACTCCTCCGTCACGTTTGTCATAAATGAACATAGACAGGCCACGTCCGTCACGTGTACCTTCCTCGGAACGTGCCAATACCAAGTGCAAGTCCGCGTCACCGTTCGTGATGAAACGTTTTACACCATTCAGCCGCCAGCAGTTGTTGGCTTCATCGTAGGTAGCTTTCAGCATTACACTTTGCAAATCCGAACCGGCATCAGGTTCCGTCAAGTCCATAGACATGGTTTCGCCTGCACATATACGGGGAATGAACCGGCTGTGCTGGTCTTCATTGCCAAACTCATAAAGAGTCTCAATGCAGTCCTGCAACGACCAAATGTTGCCAAAGCCGGCATCGGCAGCCGCCACAATCTCGGCACACATGGTATAGGGCGTGATAGGGAAATTAAGTCCGCCAAAACGGCGTGGCATAGTCATACCGTTCAGTCCGGCCTTGACCATGGCATCCAAGTTCTGCTTGGTCCCGCTGGCATACTCCACGCGTCCGTTGGCACAATGGGGGCCTTCGGCATCGACGCCTTCGGCATTGGCTGCAATCACGTCGGCAGTAATCTCGCCGGTTATCTCCAGCACCTTGTCATAAGAGTCCAATGCGTCGGCATAGTCCTGCGGTGCATAGTCATACTGGTCTTTGTCTCTGTATCCACGTTCTTTCAGTTCGCAGATACGTTCCATCATCGCATTATTGAGATGGAATTTTAATTCCGGAATATCTGTATAGAAATTAGCCATGTTACTTACTGTGTGATTTATAATATTTGATCATTTTCGGGATGACTTCTTCTACTGTCCCGTTGATGACGTAATCGGCAATGGTATTGATGGGGGCATTCTCATCGTTGTTGATAGAGATGATAATACCGCTTTCCTGCATACCGGCGATGTGCTGTATCTGTCCGCTAATGCCGCATGCGATGTATAGTTTCGGACGGACTGTAACACCCGTCTGGCCTATCTGGCGGTCGTGGTCGGCAAAACCTGCATCGACGGCAGCACGGCTGGCACCTACCTCGGCATGCAGTTCTTTGGCAAGTTCGAACAACATGTCGAATCCCTCTTTCGAGCCCATGCCATAGCCTCCTGCCACCACGATAGAGGCTCCTTTCAGGTTGTGTTTGGCTTTCTCTACATGACGGTCGATTACTTTTACTACATAATCTGTTTCAGGCACATACTTGGCAACATCATGCCTGATGACTTCGCCCTTGTAGTTCGCGTCCAGAATTTCCTTCTTCATGACGCCTTCGCGGACGGTAGCCATTTGCGGACGATGTTCGGGATTGACGATGGTTGCCACGATGTTGCCGCCGAATGCGGGACGAATCTGGTAGAGCAGGTTTTCGTAAGTGATGCCTGCCTTCTTGTCCTCGTGACTGCCGATTTCCAAGGCGGTACAGTCGGCAGTAAGTCCGCTGGTCAGGGCAGAAGATACGCGTGGTCCCAGGTCACGCCCGATAACCGTGGCGCCCATCAGGCAAATCTGCGGTTTTTCTTCTTTAAACAGATTAATAAGGATAGACGAGTGGGGCAACGAAGTGTAGGGGAACAGCCCCGGTGCATCGAACACATGCAGCCTGTCCACCCCGTAGGGGAGCACTTGCTTCTCAACGCCCTCCAGGTTGTGACCGGCAGCGATGGCTTCCAGTTGGCAACCCAGTTGGTTGGCAAGTTTACGGCCTTTGGTCAGCAACTCGAGGCTGACATCGGCAACCGTGGTGCCTTCTATTTCGAGGTATACAAATACGTTGTTCATAATTATCCGATGGTATGGTTTTCTAACAGTTCAACAATCAAATCTTCTATGTCCTTGTCGCTTCCTGTCAGGGTCTTGCTTTCTTTGGCCTGGAAGGAAATGTTCTGGATGGTCTTCACCTTGGTAGGCGAACCGTTCAGACCGCATTGTGACAAATCG
The DNA here is from genome assembly GCA_944321495.1 of uncultured Bacteroides sp. GTDB lineage: Bacteria > Bacteroidota > Bacteroidia > Bacteroidales > Bacteroidaceae > Bacteroides. Next base: position 85,707 of record CALULP010000040.1, on the reverse strand, counting down.
CCGTTTACGTCAGCCACCGTCCATTCGGCAATGTTAAGGTAGGGGCGGCTTTCATACAAACCGGCGTAAGGCAGGTCACTTCCTTCGTTGCGGATGGCAGCCTTTTCCTGTGCTCCCAGGGCACGTTTATATTTCTGTACCAACTTCGCGTTGCGCGGGCGACAGGGGGCTGCGCTTCCGTTCACGGTGATGACCAACGGCAGCGGCGCTTCCACGGTTTCCACACCTCCGTCGATGTGGCGTTTCACGGTGATTTTCTTGGCCGCTTCGTTTACCTGGAGGATTTCCTCGGCATACGTCACCTGGGTCAGCCCCAGTTTTTCAGCCACTTGCGGACCCACCTGCGCCGTATCTCCGTCGATAGCCTGACGTCCGCCGATGATGATGTCATACTCGCCAATCTTGCGGATGGCAGTGGCAAGGGCATACGAGGTGGCAAGCGTGTCGGCACCGGCAAAAGCGCGGTCGGTCAGCAGGTATCCGCCGTCGGCACCGCGGTACAGTCCTTCACGAATGATTTCGGCGGCCCGTCCCGGTCCCATGGTCAGCAGAGTTACGGTTGAGCCAGGATGAGCATCCTTCAGACGCAGTGCCTGCTCAAGGGCATTGAGGTCTTCGGGGTTGAAGATAGCCGGGAGCGCCGCCCGGTTAATGGTTCCGTCGGCTTTCATGGCATCTTTCCCGACGTTGCGTGTGTCGGGTACTTGTTTAGCCAATACTACGATTTTCAAACTCATGTTGTTATATTTAGTAATTAGTATTTGTAGCCAGCCCTTCTGCCAGGCGGCGAAGGGGCCTGTATATGATTCATTATGAATGCGCAAATTTACTGAAAGTGTTTGGTTTGGCAAGCATTTGGGTTGATTTTTCGGAAATCTGCCTCCGGATTCCCGGATTGCCCGCGCCGGTTTCTTCCGAAAAAGTTTAACTTGGCCTACGGGGTAAGTTTTATCAAAGTACTACCTTTGGGGGGAATCATGCACGATGATTCCTAGAATCATGTACGATGATTCCTCCCAAAGACGGCGGAGAGAGGAATAAGATGTTTCGCTTTTCCTGACAAGAAGCAGAATATGCAGGCCGATGCGGGCATTCATCTTTTTTTTCTATTACTTTTGCAGGGCGATTCGGCACGGACGGAAAGATGCCGAGGACTTTAACTTTGTCATGTATGGAAACGGAAAAAATGAAAGCACAGGCCGGCAGGCTTTACGATGCAAACTATGACGCGGAATTGTTGGCCGAGCGCCGCGCCTGCGCCGAGGCGCTGCACGACTGGCATCTGTTGCGCCCTACGCAGGAGGCGGAACGCAAAGCGCTCCTGGCTCGCCTGTTCGGCAAGGTTGGAAAGACGTTCTGCGTGGTACCCCCATTCTATTGTGATTATGGATACAACATCGAAATCGGTGAGAACTTCTTCATGAACACTGGGTGCGTCATCCTGGACGGTGCACGGGTAACGTTTGGCGACAACGTATTTGTGGCTCCGCATTGCGGCTTTTACACTGCGGGGCATCCGCTGGATGTGGAACGCCGCAACCGCGGACTGGAATACGCACTGCCCATTACGATAGGCAGCAACGTGTGGCTGGGGGCGCAGGTGTGCGTACTGCCCGGTGTAAGCATAGGCGAAGGCAGCGTAATAGGGGCTGGGAGCGTAGTGACGAAGGATATCCCCGCACAGGTACTGGCGGCAGGAAATCCGTGCCGTGTCATCCGGGAAATTTCGGAAGCCGACCGCGAAAGATATCAATAAAAAAACGTACTTTTGCACGTTGTATTCATTTTTAAACAGCACAAAACCAGACATTGACTTATGACAGCAGCCATGCAAATACTTCAAGAGTTAGTTGAGATAGATACGGATTTATTGTTGGCTATCAATGGGATGCATAGTCCTTTTTGGGACAGCTTCATGAACGATTTCAGCGGCAAGTTGATATGGGTGCCGATGTACGCAGCCATCTTGTACGTGGTATGGAAGAATTTTTCGTGGAAAGTGGCCATTCTGAGCGTAGTAGCGGTGGCATTGACCATCACGTTTGCCGACCAAGTGTGCTCATCCCTCATCCGGCCGGCGGTAGAACGTTTGCGGCCTTCCAATCTCGCAAGTCCCATTGCAGACTTGGTGCACATTGTTGATGGTCACCGGGGGGGACGTTACGGATTTCCGTCCTGCCATGCGGCCAACACGTGGGGATTGGCACTGTTCCTCCACCTGTTGTTGCGCAACAAATGGCTGAGCCTGTACATGGCAGCATGGGCATTGGTGACGTGTTACTCGCGGGCATATTTGGGGTTGCATTATCCCGGCGATCTGCTGGTTGGCGCCTTGGTTGGTATGGTTGGCGCGGTATTGATGTTTGGCCTGCTGGCAGCGTTCGGCGGATACAAGCGTCCAAGAGCCGTAAAATGCCACACATACCCCATCGTGGTGGGCGGATTGCTGGTGGCTGGAATGATGGTTGCCGCGGCTATAAGCCTTTAGCCTGCGTGGAGCAGATGTCTGAAAGTAGTTTAACGTAAAGGTTTCACATTGTTTTTTAAGTAAAATTAGTTGCCTTAGTTAATTTATTGCCGTACTTTTGGGAGCGTAAACAGATACCCCTTTTGTGGGGGTACATTTCTGTATTAGGTATAAACATATTATATAGGTATCATTTTCTATGGCTGAAACAATTGACATCCGTGAACTGAATGAGCGGATTGAACGACAAAGTTCTTTTATTACCAACCTTACTACCGGGATGGATCAGGTGATTGTTGGACAGAAACATTTGGTGGAATCTTTGCTGATAGGCTTGCTGTCTGACGGGCATGTGCTGCTTGAAGGCGTCCCCGGATTGGCAAAAACTCTTGCAATCAAAACATTGGCTTCTCTTATCGATGCGAAGTATAGCCGCATACAGTTTACTCCAGACTTATTGCCCGCCGATGTAGTGGGTACCATGGTATATAGCCAAAAAGACGAGAGTTTCCTGGTAAAGAAAGGACCGGTATTTGCCAACTTCGTACTGGCGGATGAAATCAACCGTGCACCGGCAAAAGTGCAGAGTGCTTTGCTGGAAGCCATGCAGGAACGCCAAGTGACCATCGGCAGCGAAACTTTCCGGTTGCCGGAACCGTTCTTGGTGTTGGCCACCCAGAACCCCATAGAGCAGGAGGGAACCTACCCGCTACCCGAAGCACAGGTAGACCGCTTCATGCTGAAAGTAGTGATTGATTATCCTCGGCAAGAGGAAGAGAAACTGATTATCCGCCAGAATATCAGTGGAGATAAAATAAATGTACGCCCTATTTTGAAATCGGAAGAAATTATAGAGGCGCGCAAAGTGGTGCGTCAAGTTTACATTGACGAAAAAATCGAAAAATACATTGTAGACATCGTGTTTGCCACCCGTTACCCGGAAAAGTACGATTTGAAAGAACTGAAGGAAATGATAGGATTCGGCGGTTCACCGCGTGCTTCCATCAATCTGGCATTGGCTGCCCGTAGCTATGCCTTTATTAAGCGGCGTGGTTACGTTATCCCGGAGGATGTACGTGCGGTTGCCCACGATGTGTTGCGGCACCGTATCGGCTTGACATACGAAGCCGAAGCGAGCAACCTCACTCCCGATGAGATTGTCAGCAAAATCCTGAATAAGGTAGAAGTGCCTTAAAAAGAGGAATGTCCTGTGCCTGATTTACAATAATTGATGCGTGCAAATGAATGGAAACGACTGATTTACTGAAAAAAGTCCGCCAAATTGAGATAAAAACCCGCGGGTTATCCAATAACATTTTCGCGGGACAATACCACTCAGCCTTCAAAGGCAGAGGAATGGCTTTTTCGGAGGTGCGGGAGTACCAGTATGGAGATGACATACGCGATATAGACTGGAATGTGACTGCACGTTTCCATCGGCCTTACATTAAGGTCTTCGAAGAGGAGCGTGAGTTGACGGTCATGCTGGTAGTAGACGTGTCTGGCAGTTTGGACTTTGGCACGGTGAAGCAGATGAAAAAAGATATGGTTACGGAAATTGCTGCCACACTGGCGTTTTCCGCCATACAGAATAACGATAAAATTGGTGTCATCTTCTTTTCAGACCGGATAGAGAAATTTATCCCGCCTAAAAAGGGACGCAAACATATCTTGTACATCATCCGCGAACTACTGGATTTTCATCCGGAAAGTCGGCATACCAATATTCGTATAGGACTGGAATACCTGACGAACGTAATGAAACGCCGATGCACGGCTTTTGTCCTTTCTGACTTCATGGATGCGGAAAGCTTCAAGAATGCGATAACAATAGCTAACCGTAAACATGACGTGGTAGCCATACAGGTGTACGACCGTAGGATTGAAGAGCTGCCTTCGGTAGGCTTGATGAAGATTAAAGATGCGGAAACAGGACGGGAGCAGTGGATTGACACGTCATCACGTGCTGTAAGACGGGCTCACCACGAATGGTGGGAACAACGCCAAGCAGAGCTGAATGAAACGTTCACCAAAAGTAATGTGGACAATATATCGGTGCGGACAGACCAAGACTACGTAAAAGCCCTCATGAGCCTGTTTGCCAAACGAAACTAAAAAAGAAAAATGAAACGATTCTTAATTCTGTTCATACTCTCAATAGGCATTTGGATAAACGGTTGCAAAGTGAATGCGCAATCGGTAACAGTAGATGCAACCATTGACTCCCTGCAAATCCTGATTGGCGAGCAAGCAAGAATAAAACTTCAAGTATCTGTGGATGCCCATAAGCATGCTTTATTCCCGGTTTATCCGGACACATTGGTGCGTGGGGTAGAAGTGCTCGAAGTAGCCCGACCCGATACACAATGGCTCAATGACGGCCGACGCATGCTAATCACACAAGAATATACCATCACATCATTTGACTCAGCATTGTATTACCTGCCTCCCATGGAGGTAATGGTAGATACTCAACGGTATTACTCAAAAGCATTGGCACTGAAAGTCTATTCCATGCCTGTCGATACGTTACATCCTGATCAGTTTTTTGGTCCGAAAGACATCATGAAAGCTCCGTTTGCATGGGAAGATTGGTATGTGGCCATTGCGTGTGTCCTGTTGTTTGTACCTTTCTTGCTCTTGCTGATATATTTGGTAAAACGCATCATGGACAATAAACCGATTATCCGCAAGGTGAAAATTGAACCCCAATTACCTCCTCACCAGTTGGCTATGCAAGAAATTGAGCGCATCAAAAGTGAAAAAGTATGGCAAAAGGGTTTGTCGAAGGAGTATTATACGGAGCTGACAGACGTACTTCGCGTGTACATCAAGGGACGTTTCGGATTTAATGCACAAGAAATGACTTCTTCGGAAATCATTGATAAATTATTGGAAATAAACGATAAGGATGCTATCAGAGATTTAACGGAGCTTTTCAGAACTGCTGATTTGGTCAAGTTTGCCAAACATACTCCCTTAATGAATGAAAATGATGCCAATCTGGTAAATGCCATTGACTTCATCAATGATACGAAAGAGAAAGAAGACGAAAATGCCAAGCCCCAACCTACGGAAATCACTGTTGTAGAGAAACGTTCACTCCGCACAAAGGTTCTACTCGGTTTGGGGATAGCGGTATTGGCTGCTGTTTTGATAGGCTCATTGGTGTATGTAGGAAAAGAGTTATACAATTATTTCGCTTGAACCGAATAGAGGTGAAGAAGCTGTCATTGTATATAGTGAATATTGTAAAAATGTAAAAGTATCATGGTCTTTGCTAATATTGAATATCTATTCCTGTTGCTCTTATTGATACCATATATAATATGGTACATTATGAAGCGTAAGAATAACGAGGCTACCTTGCAATTCTCGGATACACGTGTCTATGCACATGTTCCCAAAAGCTATAAGCTTTACCTCTTGCACATTCCGTTTGCATTGCGCATATTGGCACTGGCATTGATTATCGTGGTATTGGCACGTCCTCAGACTACAGACAGTTGGCAAAACAGTGAAATTGAAGGCATTGATATTATGATGGCAATTGATGTATCGACCAGTATGCTTGCCGAAGATTTGAAGCCCAACAGACTGGAGGCTGCCAAGGAAGTAGCTGCAGAGTTTATCAACGGACGACCCAATGATAACATTGGCATCACTCTCTTTGCCGGCGAAAGCTTTACCCAGTGTCCACTAACGGTAGACCATGCTGTGTTATTGAATCTTATAAAAGATGTCAAGTGTGGCTTAATAGAAGATGGCACAGCTGTAGGCATGGGGATAGCCAATGCAGTGACCCGCCTGAAAGACAGTAAAGCGAAGTCAAAGGTCATTATTTTGCTGACCGATGGTACCAATAACCGGGGAGATATTTCTCCATTGACAGCAGCTGAAATAGCCAAAAGCTTTGGCATCCGTGTTTATACTATCGGAGTTGGCACCAACGGCACGGCTCCATATCCTTATCCGGTGGGGGGGACCGTACAATATGTCAACCTTCCAGTGGAGATAGATGAAAAGACATTGACTCAAATTGCAGGCATCACGGAAGGTAATTATTACCGTGCTACCAGTAATTCGAAACTAAAAGAGGTGTATGAGGAAATTGACAAACTGGAAAAAACGAAATTGAATGTCAAACAATATAGCAAGCGGCAGGAAGAGTACCGATGGTTTGCCTTAGGGGCTTTCTTGTGCGTATTGCTGGAAGTATTGCTGCGTAATACTATTTTAAAGAAAATACCGTAAAAAAGGAGAAAGCATGTTTCGATTTGAAGAACCCGCATATTTGTACCTGTTATTGTTATTGCCTGTTTGTGTGGCTTTATATCTATATTCCAATTATAGAAAAAGGAAGGCAATACAAAAATTTGGTGACCCGGAATTGATTGGCAACCTGATGCCCGATGCATCCCGTCATAGGCCGGATGTAAAGTTCACCTTTGTTTTGGCAGCTATCGGATTGTTCGCTGTATTATTGGCACGTCCACAGTTCGGTTCAAAGTTGGAAACCGTAAAACGCCAAGGTGTAGAAGTAATGATAGCCCTTGATATTTCCAACTCCATGTTGGCTGAAGATGTGCAACCCAGCCGGCTTGAAAAAGCTAAAAGACTCGTGGCACAGTTGGTTGACAGGATGCAGAATGACAAAGTGGGTATGATCGTATTTGCGGGCGATGCTTTTACACAGCTGCCCATTACAAGCGATTATATTTCTGCCAAGATGTTTTTGGAGTCTATTGAGCCATCACTGATTACCAAACAAGGTACGGCTATTGCAGCAGCCATTAATTTGGCTTCGCGCAGCTTTACCCCCCAAGAGGGAGTAGGACGTGCCATTATAGTCATAACTGATGGGGAAAACCATGAGGGTGGCGTTTCCGAAGCTATAAAAAATGTAACGGACAAGGGCATTCAAGTGAATGTATTGGGGGTTGGTATGCCTGACGGTGCCCCCATACCAATAGAAGGGACCAATGACTATCGACGTGACAGGGAAGGAAATGTCATTGTTACCCGTCTGAACGAGCCAATGTGCCAAGAAATAGCCAAGGAAGGAAAGGGCATCTATGTCCGTGTGGATAATACAAATAATGCCCAGCGAGCTATCAGTAAGGAAATTGACAAAATGGCAAAGTCAGATGTGGAAACCCAGGTTTACACGGAATTTAATGAACAGTTCCAGGCTGTAGCATGGCTTATCTTACTCTTCTTGATGGCGGAAATGCTGATAACAGAACGGAAAAATCCGTTATTCCGTAATATTCATCTGTTTTCAAACCCTAAATAACAGGAGAAAAATATCAGATATGATGAGACAAAAAAAATATATAGGAGCACTTCTACTATTATTTATAACCACTTCGACCTTTGCACAGAAGGCTGAACGAGACTATATCCGCAAGGGAAACCGGGCATACAAAGACAGTGTATACGTAGATGCCGAGGTTAATTACCGTAAAGCATTGGAAGCTAACCCCAAATCGACCATATCCATGTTTAATTTGGGGAATACTCTTTTGCAACAAAACAAAGTGCAAGAAGCGATGGAACAATATGCCGGAGCTGCACGCATAGAAAAAGATAAATCAAAATTAGCGCAAACGTTTCACAATATAGGAGTTGTTTTTCATACGCAAAAAGACTATGCCAAGGCAATAGAAGCCTATAAAGAATCATTGCGTAACAATCCTAAAGACGATGAAACACGCTATAATTTGGCATTGGCACAGAAGATGCTAAAGGACCAACAAAACCAAAACCAAAGCCAAAATCAAGACCAAAACCAGCAAGAACAACAACAAAAGCAGGATCAGCAACAACAAGATCAACAACAAAATCAAGACCAGCAACCTCCGCAACCAGAAAAAAATGAAAACCAAATGTCTAAGGAAAACGCAGAGCAATTGTTAAACTCTGTAATGCAGGATGAGCGCGAGGTACAAGATAAGGTTAAGAAACAACAGGTAATCCAAGGTAACCGGTTGGAAAAAGACTGGTAGGACAGGGGATTAGGCGATTAAATAATTATACTTAATGAAATATTGAGACTTATTATAGAGAAGAACATGAAGAAACTACTTTTAATATGGGTGGCATTGATAACGACCTGCATGCATGTGTGGGCTGACGATAAAGTTTCGTTTACAGCATCAGCTCCCGACGCAGTGGCAGTAGGCGACCAATTCAGATTGTCTTACACAATAACCACCAAAAAAGTAAGGGATTTCCAAGCTCCTTCCATGAAAGGTTTTGACGTTTTAATGGGTCCCAGCCGTTCAGAACAGAGCAGTGTACAGTCCATAAATGGAAAAACAACTTCTACCAGCCGCATTACATTCACTTATATATTAATGGCGAATGCCGAGGGGGAATACACGATTCCTGGCGCAAGCATTACGGCAGACGGAAATCAAATGATTTCCAATTCTGTAAATATCAAGGTACTTCCCAGAGACAATGCCGCTTCACAAGGAGGCGGCAATGTTTCGGCAGATGGTCGTGGGAAAGCAATAGCGAACAACGACCTATTTATCACCGCTACCGTCAATAAAACAAATGTATATGAACAAGAAGCGTTCTTATTGACTTATAAGATTTATACTGCAGTTGACCTGCGTATGTTCGAGAATGTAAAACTTCCCGATTTTAAGGGATTTCATTCACAGGAAGTGGAATTACCTAATAACCGTCGTTGGGGATTGGAACATTATAAGGGACGAAACTATCAAACAACAATTTATCGCCAATTTGTACTATTCCCTCAACAATCAGGCAAATTGACTATAGAACCTGCACGTTTTGATGCATCCATAGCCCAAATGCTGGAAGTAGATGATCCTTTTGAAGCATTTTTCAATGGAGGGAACAATTATGTAGAAATCAAAAAAACACTGATGACCCCTCGTTTGGAAATAAACGTAAAACCACTTCCGACAGGAAAGCCCGCAAATTTCTCCGGCGGAGTAGGGGAGTTTGAACTTTCCTCATCCGTCAGCACCACCCAAGTAAAGACCAATGATGCAGTAACTTTAAAGATCGTTATTTCGGGCACGGGTAATCTGAAACTTTTATCAGACCCAATCATAGAATTCCCTGCCGATTTTGAAGTATACGACCCTAAAGTAGACAACAAATCACGCCTCACCAACGAAGGATTATCCGGAAGTAAGGTCATTGAATATTTGGTAATTCCACGTACGGCAGGAATTTATAAGATTCCTTCGGTAAAATTCAGCTATTTTGATATTAAATCACGCTCTTACAAGACTTTATCTACTGAAGAATATACGATTAACGTAGATAAAGGAGAGGGGAACGCGCAACAAGTCATTTCTAATTTCACCAATAAAGAAGACTTGAAAGTATTGAATGAGGATATTCGTTTTATTAAGCAAGGAAATGTGAAACTAACTAAAAAGGGAGAATTCTTCTATGGCACAACAAATTACTGGATGTTCTACATCATTCCGGCATTTATATTTATTGTATTCTTCGTTATTTATAGAAAACGAATAGCCGCAAATTCGAACATCGCGCATATGCGTACAAAGAAAGCTAATAAAGTAGCCGTAAAACGTTTGAAATTAGCAGGAAAATTGTTGAGTGAAAACAAAAAGAATGAGTTCTACGATGAAGTGCTGAAAGCCTTGTGGGGATATATCAGCGACAAACTTAACATCCCGCTTTCGCGCCTGTCAAAAGATAACGTTGAAGAAGAGCTACAAAACTATGGCGTCAAAGAAGAACTTATCCAAGAGTTTATAGCAGCTTTGAATAACTGCGAATTTGCCCGTTTTGCACCAGGAAATGATAACCAAGCCATGGATAAGGTTTATACGGCTTCTCTTGAAGTAATTAGTAAAATGGAAAACTCAATTAAGCATTAGAAAGGGTAGTAAAATGAATAAAAAAATATGCGCTTTAAGTTTGGGATTGCTTATATGTGGTTCATCATGGGGACAAACTAATGATGTTGCAACATTTAGACAAACCAATGATTCACTTAACCGTACTGAGTTTTCGATAGACCAAATACACAACAAGAATAAGGAGGTTACCAAAGCTCAAGGTGACAGTGCTTATATGCAAAATGATTATGCCACAGCCATTCAGATTTATGAACAACTTTTGGAAAATGGTGAAGCTGCCGAAGTGTATTATAACTTAGGAAACAGTTATTATAAAACAGACAATATAGCCCACGCTATATTAAACTATGAACGTGCTTTGATTTTGCAGCCGGATAATGCTGATATCCGGGCCAATTTAGATATTGCGCGTTCTAAAACCATTGACAACGTGACACCTATTCCAGAAGTGTTTTTCATAACATGGATTCATACCCTAAGCAACAGCATGAGTTCGGATAAGTGGGCAAAGACGAGCATTGCATGTTTCTTACTTTTTCTCATATTGTTAGGAGTTTTCCTTTTAGGAAAACGAACTTCATTTAAGAAAACCGGATTTATCGGAGCCATATTTATGCTGTTTGTATGTGTCGTTAGTAATGTTTTCTCTGCCCAACAGAAACAGTCACGATTGGAACGTAACCAGGCCATAGTACTTACTCCAAGCATTACTGTCCGTAGCACTCCAAGTGAAAGTGGAACCAGTCTTTTTGTTATTCATGAAGGACACAAAGTGGAAATAAAGGACAATTCCATGCATGAATGGAAAGAGATAGAATTGGAAGACGGTAAAGTCGGTTGGATTCCGGCCAGTTCAATTGAAATCATCTGATATCGAAATACTTTCGCAGAAAAGAATTCATACTCAAGGGTTTTTACAACAGGTTCCTTTGAGTATGAATTCTTTTTTATCTTAGATAAACATAAAACTTATTTCATTTTACCAAAAAAATGCAGGAATTAGTTTGTTCTTATTTATTTTTTTCCTAAGTTTATAGCGTGTAAATAAACCTTAGTCATAAACCTTTTAAAATTAGATAGGTATGAGAACAATTACTTTTAATGAGCTTCGCAAAATTAAAGATGCCTTGCCCAGTGGCAGCATGCATAGAATTGCTGACGAATTAAATATGGAAGTAGATACAGTAAGAAACTTTTTTGGTGGCCATAACTTTAAAGAAGGCAAAAGTGTCGGAATTCATTTGGAACCAGGGCCCGATGGCGGACTGGTAATGCTTGATGATACTACTGTATTGGATCGGGCATTAAAAATATTGGATGAAATAAATGCATCTAAAAGCTAAAATGCCTTTTTAATAATAATGTGAGTCTGGTAAGATTCAAACAAATACCCAATTTCCCCGTCTTTGATAAATGTTTTGTCAAAGACGGGCTTTTTTAAAGAGTATTTTGGCATATAATACAAATGGGTGCAATATCGGCATTATGTTTAATACGTAATTATAAACATAAATATTGCTACTACTCCCTGATGAAAAACTCATTGGTAACAAAAACAAAGAGAAGCAGAGAATAATTTTCATCTCTGCTTCTCTTGTTTTGTTTATACACATTAATAATTACAAGCCCATCACATCTGAAATTTCTTCAAACTCAGGACCCATTTGCAGATTATAATATACACGAGATAAGCCATTACCCCACAATTCCTTCTGATCAGGTTTCAAAGCTCTGGCTTTTTCATAATAAGGCTTAGCTTTTTCATAGAAGCCTCTTAATGTTTTTTGATCTTCCTGATATTTGGGATCATTTACATCCATTGTTGCTTTCTCCGAAAAATCTTGTGCCTGGAGACAATAAATCAAGCCAATGTTTGAATATGCTTCAGCATAGTTGGGATCCTTTTCGATAGTCTTATTATAGAACTCCAGTGCTTTGTCATAATCGCCCATATTATGATACAAATAACCTTTTACATACAAATAGAAAGCATTATTAGGATCTTTTGCCAACATATTGTCTGCAAATTGCATGGCTTCATCATACTTGTTATTGTTACTATAATAATCAATCAGATTGCCAAAGAAGAATTGATAATCAGGATATTTTTGTATACCCTCTTGCAAAGAAGCAAGCCATTTTACGGTATCGCCTTCAGCTTTTAATGCGGTAGAGATGAATTCCATCGCATATTTGCCTACTTCTGGATCATTCTTAGCATAAGGAGCATATTTCAGAACGTTGGGATAGTCTTCCATTTTAGCTGCTGCCAAACTTGCATAGTACGCGATTTGAGGAAGCAACGTATCGGTAGCCAGCAAGTTCTCTTTTTCGAACATAGGATGCGAAGCTATATCTACATACATGCCAAAGCATTGCAATGCCTCTTTGTTCTTTTCTTCGTTAAAGAACTGAATACCACCATTTATAAGGTTGCCGCGTTCTGCTAAAATAACCGAAGAGTTCGTCCTACGATATTTGTTTTTGATTTTGCCCTTTTCGTTGGGGATTTGTGCCAACTCATCGCATTTGAAGAAGTATTGACACATTTTCAAAGCACTGTTGTACACTTGGATGGTGTCATACGGCTTTCTCAGATAGGCATTCTCCATTTCTTTTTCACTTCTTCTTCTTTGGATTAAGCCTGCTACATTCCAAGTTTCAGCCTGGTCTTTTGTTTCAGGGTTAACCAATGCCTGGTCAATTAATTCCTCAGCCTTGGCAAAATCAGGATTTGTGCCATTGGCAATTTTTTTGGCCTCTTTTACTGCTTTCTCTTGCGCAAAGGTAACACAACTTGCGGCAAACAATAAAGCCAATGAAAATAGTACTTTTTTCATGATTGTGAAAAATTTAAATTAGTATACAATGTCTATTCTTTGTTTTCTTCATTTTTATCAATAGAGGGGGTATCTCCATTTTCATCCACGTTTTCGGCATCGATTATATCTTCATCGTTTTCAGAAGTCACTTTACATACCGAACCTATTTCATCGTTGCGCTTCTCCAGGTTGATGAGACGGACACCCTGTGTAGCACGTCCCATAACACGCACATCAGCTACTTTCAAGCGGATAGTAATGCCAGACTTATTGATAATCATCAGGTCGTTGTCATCTATTACCGATTTGATGGCTACCAATTTACCCGTTTTCTCCGTAATGCTGATAGTTTTTACGCCTTTACCTCCACGGTTAGTTTTCCGGTAGTCTTCCAAATCTGAACGTTTACCATAACCCTGTTCAGATACCACCATGATGGTTTCTGTTTCGGGGTCTTTGATGCACACCATTCCTACTACTTCATCCTGTCCATCTTCGTCAAGAGTCATGCCTCTTACTCCTGTTGCAGTACGTCCCATGACACGCACCGCGCTTTCATGGAAACGTATGGCACGTCCGTTCCGGTTTGCCAGGATTATTTCGTTATCGCCATTAGTCATGCGCACAGCTATCACGCGGTCATCTTCCCGGATAGTGATGGCAATCACCCCGTTCTGGCGCGGACGCGAATATTGCTCAAGCGATGTTTTTTTAATTACACCTTGTTTAGTGCAGAACAATACATAATGCGTATTGATAAACTCTGTATCATTCAGATTCTTTACCCGCAGATAGGCTGTGACTGCATCGTCAGCTTCGATATTGAGCATATTTTGAATGGCACGGCCTTTGGAGTTTTTCGAGCCCTCAGGTATTTCATATACTTTCAGCCAGTAGCACTTGCCTTTTTGGGTAAAGAACAGCATCGTATTGTGCATGGTGGCCGGATAGATATGCTCCACGAAATCTTCGTTGCGCGTATCCGAACCTTTAGAGCCTACCCCTCCGCGATTTTGCGCATGAAACTCGCTGAGTGGCGTACGTTTGATATATCCCATATGTGAAATGGTAATAATCATCTCGTCATCAGCATAGAAGTCTTCCGGATTAAACTCTTCGGATGAATATATGATTTCGGAACGCCGTTCGTCACCATACTTTTCTTTTACTTCCAACAGTTCGTCCTTGATAATCTTACGGCACAACTCATCATTTGACAAAACCTCTTCAAAATACGCAATTTGCTTTTGCAGGTCTTCGTACTCGGCATGCAACTGGTCTTGCATCAGTCCTGTAAGTTGACGCAGGCGCATTTCTACTATGGCGCGTGACTGGATTTCAGTCAATCCAAAACGCTCCATAAGTCCATTTATCGCATCATTAGGTGTCTTGGCTGCACGTATAATACGGATTACTTCATCTATATTATCTGAAGCAATAATCAATCCCTCCAATATATGCGCCCGTTCTTTTGCTTTGCGCAAATCATATTGTGTCCGACGGATTACCACCTCATGACGATGTTCAACGAAATACTTTATCAAGTCTTTCAGGTTCAACAAACGGGGACGTCCGTGTACCAATGCTACATTGTTAACACTGAAAGTAGTTTGTAGAGAGGTTAACTTGTAGAGCTTGTTCAAAATAACATTGGCATTGGCATCACGTTTTACGTCAACCACAATGCGCATACCCTGGCGGTCTGTCTCATCGTTGGCATTGGCAATGCCCTCTATCTTCTTTTCATTGGCCAGGTTGGCGATGTCTTTTACCAGTTCGGCTTTGTTTACGCCATACGGGATTTCTGTTATTACGATTTTATCGTGCGATTCTCCCGTTTCAATTTCAGCTTTGGCACGCATCACTACCCGTCCCCGTCCGGTCAAGTAAGCTTCACGCACTCCGCTCATCCCATAAATATATCCTCCGGTCGGGAAATCTGGAGCCTTGATATACTCCATCAGGCTTTCAATATCAATGTCATTGTTGTCTACGTAAGCTACACAGGCATCTATGACTTCCGAAAGGTTGTGGGTCGGCATGTTGGTGGCCATTCCGACAGCAATGCCGGAGGCACCGTTCACTAACAAGTTGGGTATGCGCGTGGGCAATACCTTGGGTTCGTCAAGGGTATTATCGAAGTTACGGTCCATATCCACCGTTTCCTTATCGATATCCTGCATCATATCCTCACCAATCTTGCGTAAACGGCACTCTGTATAACGCATGGCGGCAGCGTTATCTCCATCTACCGAACCAAAGTTCCCCTGGCCGTCTACCAAAGTGTATCGCATTGCCCAGTCCTGCGCCATACGCACCAAAGCCCCGTATACCGATGAGTCGCCATGGGGATGGTATTTACCTAACACATCTCCTACAATTCTTGCTGATTTTTTATGAGGTTTGTCCGAAGTGTTTCCAAGCCCCATCATGCCATAAAGTATGCGGCGATGCACGGGTTTGAATCCATCTCTTACATCGGGAAGGGCACGCGATACAATAACCGACATAGAATAATCTATGTACGACGACTTCATTTCCTCCTCGATGTTGACTTTTATAATTCTGTCTTGTTCAAGCATTTAATGTCAATGATTTATTTTATGGAATAACGTTTCTCAAAAAAACCACGCTAAGGTACGGCTTTTTTATGATATACGAAAATTTTGCTTGTGAAATATTGAAAAGAAGGAGAAAAACCGGAAGCCTATCAAGATGTATATCAGCCAATAAAAAACCGCTGGTAGCGCTTTGACGCTACCGGGCTGGCGTCAAAGCGCTACCGAACCAGTGTCCCAGTGCTACCAAGCCAGCGTCAAAGTGCTACCTTTGCCATGACTGCAGCATCTGGCTTACAACAAGAAAACCATCCCCTAAACATGTTTGTTTCTATTTTGGCATGATATTTGTTGAAAATATAGGGGTTATGCGCTTATATTATAATAGGAATAATGCGTATCTTTGCCCGGAGAAGCGTTAGCAATAAAAACAAAAAAAAGAGGAGATAAAAATGAACAACCAGTTTTCACAACGAGTTTCAGATATCATCACATATAGCCGTGAAGAAGCCGTGCGCTTGCGCAGCCGCCATATAGGGCCGGAACACCTGTTGCTGGGCATGTTGCGCGATGGAAGCGGGAAAGCCATCGAAATATTACAACGGTTAGGCGCCGATTTGCTACATATAAAAAAGGAAGTAGAATCAAACTTGCTTAAAAATACGCCCGCTTATGACGGGCAAACGGTTGCAGAAGATCCCAATGCCAACATGCCCCTTTCTCCGTTGTCCGCACGTATCTTGAAGATGTGCATGTTGGAGGCCCGCCTATTGAAAAGCCCGACAGCAGATGCCGAGCACATGTTGCTTGCCATACTGAAAGAGGGTGACAACCCTGCAGCCATGACGCTTAAAGAAAACAACATCGACTATCAGTCTGTATATGAATTGCTGTCAATGAAATCCCCCCACCCCCGTGCTGGCATGGGATTTCCCGATGAAGACGAGGAGGAAGACGATGAAGACATGAACATGGCACACTCCGAAATGCAAGGTTCCCCCACCTCCTCCCCCAAGACTACTTCACGCAAATCGGCCAATGACACGCCGGTACTTGACAATTTTGGCATCGACATGACACGGGCTGCCGCTGAAGGCAAAATGGATCCTGTGGTAGGACGCGAACGCGAAATAGAACGCCTGGCACAAATACTGAGCCGGCGCAAGAAAAACAACCCGGTCCTCATAGGTGAACCCGGGGTCGGGAAATCGGCCATCGTGGAAGGACTCGCCCTACGTATCGTGCAAAAAAAAGTATCACGGATATTGTTCGACAAGCGGGTCATCATGCTTGACATGGCAAGTGTAGTGGCCGGCACAAAATACAGGGGACAATTTGAAGAGCGCATACGTTCCATTATCAATGAACTGCAAAAAAATCCGAATGTCATTCTGTTTATCGATGAAATCCATACAATCGTAGGCGCCGGCGCTGCTGCCGGCTCCATGGATGCGGCCAATATGCTTAAACCGGCTTTGGCACGGGGTGAAATACAGTGCATAGGCGCCACCACTCTCGATGAATATCGCAAAAGCATTGAAAAGGACGGCGCTCTGGAACGCCGTTTCCAAAAGATTATTGTGGAACCTACTACTGCAGAAGAAACGCTCCAGATACTGCGCAATATTAAGGGGAAATACGAAGAGCATCATAATGTATGTTATACAGATGATGCGCTTGAAGCCTGTGTCAAACTGACAGGAAGATATATTTCCGACCGCAATTACCCGGATAAGGCAATCGACGCACTTGACGAAGCGGGATCACGGGTACATCTTGCCAACATCAACGTTCCTAAAGAGATTGAAGAGCAAGAAAAGCTGATAGAAACAGCCCGTACCCAAAAGACCGAAGCTGTAAAGTCGCAGAATTATGAACTCGCAGCCAGTTTCCGCGACCGTGAAAAGGAATTGATGACACGCCTGGAAAGCATGAAAAATGAGTGGGAAACCCATTTGAATGATAATCGCCAAGTGGTTAGGGAAGATGAAATTGCCCATGTGGTTTCTATGATGTCCGGAGTCCCGGTGCAGCGCATGGCACAAGCTGAAAGCGTAAAACTGGCAGGCATGAAAGAAATGCTTCAAGCTCAAGTCATAGCTCAAGACGCAGCCATTGAGAAGCTTGTAAAAGCAATCTTACGAAGTCGTGTAGGACTGAAAGACCCCAACCGCCCTATCGGCACATTCATGTTTTTAGGTCCCACCGGAGTAGGAAAAACGCATCTTGCCAAACAATTAGCGCGCTATATGTTTGGTTCAGACGATGCACTGATACGCATCGATATGAGTGAATACATGGAGAAATACACTGTTTCACGCATGATTGGCGCCGCTCCTGGTTATATCGGCTATGAAGAAGGCGGGCAGCTTACTGAAAAAGTACGGCGCAAGCCTTATTCTATCGTATTGCTTGATGAAATCGAAAAGGCCCATCCGGATGTATTCAATATATTATTGCAGGTACTCGACGAAGGCCGGCTGACAGACAACAACGGACGCACAATCGATTTTAAGAATACTGTTATCATCATGACTTCCAATATAGGTACGCGCCAGCTAAAGGAATTTGGACGAGGTATTGGCTTTGCTGCCCAAAACCACGCCAATGACAACAGCCATTCCAGAAATGTGATACAAAAGGCTCTCAACAAAACTTTTGCACCGGAGTTCCTGAATCGCCTGGACGAAATCATTACGTTCGACCAACTTTCGTTGGATGCCATTACCCGTATTGTGGACATTGAACTGAAAGCATTAACAAACCGCATAGAACAAATGGGCTACACGCTAAACGTTAATGAAAGTGCCAAGCATTTTCTGGCAACCAAAGGCTACGACGTACAGTTTGGAGCACGGCCATTAAAACGCGCCATCCAAAATTATCTGGAAGACGGCATCGCATCCCTTATGGTCAGTGGAGAGGTTTGTCCCGGTGATACAATTAATGTCACTGCCCTTGAAGGCGCATCAGAGCTGGAAATACGAAAAGGCTAAGTCCTATATATAAAATACGGACAAAATGTCAGCTTATACAAGTTGGCATTTTTTTTGCCCGATAACGCTTGTACATAGATTGTTAATACATAAATTCAATAATATTATGCAGAAAGGAAATATTGGGGTTACAACAGAAAACATCTTCCCCGTCATCAAAAAATTCTTGTATAGTGATCATGAAATCTTCTTACGTGAATTGGTATCCAATGCCGTTGATGCCACCCAAAAGCTTAAAACCTTGGCTTCAATGGGCGATTTTAAAGGTGAGTTGGGTGACCTTACCATTCATGTATCATTAAGCAATGACACCATCACCGTATCTGACCGTGGTTTGGGACTTACAGCTGAAGAAATAGACAAGTACATCAATCAGATTGCATTTTCCGGCGCAAACGACTTTCTGGAAAAATATAAAAATGATGCAAATGCTATCATCGGCCATTTCGGTTTGGGATTCTACTCTGCATTTATGGTAGCCAAGAAAGTGGAAATCATTACCAAATCATACCAAGAAGGCGCACAAGCTGTAAAATGGACCTGTGACGGCAGTCCTGAATTCACCCTTGAAGAAACCGATAAGGCAGACCGAGGTACCGACATCGTGCTTTACATAGATGACGATTGCAAAGAATTCTTGGAAGAAACGCGTATCTCTGAGTTATTAAAAAAATATTGCCGTTTCTTGCCTGTACCTGTAGCTTTTGGTAAGAAAAAAGAGTGGAAAGATGGTAAACAGGTAGAAACTGCCGAAGATAATGTAATCAATGATACCACACCATTGTGGACTCGTAAACCGAATGAACTGAAAGACGAGGACTACAAGAAATTTTATAGAGAATTGTATCCTATGGCCGATGAACCTCTTTTCTGGATTCATTTGAACGTAGACTATCCATTTCATCTTACCGGAATTCTCTATTTCCCGAAAGTCAAGAGCAATATTGAACTGAATAAAAATAAGATACAACTCTATTGCAACCAGGTATATGTTACAGATTCAGTAGAGGGCATTGTACCAGATTTCTTGACCCTATTGCACGGAGTTCTTGATTCACCGGATATTCCGCTGAATGTCTCACGCTCATATCTGCAAAGCGACAGCAATGTGAAAAAAATTTCCACCTACATTACCAAAAAAGTTTCCGACCGCTTGCAAACCATCTTCAAGAATGACCGTAAACAATTTGAGGATAAATGGAATGACCTAAAAATCTTCATTGATTATGGTATGCTGACCCAGGAAGATTTTTATGAGCGCGCCAAAGACTTTGCAATGTTTTCCGATACTGACGGCAAACACTATACTTTTGACGAATACCAAAAACTCATTAAAGAGAACCAGACTGATAAAGACGGGGTGTTGGTATATCTCTATGCAAACAATAAAGAAGAACAATATGGCTACATTGACGCGGCCAAAAACAAAGGCTACAACGTACTTCTAATGGATGGACAACTGGATATTGCCGTAGTGAGTATGTTGGAACAGAAGTTCGAGAAAAGCCGCTTTACCCGTGTAGATAGCGACGTTGTTGACAACTTGATTATAAAAGAGGAACATAAAAATGAAGCATTAGAAGCCTCACAACAAGAAACTCTTTCCATTATCTTTAAAAGTCAACTTCCTCAAATAGAAAAAACGGAGTTCCATGTAACCGCACAACCCATGGGTGAACAAGCATCTCCTGTATTGATTACCCAAAGCGAATATATGCGCCGAATGAAAGAAATGGCAAATATACAAGCAGGAATGAGTTTTTATGGAGAAATGCCAGACATGTATAGTCTTGTGCTCAATTCAGATCATAAGTTGATAAAAGACATCCTGTCCGATGAAAATAAGGCATGCAATTCTGAACTTGAACCTGCACAAGCAGAGATGGATACCATAAACCTTCAGCGCCAAGAACTGCAAAAGAAGCATGAAAGCCAAAAAGATGAAGAGATACCGGCTTCTGAAAAAGATGAATTAGAAACATTAAATAAAAAATGGAACGATTTGAAACAGCATAAGGAGGACATCTTGACCAATTATGCCGCCCAGAATAAAGTAGTCCGCCAACTTATTGATTTGGCATTACTTCAGAACGGGATGTTGAAGGGTGAAGCCTTGAATAATTTCGTGAAAAGAAGTCTGGACTTGATTGGATGAAATCCATCATTTATTATCCATTGATAGAAAGAGTATGCTATAAGGCATACTCTTTTTTTGTCGAAAAAGATAAGATTCTGCTCAATTTCCAACAAGTTATGATTAACACGGAAGAATATTATCAATTACCAGAATAAATCGCTATATTTGAAGCATGGAAAAAAAGGCATCTATCATCATTGTATTATTGTCACTCTTCATTTTACTTCCAACAAGAGCGCAGAAAGTGGGTCTTGTGTTAAGCGGTGGAGGGGCCAAGGGAATGACGCATATAGGTGTAATACGTGCATTGGAAGAAAATGGAATCCCCATAGACTATGTCGCTGGTACTTCTATGGGAGCTATTATCGGTGCATTATATGCCATGGGGTACTCTCCTGATGATATGGAGGCCTTATTACGTTCCCCCGATTTTAAGCACTGGTACACAGGCACTGTAGAAACTGAATATAATTATTACTTCAAAGAAAACCGTCCTACTCCTGAGTTTTTCACCGTACACTTTGGCATCAAAGATTCAACACGCACCAAGCCCCAGATATTACCGACCAGTATGGTAAATCCCATACAGATGAATTTGGCCTTTGTGGAATTGTTTGCACGGGCTACTGCTTCTTGCGGAGGAAATTTCGACCGGTTGTTTATTCCTTTCCGGTGTGTTGCATCGGATGTATACAACAAAAGACCTCTTATTATGAAGAACGGGGACTTAGGAGATGCCGTACGTGCTTCCATGAGTTTCCCGTTCGTGTTCAAGCCGATAGAAATCGACAGCGTGTTAGCTTATGACGGGGGAATTTACAATAACTTCCCGACAGATGTAATGCGCGAAGACTTTCATCCTGACATAATCATCGGTAGTGTAGTAGCAGCAAATCCACGAAAACCTCAAGAAGGAAATTTGATGAGCCAGTTGGAAAACATGATTATGCAGAAAACGGATTATTCCATTTCTGATTCAGCCGGCATTTTGCTGACGTTCAAATATAATGATGTCAACTTGCTGGATTTTGACCGATTAGATGAATTGCACGATATAGGATATAACCGCACCATAAGCATGATGGATTCTATCAAACATCGTATTTCGCGAAGAGTCGACGTAAATCAGATATCTCAGCGTAGAATGGTATTCCAAAATAATCTTCCTCCTCTGTATTTTCGCGATATTTATATAGAAGGTGCCAATGCACAACAACAAGCATACATAAAAAAAGAATTTCATGGGGAAGATGAAGACATCTTTACATATGAAGACCTAAAACGAGGTTATTTCCGGTTGCTGGCAGATGACATGATTTCGGAAATTGTGCCACATGCTGTATATGACCCTTTGAATAATCTGTATGAATTACATTTGAAAGTTAAAATAGAAGACAACTTTTCAGTACGTATTGGAGGGAACGTTTCTACAACAAGTTCTAACCAAATCTATTTAGGAATTGGTTATCAAAATTTGAATTATTATGCTAAAGGTATTTCTATTGACGGGCAAATAGGCAAAATTTATAATAACGCACAGCTTATGGCACGTTTCGATTTACCCACACGCATCCCAACTTCATATCGTTTCATCGCATCATTCAGTACTTTTGATTATTTCAAGAAAGACAAGCTGTTCTCCAGGAACGACCGTCCATCATTCAACTCCAAAGACGAACGTTTTGTGAAACTTATGGTCGCGTTGCCCTTTCTAAGTAACCGTAGGGCTGAATTCGGGCTCGGTTTCGGGAATTTAGAGGACAGCTATTTCCAGTCTAATATCATAGATTTTGATAATGATCGCTCCGACCGTAGTTCATATAAATTGTTTGGAGGTTCTATCGGCTTTTATGGCAATACATTAAATGCTCGCCAATATGCCACACGCGGTTATTGGGAAAAATTGGTGGCCCAGATTTATACCGGATACGAGAAATTCACTCCCGGAAATCCAGATCCCACAACAATATACAATTCCGAAAAAAATAATATAGCATGGCTGCAAATCTCTTATATAAAAGAGGCTTATCATACCATGTCACCTCATTTCGTTTTGGGATGGCTGGCGGAAGCATTATATTCATCAAAAAACTTTTCGCAGAATTATACCGCGACCATGATGCAGGCAAGTGACTTCTCCCCAACACCACACAGCAAGCTTATGTATAACGAAGCATTCCGAGCCAATCAGTATATGGCAGCAGGCATAAAGCCGATTTATGTTATAAACGACATGTTCCACCTTCGCTCAGAATTATATGGATTCGTCCCCATTTTCCCGATCAAGCGGAATAGTCAAGGAGAAGCCTATTATGGCAAAGCATTCTCTCGTGTAGAATATATGGGAGAAGTATCTTTAGTCTGTCAATTGCCTTTTGGGTCTGTGGCAGCATATGTCAACCATTATAGTTCACCGAAAAGAGAATGGAACGTAGGTTTGACTATCGGATGGCAACTCCTCAATTACCGGTTTATTGAATAATTTTTCAGAAAAACATCGGATTTTATTTGCAGATTCAGAAAAAGGACGTATCTTTGCACCCGGTTAAACAAAAGGCTCCTTAGCTCAACTGAATAGAGCATTTGACTACGGATCAAAAGGTTACAGGTTTGAATCCTGTAGGAGTCACAATGAAATAAAATGGTCGCGTAGCTCAACTGAATAGAGTAGCTGACTACGGATCAGCCGGTTACAGGTTTGAATCCTGTCGCGATCACATGAAAAAGTCCCCTCGAAGGGGACTTTTTTCGTTTTCTATCTATCTAACATTTAATATTTAATTCTTGCAAGATTCGACGCATAGCTTCGAATGTAGTAATCCGCGTAGGAACCAAAGGCAAACGAAGTTTATTTTCAATCATGCCCATAGCATGCAACATGGCTTTCACACCTGCCGGGTTCCCGTCCACAAACAGAAGTTTAAATAATTCTGCAAATTTATGATGTATATCGAGCGCATGTATATAATCACCTTGAAGAGCCAAACGAACCATCCGGCTGAATTCACGCGGAAAAGCATTCCCAATAACTGATATGACTCCTACCGCTCCCAAGGCTACGAGTGGATATGTGATGCCGTCATCACCAGAAATAACGTTAAAACCCTCAGGCTTATTCTTAATGATGTCATCCATTTGAGTAATATCTCCCGATGCTTCCTTTACGGCTATTACATTTTTAAAATCACGTGCAATACGAAGAGTCGTTTCCGCTTTCATATTTACGCCTGTCCTGCCAGGTACATTATATAATACCAAAGGTAAATCTGTAGCCTCTGCCAGTGCTTTATAATGCTGGTATATGCCTTCTTGTGAGGGTTTATTGTAGTAAGGAACTACTGATAGAATGGCATCCACTCCCGTAAAATCTCCTGTTTGAAGCGTTTCAACCAGGGCACGCGTGTTATTACCTCCTACCCCCAATAAAATAGGGATACGACCATTAACGCGTTCAATCACCATTGATTTGATTTTTTGTTTTTCGTATTCCGTCAGTGTAGGGGTTTCAGCAGTTGTCCCTAATACACACAAAAAATCTGTGTTATTTTGCAATTGATAATCTACCAGGCGCATCAACGCATTGTAATCTACGCTTTCATCCGCCTTGAATGGAGTAATCAATGCCACCCCCATTCCTTTCAATTTAGCCGGTATCATGAGTATTTACAAATAATCTGTTAGTGAATAGCACGCAAAAGTACGACTTTTTTCTATTTTTCCGCCATAAAGAATACAAAAAGTTATAAGCTAAGACAACATGGCAAGGAATTCGTCTTCATCAACAATGCGAATACCTAATTTTTGGGCTTTCTCCAATTTGGAGGGTCCCATATTTTCTCCGGCAAGTATAAAGCTTGTCTTCCCGGAAATACTTCCGGAATGTTTTCCACCATTCCTTTCAATCATGGCTTTATATTCATCCCTCGAATGATGGGAAAAAACTCCACTTATCACTATGGATTGACCGGCAAGTTTATCGGTATACCCGGATAAATCCTCCTCACTACGAGAAAATTGAAGTCCGGCAGCTTTTAGGCGTTCTATCAAATGCCGGTTGACTGGATTCTGAAAATAGGATATAATACTCTGTGCGATTTTCCCTCCTATTTCATCTATTCCGGTCAGAGTATTTAAATCAGCATGCTCCAACTCCTCAATATCCCGAAATGATTTAGCAATTTTCTTGGCAACGGTTTCCCCAACAAAGCGGATACCCAAAGCAAACAACACACGTTCAAAAGGGACTTGTTTGCTTGATTCAATGCTTTGAATAATATTATCTGCAGACTTTTGCCCCATCCGATCAAGCTTTTTAATGTCATCAGCATGGAGTTGATACAAGTCGGCTGTATCTTTTATCAAACCTTGACGATAAAACAAATCTACGGTTTCTGGTCCTAAACCATCAATATTCATAGCTCTCCGGCTGATGAAATGTTCTATCCTCCCTTTAATTTGTGGGGGACAGGAGGTCTCATTGGGACAATAATGGGCTGCTTCACCCTCGTAACGCACCAATTTGCTGCCACATTCTGGACAATGGGTAATGAATGTTACTTTTTCTCCTACCAAAATACGTGCATCTTTATCCACTCCGGTGATTTTTGGTATAATTTCCCCTCCTTTTTCCACATACACCATGTCACCAATGTGCAAATCAAGCCCGTCAATAATATCCGCATTATGCAAGGATGCACGCTTTACAATGGTGCCAGACAATTGAACCGGTTCTAAATTGGCCACAGGAGTAATGGCACCGGTACGCCCAACTTGATAAGTCACTTGGTTTAAACGTGTCAATGCACGTTCAGCTTGAAATTTATAAGCTATTGCCCACCTTGGTGACTTGGCAGTATAGCCCAAATTCCGTTGTTGACGTAAACTATTAACTTTTAGTACAATGCCATCAGTGGCGACAGATAAGTTTTTGCGTTCCGTATCCCAATAATTGATATATTCAAAAACTTCTTCCAAACTGCGTGCTTTTTTCATGTGTTCAGAGACCTTGAATCCCCATTGGGAAGCAGCTTGCAAGTTTTCGTAATGTCCGTCATATGGCAAAGATTCTCCCAACAAATAATACAGGTATGCATCAAGCTTGCGTGACGCTACAATAGCAGAATTTTGCAATTTAAGTGTTCCCGAAGCTGCGTTACGCGGGTTGGCAAATAAAGGTTCTTCGCGCGCTTCTTTTTCCCGGTTTAATTCTTCAAATACGACCCATGGCATTAGGATTTCTCCTCTGATTTCAAAAAAAGACGGATAATCTCCATGCAAAACAAGAGGAATAGAACGGATAGTTTTCACATTATCTGTAACATCATCTCCTTTTTCGCCATCTCCCCGTGTTACGGCCTGGACAAGTTTGCCATCTTCATAAGTAAGCGAAATGGAAGTACCGTCATATTTTAGTTCACAGCAAATTTCAAAATCTTCGTTCAATGCTTTTTTTACACGTTCATAAAAATCGCTTACTTCACTCTCCGAATAGGTATTTCCGAGCGAAAGCATGGGATATTTATGATATACCTGCTTGAAATCTTTATTCAGATCACTCCCCACACGCATAGTCGGTGAATTGGCATCCATATATTCAGGATGTTCTTTTTCCAAATCCTGAAGTTGGCGCATCATGTCATCAAACTCCTTATCTGATATTACAGGCGCATTCAGTACATAGTAATTATAATTATGTCGGTGAAGTTCGGCACGTAGCCATTCTATTTGTTCTTTGATTGCCATAATACAGATTCTTATATTGATTGAAACACAAAATTACAGGTTTATCCTTGAATATTTGTATTTTTGCCGAAAAATAACAGCTATGCGCATTGATATTATTACCGTTTTACCAGAAATGATTGAAGGCTTTTTCAATTGTTCTATTATGAAGCGGGCTCAAGACAAAGGACTTGCCGAAATCCACATACATAACCTCCGTGATTATACAAAAGACAAATACCGCCGGGTAGACGATTATCCATTCGGAGGTTTTGCGGGCATGGTGATGAAAATAGAGCCTATCGAACGATGCATAGAAACGTTGAAAGCCGAACGTAAGTATGACGAAGTAATCTTTACAACTCCTGACGGAGAACAGTTTAATCAGCCTATGGCAAATACGCTGTCTTTAGCTGAAAATCTCATCATCTTGTGCGGACATTTCAAAGGGATAGACTATCGAATACGGGAACATCTTATCACGAAGGAAATAAGCATCGGTGATTATGTATTGACCGGAGGAGAACTTGCCGCTGCCGTTATGGCAGATGCCATTGTACGCATTATTCCCGGAGTTATTTCTGACGAACAGTCTGCTCTTTCCGATTCTTTCCAAGACAATTTACTGGCAGCTCCCGTATATACACGCCCTGCTGATTATAAAGGATGGAAAGTTCCGGATATTTTACTTTCCGGACATGAGGCCAAAATTAAAGAATGGGAACTACAACAGTCATTGGAACGCACCCGGAAATTACGCCCGGATTTATTAAGGGAATAAAATGCGGGATGTAAATAAATAGAAAAATGACATCCAAATGGGATGTCATTCCTTTTGAATTATTCTGCGAATGATGACACTTTGTTTTTCATCATACCTCAAGCGCACCCACTATTTCCTTTACAGACTTGAATCCATGCCTATCCAAATAATCATTAATCCCATCTATGACTTTAATGGTAACGCAAGGATCAATAAAGTTTGCCGTACCTATCTGGATAGCAGATGCACCAGCCAACATAAACTCTACCGCATCTTTCCAGTTCATAATTCCTCCCAATCCTATGACTGGTATTTTTACCGCTTTTGCCACTTGCCACACCATACGCAAAGCTATAGGTTTTACAGCCGCTCCCGACATTCCACCAGTAACAGTAGACAATACCGGACGCCTACGCTCAGCATCAATAGCCATACCAAGCAACGTATTGATGAGTGAAACACTATCGGCACCAGCATTTTCCACAGCACGTGCTATCTCAGCTATATCAGTCACATTAGGCGATAATTTCACTATCAATGTTTTTTTGTAGACCGACCGCACAGCTTTTACCACTTCTTCAGCTCCCTGAGGAGTTATGCCAAAAGCCATTCCTCCTTGCTTCACATTAGGGCATGATATATTCAGTTCAATGGCAGGAATATTTACAAGTTCATTGATTATTTCAGCAGTTTTCATATAATCATCAACCGTAGAACCTGATACATTGACTATCATACAGGTTTGTATGTCTTTTATGCGGGGATATATATGGTCCACAAAGTGCTGAACTCCTTTATTTTGCAGGCCTACAGCATTTAACATTCCTGAAGGAGTCTCAGCCATACGAGGATAGGGATTTCCTTCACGTTTGTGAAGAGTAGTGCCCTTTACAATAATACCGCCTATTCGCGACAAATCCACAAAGTCTGCATATTCTTCTCCATACCCGAATGTACCGGATGCGGTCATTACAGGGTTTTTCATCTGTAATTCACCAATATTTACACTTAAATCTGCCATAGCAACTTATTTATATTAAAAACCGGTCCTTCTTTACACACACATACATGCCCCTCTATTGTATTCTCCACACAACACAAGCAGGCTCCCACACCACATGCCATTGTATTTTCCAGTGATACCTCACAATCTATCTCCCTACTTTTGGCATATCGGGCTACGGACATCATCATAGGCTTAGGGCCACATACATATATTTTCTCAAAGTTGGCTTTATCCAACAAAGTATGCTGGGTTACGTACCCCTTTTCTCCCATACTGCCATCTTCTGTGGTTGTATAAACTTCTCCATAGAGGGCAAATTGCTTTAATTGCAACAAATCGTTCCGGCTTCTTGCTCCCAACAGGAAAGTAGGTTTACTTCCCTGTTTTGCCAGTTGTTCTCCCAGATACAACAGAGGAGCCGTACCAACACCTCCGCCAACCAAAAGCAATCGGTCCGAAGGTTCTTGAGGAATGGTAAAACCATTGCCTAAGGGAAGTACCACATTAATTATACCTCCCGTTTGTGCAGCTCCTAATTTTCTGGTCCCATCCCCAACCAACTGAATGAGGAACCATACTTCATTCTTTGCACGATCTACATAGTTTATTGAAATAGGACGGCGTAAAAATGTCGTAGGAGAACCGTCTACACGTATTTCGGCAAATTGTCCCGGCAACATTTCTGGAAGTGCCTCAGGATATCCCAACTTCAGCAATGCATATTGTGCATGCAAGCGGATATTCTCTTTCACCACTAAGTCTAAAACACATTTTTTCATATTCTTATGAACCGTTATTTTTTTGGATTGCCAAAGATAATGCTTTGTACACAACAATGCAATACTTTACTGCCATCAAAGTGCTACTTTGTTAACTGTTCCGGCTTAAAAGTTTCGTATGTATTGTCATCGAAAAATATCCTTATTTCCGTTATCTTCCGTGGAGGCCTTTCTTTATATATAATTTCCTGTTTCACAACCTCTTTTGTAGGGATTGAAGACGTTTCTAAGCCTATTTCCTTGCGTTTTTTGTCATCAGCTGTATCATGAGCCGGATTTTTTGCATTCTCAGCGAATAGAGGATATTCAAATACCGTATTCCCGCTCTCATTTGATTCATTGCTCATATTTCCTTCGCCCGTCAGTAGCCATGCCAGATTAATATCAGTATAGCGTTGGTGCAATTTTAAAATCACTTCCATACTGGGATATTTGTTACGTGGGCCCAAGATATGAGAAATAGTAGCTTGAGCTACACCGATACTTTCGGCAAATGCTCCTGCCGTGAGTTTTTCACGTTCCATTATCATTTTAAAACGATCTTTGATTGACATACATAGTTTAAATTTACAATTGTACGACATGCTTTTCAAATGACAAAGGTAATAATAATAATAACAAATGCAAATAATCAGCATTCACAATTTTAATCATCACACTTGTATGCGATTATTTCCGGGCATCACAACTGTATTAATGCAAATATAAAATTTCGCCACATATTATTGCAACAAAAACTTCAATGGTATACAAATAATAACATGATTATATGGTAATTATAAACACTTAATCCAATAATAATGCCGTATTTCACAGGAATACTCGCTAAAACCCACTCGCATATAAATAAATATTCTCACAAACTATTATAACGCAATAATATATAGGATATTATAGACACTTATATAATATGCAAAAGACATCATATTACATTATTAATGCCACCCAGATGCGTTTTACACTTGGGATATTGAAAGTGTAAACACCGCAACCATATTAATAATTATTATTACGTATTCACACAATTGCATTATGTTACAATCGAAAATATACAATTGTAAATGCTAAAAACAGATAAAAAAACGGATTCTCCAAAAAGATGAAACAGAATATGTTTGTATATTCTGTTGAATAGAAAAAATGAAACAGAAAAAAGGGATTCTAAAAGAGGAATAAAAACAATAGTAAGATGAAAACGGGAAATCCGCCCTATTTTTTCCTACTCATGGGCACAAGGTGATTTTTATTCGATTCTCAGAAGCCTTATTTCATTGTATAACATTGAAATTAAAAAGGTTAAGCCATTTTTTCAGATGAAGGATATTTCCCAAACTAGAAAACGAAGCAAAAAAAGAAAAGACACAAACCTTCTTAATGAAGAATCTTAAAAATTAATTCTCTCAAAATATCAGCATTACCCAATGATGAATTTCCGACTCCCTTGGACGTAGCATCAGCATATCTAATATACCCTATAATCTTCATGGTCTTTACCCCACTATAATGCCTCATGGCGCTCATATATTCACGCGATTGCCATGGAGTTTTAAGTCCCAAAAAAGCTGCAATGCCTTGCTCGGATTTTTCTGGTGCATAATA
This sequence comes from uncultured Bacteroides sp., assembly GCA_944321495.1. Classification (GTDB taxonomy): domain Bacteria; phylum Bacteroidota; class Bacteroidia; order Bacteroidales; family Bacteroidaceae; genus Bacteroides. The sequence goes on along the minus strand of CALULP010000040.1, from coordinate 54,982 downwards.
TGCCAACATAAGATTGGAGAAAAAGCCGAAAAGTAAAGATAAAGTTACTTGAATAGGATTTGTTTTCGGATTTTCTGCAAAATATTTTATTATCCGATTGGCCTTCAGCACATCCTTTTCAACAAGGGCACTACGAAGTTCAAAATTATTATAATCTTTACTGATCCCGATATTGTGCTCTATTAGTTCTGGAGTGATACGTGTCTGATTTTTTGGAAGGATTAAGGTTAATTTCTCTAATTCACCACTCATGCGGCTAAGGTCGTTTCCGACGAAATCGGCGAGCATAGCGGTAGCTTTGGGTTCCACTTCTATTCCTTTACGTCTCATATACATATTGATAAAAGCCGGGAGTTGGCTTTCTTTCAATTTTTTAGACTCAAAAAGGATACCCACTCTCCCTATTTCCGTAGCCAGTTTTTTTCTCCGGTCCAGAACTCCATGTTTGTGGCAAAAAACCAAGATAGTAGACGGCTGAGGTTTCTGCAAATAGAAGAACAATTCGTCCATATTACGGATATTCTGAGCTTCTTTCACAATAATAACCTGATGTTCAGCCATCATAGGATATCTTTTAGCTGCATTTATGACAGAAACAATATCTGTATCGGCACCATATACGACAGTCAAGTTAAACTCTTTTTCGGCATCGGCAAGTATATGGTCGGCCATATAGTCGGCTATCACATCGATGAAATAAGATTCCTCTCCCATCAAATAATATATGGGATAAAATTGTTTGGCACGCAATTCTTTTAAGATGTCATCACAAGTCAGTTCCTGTCGAGCCATATCAGTATTGGATTTTCATAAGAATTCCGTAATTTTGCCTTTCATTCTTCATAAGAATGACAAAGGTTTCATTTAACTTACAAATGTAGCAATGTTATCGCTAAACTTACCGGCATTTGATATAAAAATTGCACAGAAAGAGGGGAAAAATATCATTTTTGATGTTTTAAGGAGGCGTTATGTAGCCTTGACACCTGAAGAATGGGTGCGCCAACATTTCGTGCATTTTCTAATCGCCCAAAAAGGATATCCGCCTGCACTTATGGCCAATGAAGTCCAGATAAAGCTTAATGGGACAGTAAAGCGTTGTGATACTGTACTTTACAGACGCAATCTTACCCCACGGATGATTATTGAATATAAGGCGCCCGACATCCCCATAAACCAATCCGTATTCAACCAGATAACTCGGTATAACATGGTAATGCGGGTAGATTACTTGATAGTCAGCAACGGAATAAAACACTATTGCTGCCGAATGAATTACGAACAAAATACTTATGCTTTCCTTTCGGACATCCCGGAATATAATGCGCTATAAAAAAGGCGATGTATATAAACCCATCGCCTCAAAAATACATATAGATTTAATGATTAATCCATTTCGGTCAACCTCTTACGGGTTCTTGCCGGCTTTTCTTTCACAGCCTCTGCCTTAGGTTCTGGAGCAACTCCGGCCAATTCAGGATCTATCATAATGCGCCCGCAATATTCACAAACAATGATTTTCTTGCGCGAACGGATGTCCAACTGGCGCTGGGGCGGAATTTTATTAAAGCAACCGCCACATGCATCGCGTTGCACATATACAATGCCCAGCCCGTTACGCGAGTTTTTACGAATGCGTTTGAACGACTGAAGCAAGCGTGGCTCTATTTTGGTTTCAAGTTCCTTGGCCTTGTCCCTCAGTTTTTCTTCTTCCTGTTTGGTTTCCGAGACGATTTCATCCAGCTCATTTTTCTTCACCTCAAGGTCTTTCTGGCGCTCTTCCAGCAAGGCACTGCTCTTTTCAACTTCTTTAGTCTTTTCTTCCTGCTGTTCGGAGAACTCACGAATGCGTTTCTCGCACAATTCGATTTCCAAGGTTTGGAATTCAATTTCCTTGCTTAAGAAATCATATTCACGATTGTTGCGTACATTATCCTGTTGTTCCTTGTATTTTGCCACAGAAGCCTTTGCCGTTTCAATTTCCACTTTCTTTCCGGCAATGGAAGTCTTAAGTTCAGCAATTTCGCCTTTGATTCTTTCAATACGCGTAGTGAGACCTGCTATCTCATCTTCCAAATCTTGTACTTCCAACGGGAGTTCTCCTCTTAACGTCTTGATTTCGTCGATTTTGGAAAGCATGGTCTGCAATTGGTACAAGGTTTTCAATTTCTGCTCTACGGTCAGTTCCTGTGGATTTTTCTTTGCTTCTTTAGCCATATTTACAGATAATTTATGGGATTTGTATTCACTGTCGTCTGCTCAACGGCAAGTGTGGGAAACAAATCCCTGATTAGTTGATAAAATATTTCTTTCGTATACTGTTCACTTTCATAATGCCCTATTTCGGCCAGCAGGATTTCCGAATCATAACCGAAATAGTCGTGATATTTTATTTCGCCTGTGATGAACACGTCGGCATGCTGGCGGATAGCACTAGGAATCAGAAAAGCGCCGGCTCCTCCGCACAATGCCACGGTCTTTATTGGACGTTGGCGCACCTGGTTATGCCGCAGGCATCCCACATCAAAAATCCGTTTGATACGTTTCAAGAAGTCCTCTTCTTTTTCTTCTGCTTCCAATTCGCCAATAATGCCCGACCCTGCCTGTGTCCAAGCATTTTGTACAGGATAAACGTCGAAAGCCGGTTCTTCATAAGGATGAACATGAAGCAAGGCCCGGATGGCTTCCGCTTTCCGGTAAGCCGGCAAAATAGTTTCAATCCTCACCTCGCTTTCAGCATGTTCCTCGCCTATCTTCCCGCAAAACGGATGAGTTCCCTCTTGCGCCCGGAAAGTTCCCATGCCTTTGGTGTTATAGCTACAGGCATCGTAATTTCCCACACGACCACAACCGGCATTGAACAAGGCTTCACGCACCTGGCCGGCATAAGCATCCGGAGTAAAAGTAACCAGCTTGACAAGCTGATTTTCTTGTGGTTCCAGTATCCGGACGTTTACCAGCCCTATTTTTTCAGCGATTTTATAATTAACCCCGCCTTGTACATTATCCAAGTTGGTATGGGCCGAATAGACAACAATGTCGTTTCTGATAGCCTTCAAGATGCAACGCTCCACATAATTTTTGCCGGTGATGGACTTACACCCTTTAAAGATGAGGGGATGATGAGATACTACCAAATTAAAACCGCGGGCAATAGCTTCATCGAGCACGGCCTCAGTAACGTCAAGACACAACAAAGCCCCTGTAACTTCCGCATCTGTCAGTCCAATTTGCAAACCGGCATTGTCAAACCCGTCTTGCAAAGGCAGAGGCGCGAACCGTTCAAGGGCGTCCACAATCTCCTTAATTTTCATTATGTCGGGAAATTTTGTGCAAAGGTAACATAAAAAAGGATGCTATCGGATAGAATACCAACCGGGCGGTTGGTTTTTTGCTTATTTTAAGAATTGCCATACAAATAGTCCGCCCCAATCGTTTTATCTTCGCATCGTCTTTAAACGAAAGGTTATGATACTCAACGAACGAAACGGCCGCCATGAATATCTGTTGCAGGCGGCCAGACAAATGATGAATGCCGCACGCACAGCTCCCAAGGGGAAAGGCATAGATGTAATAGAAATCATCTTGATTGACGGCAATGAACTGGAAACCTTGGCACGTAAGATGGAAAATATGGCTGAAGAACTTGGCTTTAAATTTTTCTTGCGCGATGCAGCCAACATCCGCCAGGCCGGATGTGTAGTCATCATCGGGACACGCGAACAGGCACAAGGGCTGAATTGCGGACATTGTGGTTTCCCGACCTGTACGGCACGTGCCGAAGGAGTTCCGTGTGCACTGAATACGGTAGATGTCGGCATAGCCATAGGCTCAGCTTGTGCCACTGCTGCCGATTTAAGGCTGGATACCCGTGTCATGTTCTCTGCCGGACTGGCTGCCCAACATTTAGGATGGCCCGAAGGATGCCATTCGGTTTTTGCCATTCCCGTCAGTGCATCGTCCAAAAATCCGTTTTTCGACCGGAAACCTAAAGAAGAGAATACAAATAAAGGATGAAGCTACTATGGGATATACAATAGGCTACCCCTTCCTGGGCGGGACAGAAAAAGACCTGCAACTGGATTTTACCAAGATGACATTGGATGAAATAGAAATGCGCGCCCCTTATCTGCCTGCCGAGTGGGCCTTGCAAAGCGGGATACAACTGACTTGGCCCCACGCCCAAACGGACTGGGCATATCTACTGGATGAAGTCGAGCAATGCTTCATACGCATTGCACGGGAAATAGCCGCACGCGAAAAACTGCTCATTGTCACCCCTAAGCCGGAAAAGGTAAGGAAACATATTTCTGATTCGGTCAATATGGAAAACGTCCGTTTCTTCGCATGTGCCACCAATGACACATGGGCCCGGGATCATGGGGCAATTACCTTGATTGACAGTGATGGAATGACTTTGCTTGATTTTACGTTTAACGGCTGGGGGTTGAAGTTCGCCGCTGACAAGGATAATCAGATCACCCGCCATTTAGCAAAATCAGGAATCTTGCAAGGAAGATATGCCAACCGGCTGGGATTTGTCCTGGAAGGAGGAAGCATTGAAAGCGATGGCATGGGCACGTTGCTCACCACATCGGAATGCCTTCTTTCCCCCAACCGTAACGGACAAATGAACAAGGCTGACATCGAAGAATACCTGCGCTCCACTTTCCATCTTCAACGCATACTATGGCTGGACAACGGATATCTGGCTGGAGATGATACAGATAGCCATATCGATACATTGGCACGCTTCTGTTCGCCCGACACCATAGCATACGTGCAATGCACCAATCCGGAAGACGAACACTACGAAGCTTTGCGCCGGATGGAAGAACAACTGAAAACGTTCCGCACACCGGGAGGTGCCCCCTATCGCCTCCTCCCCTTGCCTATGCCGGACGCCATAGTCATTGATGGTGAACGTCTGCCCGCCACTTATGCCAATTTCCTGATAATGAATGAAGCAGTACTATACCCTACATACGGACAACCGGAAAACGATGCCCGCGCCCATGAAGTATTGCAAACGGCCTTTCCCAAGCATGAAATTGTCGGAATCGATTGCCAAGTGCTCATCCGGCAACACGGCTCGCTGCATTGTGTCACGATGCAATATCCGGCAGGGGTAATTGTATAGTGCTTATTTAGCAGAAAAACACCACTTTACTGGCGTTTCAACGCTACCGGCGTAGCACTGGGACGCTACCACGGTAGGACTGGGACGCTATCCCGGCAGCGTTGGGACGATAGATTTCAAGGCAAACCATCGGCCAATTCCACCATTTTTAATACTTTTGCAAAGTTAATCAATCCAGAAAAAACCAATGAAGAAAATAAAAGTAGGCATCATTCAACAAGCCAACACAGCCGACATCCGGACAAACTTGATGAATCTGGCAAAAAGCATTGAGGCATGCGCCATACACGGGGCACAACTGATAGTGTTGCAGGAGCTGCACAATACGCTCTACTTTTGCCAAACGGAAAATACGCAATTGTTTGACTTGGCAGAGCCGATTCCGGGACCGTCCACCGGTTTCTTCTCAGAACTGGCGGCAGCCCACAAAGTGGTATTGGTTACTTCATTGTTTGAAAAAAGAGCTACCGGCCTTTACCACAATACAGCCGTGGTATTCGACCGCGACGGGAGCATTGCCGGGAAATACCGGAAGATGCACATCCCCGATGACCCCGGCTTTTATGAAAAGTTTTATTTTACACCAGGCGACTTGGGTTTTGAGCCCATCCAAACATCGCTCGGCAAGTTGGGAGTACTGGTATGTTGGGACCAATGGTATCCCGAAGCAGCCCGCCTGATGGCTTTGAAAGGTGCTGAAGTACTGATTTATCCCACAGCCATAGGCTGGGACTTGAATGACACGAAAGAAGAACAAAAACGTCAACTTGACGCATGGGTCATTTCGCAACGCGGTCATGCCGTAGCCAATGGACTTCCGGTAATTTCAGTTAACCGTGTAGGCCATGAGCCGGATCCATCGGGGCAAACAAATGGCATTCTGTTTTGGGGGAATAGTTTCGTGGCAGGTCCTCAAGGAGAGATTTTGGCGCAGGCAGAAAATGGCATGCCGGAAAACCTGATTGTGGAAGTTGACATGGAAAGGAGCGAAAATGTACGTCGCTGGTGGCCTTTCTTACGTGACCGGAGGATTGACGCCTATGATGACTTGACGAAACGCTATATCGATTGAAAGGCGGAATAGGATTCCTACTTAAAAGTCACCCGCTTATTCATGACAAAGTTTACGCCACCGTAAATGAACAGGCCAAGAAACTGGGCAAGATATTCATTCAGGCTTAATCCTTCAACCATAGCTATAAGGAATAAAAACTGAGAGCCATAAGCCATTCCGAAAGCGATGGAAAAGAGCAGCACTTGTCGCCAAGTGTTGCTCTTTTTATGTTCAGAGGGAAATACCCAATATTTGCACCACACAAAGTTGTGAATTTGAGCCAAAATATATGCCGTCACATTGGACAGCATATAATTGATGTCCAACACATCCATCATTACCCATACAGTGACAGCCATGATGATGGCATTCAAAGTACCGATAATGGCAAAACGGAAAATGCGTGTGGACTCTTTCACTCTTTGGGACAGTCTTTTTATTCCTTTATGTCTACTACCAAATTCAATTCGTCCAATTGTTTCTGATCCAGGTAGCCCGGGGCATCCAGCATGACATCGCGGCCACTGTTGTTTTTCGGGAAGGCAATGCAATCACGGATGCTGTCGAGTCCGGCAAAAATGCTGACCCAACGGTCCAGCCCGTAAGCCAATCCACCGTGAGGAGGAGCGCCATATTTGAAAGCATTCATCAGGAAGCCGAATTGTTCCTGCGCCTTTTCCGGAGTAAAGCCGAGGATTTCAAACATTTTTCCCTGCAGTTGCGCATCATGTATACGGATGGAACCGCCACCTACTTCTATACCGTTGCACACCATGTCGTAAGCATCGGCACGGACGGAAGCCGGGTCGGTGTCCAACAGGGGAATGTCTTCTTCTTTGGGATGGGTAAACGGATGGTGCATGGCCATCAGCCGGCCTTCTTCTTCACTCCATTCAAACATGGGGAAGTCAACTACCCACAACAGAGCGAACTTATTCTTATCCCTCAATCCCAGCTGATTACCCATTTCCAAGCGGAGTTCACTCAACTGTCTGCGGGTCTTCATGACATCATCTCCGCTCAAGATAAGAATCAAATCACCGGGTTGGGCATTGAAAGCAGCCTTCATCTTCTGAAGCACTTCTTGGGTATAGAACTTATCAACGCTTGATTTAACATTGCCATCGGCTTCCACGCGTGCATAAACCATGCCTTTCGCACCTATTTGCGGACGTTTTACAAATTCGGTCAAGGCATCCAGCTGCTTACGTGTATAGCAGGCAGCTCCTTCGGCACAGATACCGCCGATATATGCTGCATTGTCGAATACCGAGAAGCCATAGCCCTTCAGGATATCCATCAGTTCCACGAACTTCATGCCGAAGCGTAAATCAGGTTTGTCACTTCCATAATACTTCATGGCATCTGCCCACGGCATTCTCAAGAACGGTTCAGTCAGTTCCACTCCCCGGATTTCCTTGAACAGGTATTTCGCCATGCCCTCAAACAGTTCGATCACGTCATCTTGTTTTACAAAAGACATCTCGCAGTCTATCTGGGTAAATTCAGGTTGGCGGTCGGCACGCAAATCTTCATCACGGAAACATTTGGCAATTTGGAAATAACGGTCGAAACCGGACACCATGAGCAATTGTTTCAAAGTTTGAGGACTTTGAGGCAAGGCATAGAACTGTCCCGGATTCATGCGGGAAGGTACCACAAAGTCACGCGCGCCCTCCGGCGTAGAGCCTATGAGCAAGGGAGTTTCTACTTCAATGAAGCCTTTGCTATCCAAATATTTGCGTACTTCAATGGTCATCTTATGGCGCAATTCAAGATTCTTGCGGACAGCATTGCGCCGCAAATCCAGATAGCGGTACTTCATGCGGATGTCATCTCCCCCATCCGTATTATCTTCTATGGTAAACGGGGGCGTCAAGGCTGCATTAAGCACATTCAGTCCTGATACAATGATTTCAATGTCCCCCGTCGGGATATTGGCATTTTTGCTGAAACGTTCGTTTACTGTGCCTGTTACTTGAATGACATATTCCCGTCCTAAATGGTTGGCCTGTTCGCAAAGTTCGGCGTTAACTTCTTCATTGAATACCAATTGGGTGATTCCATAACGGTCGCGCAAATCGACAAAAGTCATTCCACCCATCTTGCGGCTACGCTGCACCCATCCGGCCAGTGTCACTTGCTTATTCACATCGGAGATTCGCAATTCTCCACACGTATGTGTCCGATACATTATAATATAATAATTAGAAGGTTTTTCAAATAACCTCAACGGATGCAAGTCCGTTGACTTAAATATCGCGCAAAATTACATAAATCATATCGAAGGGAAAGCATATCAGGCAGATAATTTTCAAAGTCCGGTTCCGTTTTTTTTCATGAGGAGCTTAAATTGCCTCTTGCCTTTATCCAGGATTTGTTTATGCCTGAGCGTAATATCTTCCACCCATGATTCATTAATCTGCTTCAAGCCATTGATATAGTCTTGTGCCCGCTGCAACACACTGATAGGATTCGGCGGCGTGTTTTTGGGGACAAGCACCTGTATTCCTTTCTTGACTATTGTAACGTAAATATCCTCCCCCATCATTATAGGGTCACCGTCGTAGTGCACGACACCGGATTTGGTACGATGAATATGCAAATCCTTACATCGGAAGGTCTTGATACGGCTGTTTTGGTCAATGGTCTTGTTGAACAGTTGGAAAGCCAATGTAGGCACATCCAGCATGGTAAACGGCTCAACAATGGTTACATCCAGCAGGCCGTCGTCCATCGTTGCCTGCGGTGCAATATAGGCATTGTTGCCGTATTGCGCCGCATTGCCACACGCAATCAGGAACGCTTCATAATGCGACGTGCTCCCATCCACATCCAATTCATAAGTTTCCGGACGGTAATTAAGGCTTTCGCGCAAAGTCTTTTCCAGATAGGTCAACGGGCCTCGTTTCCCGGCCTGGGAAAATTTCAGGCTGACAAAAGCGTCGAATCCCACTCCGCAGGTACAAAAAAACGGGATATCATTGATTTTCCCATAATCAACGGTCTCTTGATTGCCTCCATTGATGATGTCAATAGCCTCCCAAGGATCCATGGGTATTTGCAAGTGACGGGCCAACCCGTTTCCCGAACCGCAAGGGATAATACCTAAGGCCGTTTGCGTATGTACCAATGCCCGGGCCACCTCGTTCACGGTTCCGTCCCCTCCTATGGCTACTACGGCATAAGCATTTTCCTTGGCCTTTTGCGCGGCTATCTCGGTAGCATGGCCCGGATATTGGGTATATACAATCTCAACGCCATATTTATCCTTATTGACACATTCATCTATGCCAATCAAAATATGTGCTTTGCCATGTGTGCCGGACTTAGGGTTGACAATAAAAACAATCTGTTTCAAACTCTCTTTCATAACAGCCGGAGATGAGGTTCTACCAAGTATTATCGCAAAAGTAATATAATTCTTCCATATCCCTGTCATACCGGTCTATTTAAATCGGCTTTAGTCGTTTTTTTCATCGCAAATGAAACAGATAATAACATAAATGCTTATCTTTGCCCCCTGTTTGCAAGAACATATATTTAGTCGGATTTAAGTATTCATTATTTCAAAAGATAGATACGTTCAATGGGTTTACTACAAGACAAATTCGCGAATTACGACGTGCCACAACAATTCATGGCCAAAGGCGTATATCCCTATTTCCGTACAATTGACAGCCATCAAGACACAGAGGTGATGATGGACGGGAAGAAAGTCTTAATGTTCGGTTCAAACGCCTACATGGGACTGACTTACGACAAAAGAATCATAGAAGCCGCCAAAGCTGCTACCGATAAATATGGTACGGGATGCGCAGGTTCACGCTTGCTGAATGGAACACTTGACATCCATGTGGAACTGGAAAAAGAACTTGCCGAATTTGTAGGCAAAGATGAAGCCTTGTGTTTCTCCACGGGATTTACGGTTAATGAGGGTGTAATCCCCCAACTGGTAGGCCGGGGAGATTATATCCTTTGCGACGACCGCGACCATGCTTCGATTGTGGACGGACGACGCCTTTCCTTTGCCACACAATTGAAATACAAGCATAACGATATGGAGGCATTGGAAAAAGAACTTCAAAAATGCGCCCCCGATGCAGTCAAGTTAATTGTGGTAGACGGCGTGTTCTCCATGGAAGGCGATTTGGCAAACCTGCCCGAAATTGTCCGCTTGAAGAAGAAATACAATGCAAGCATTTATGTGGACGAAGCTCATGGGCTGGGCGTATTTGGCAAAGAAGGCCGCGGCGTATGCGATTATTTCGGTGTAAGCGACGATGTGGACCTGATAATGGGTACTTTCAGCAAGTCGTTGGCTTCCATCGGAGGTTTTGTTGCCGGCGACAAGGAAGTCATCAACTGGTTGCGTCACAATGCCCGTTCATATATTTTCCAGGCAAGCAATACCCCGGCAGCAACGGCGGCTGCCCGCGAAGCGCTCCACATCATACGTACTGAACCCGAACGCATTCAACGCTTGTGGGACATCACGAATTACGCACTGAAAAGTTTCCGTGAAGCAGGCTTTGAAATCGGTGACACCCAGTCGCCCATCATACCGCTTTACGTGCGCGATACGGAAAAGACTTTCACCGTCACCAAACTGGCTTTCGATGAAGGCATTTTTATCAACCCCGTCATCCCGCCTGCTTGTGCACCCCAAGACACCTTGGTACGCGTGGCATTAATGGCAACCCACACCAAAGAACAAGTAGATTATGCCGTGGAGAAGCTGACCAAGTGCTTCAAGGCTCTGAACATCATACGATAAAGAAACGGTCATAATACCATAAACAACAAAGGGAGGCATCAACGCCTCCCTTTGTTGTTTTCCTCCCAATTAACCGGCAAAGCCAATTAACTTGAAAAACGAAGCTAATTAACTTAAAAAGCGAAGCTAATCAAGTTAAATTCAAAACGGTTTCTTATTGGTTCTTGTTTGCCAATAACTATTCCACAATCTCGGCATCGTCAATGTCCTGATTCCTGCTTAACTGCGAAGATGCATCGGGGCGGCGCCGGGAAAATTTCAGCCAATTGAACAGTTCGGTACAAGCATAAACCATACAGCTGATACCTATAATAATGAAGAGGGTGGAACGCACTCCTACCGGATTGAACAAAGCAAACAAGCCTGCCAACAATATAAGCACCGGTACCACATAAAAACCTACGGGCACAGGCATCCAGCGACGAGCCGACATTAAAGAAGCAATCTGCTGTACGCCACCCATTGCCAGAATAAAGCCTAACACATAGGTTAGAAAATCAGCAAAAAAATCCGGCATAATAATCAGCCACAAGCCAAACAGCATGCTTCCGATGCCTAACAAAGGGAAAGAAGAACGGTATTCCGCTTTCTCCGTGAAATAAGCCACAATGCTGATAAGCGAAGGAATAAGAAACACTACCCCGATGGTAATGACGAAATAATCGCCCGCCTCATTGGGAAATAACACAAAAATCAACCCGATGACCAAAGCGCAAATAGCACGCAAAAAGGAATAACTTAATCGTTTCATGATAAGAATTGTTTGGGTGCGAATATACGATTTTCCCGTTGAATCACGTCCAATAAAACAAAATAATCAGTTTTCAGATGCCACAAATCCGGGTTTTATTCCCTGTTTCGTTTTTTTTCCGTATGTTTGTGAGGTAAAAAACAACTTAAAAAAGACACGTCATGGAAACAAATCATAAAATCATTATCTACCAAGTTTTCACCCGGTTGTTCGGCAACGACAACACACATCCTGTGCCCGACGGAAACATCCGGCAAAACGGCTGTGGCCGGATGGCTGATTTTACCGGCAAGGCCTTGAATGAAATCAAGGAACTTGGAGCCACCCATATATGGTACACAGGAATCATTGAACATGCCACACAGACCGATTACCGACGCTACAATATACGTCCTGACCACCCTGCCGTTGTAAAAGGGAAAGCCGGTTCGCCATACGCCATCAAAGACTATTATGATGTGGACCCGGATCTTGCCAAAGACATCCCTGAACGCATGAGGGAATTTGAGCTGCTGGTAAGACGCACCCACCGGAGCGGTTTGAAAGTAATCATAGATTTTGTGCCCAACCACGTTGCCAGGCAATATCACTCGGATGCCCAGCCCGAAGGGACTGTCCAGTTGGGCGAAAACGACGATACAGGCAAGGCATTCAGCACAGGCAACAACTTTTACTACATTCCGAATTGTGCCCTGCAAGGCCAGTTCGACATGAAAGGCTCTTCTGCCGAACCATACAGTGAATATCCGGCAAAAGCTACCGGAAACAACCGGTTCGACGCTTATCCCTGCATAAACGATTGGTATGAAACCATAAAGCTGAATTACGGCGTAGACTATATGAACGGCGGCATCAAGCATTTCACCCCCATTCCGGACACTTGGTATAAGATGAGGGATATCCTGCTGTTCTGGGCCGCCAAAAACATCGACGGATTCCGTTGCGACATGGCGGAAATGGTTCCTGTGGAATTCTGGGAATGGGTCATTCCGCAAGTCAAAGAGCAATACCCCACCCTCCTGTTCATTGCCGAAGTCTACAATCCTGCCGAATACCGGAACTATTTGTTCCGTGGAAAATTCGATTACCTGTATGACAAAGTAGGGCTATATGACACCTTGCGCGCCATTGTATGCGGGCAAGAGTCGGCCACAGCCATTACCCGTTGCTGGCAAAGCCTGTCCGGCATTGAGAAAAACATGCTGAATTTCCTGGAAAACCACGACGAACAACGCATCGCTTCCGATTTCTTTGCCGGCAACCCGGTAAAAGCCGTTCCGGCACTTGCCGTAGCAGCATGCATGAACGTTAACCCCATGATGCTCTATTTCGGACAAGAATTCGGGGAACGGGGCATGGATTGTGAAGGCTTCAGCGGATGCGACGGAAGGACAACCATATTCGACTATTGGAGTGTAGACACCGTACGCCGCTGGAGAAATGAAGGAAAATTTGACGGGAAACTGCTGACGGAAGACGAGAAGAAACTCTACAATACATACCGGAAGATACTAACCCTTTGCAACGAAGAACCAGCCATTTCGCAAGGACAGTTTTTCGACTTGATGTATGCCAACATCGGAGGATGGCGCTTTAACGAACACCGCCAATACACCTTCTTGCGCAAAAATGGAAATGAAGTGTTGCTCGTCGTTGCCAACTTCGACGCCACTCCCGTAGGAATAGCCATCAACCTGCCGCCCCATGCATTCAGTTTCTTGGGTATCCCCCAACTGCCTGATTGCAAAGCAACAGACTTGATGACAGGCGTGCCGGAGCACATCAGTTTCGTGCCCTATCGCGCCACCGAAACGACGGTGTCGGGATATGGAGTAAAAATATTGAAGATTGTGTGGTAAACACCTTCCCTTTCCGGTCACATGTCAGGAATGGGGCAAATGCTTTAAAAGGTCGGACAACTGGGTTGCAGACAAGTTCTTGGCAACAATCACCCCATTGGCATCCAACAAATAGTTCGTAAACCCCCGTTGCAAGTGATATTTTTTATAAATATCCGATGTTTCCCCTTCTGTATCCACAAAACAGACAGCCTGTCCAATCCCGTCCCGGCGTATTGTTTCTTGGAAAACAGAACGGTAAGAGTCGAACGATACTGACACCATTTCCACATCCGATGATTGTGCAGAAGTGCGGAGGGTATGGTTCAGTGTGGTATTCATCATACGTGACGTAGCATCGTAACTTGCCCAGAAGCTGAGCAATACATATTTGCCTTGGAAATCGGACAACTCACTTGCCTGTCTGGAAACAGCGATAGAAGCGATGTTAAAGTCTGGGGCTATATTGCCCACGTTAAGGCCTTTGGTCGGTTTGTCTTTCCCCATGAAAGACGTCAATACGGTCAATAATACTACTATTAAAATCCACTTGGCATATCTCATGCGCTACGGTTTTAGTTAATACTGCCCGGCTATTCTCTCCTGATTTCATGCCGGGATTTACCTGAAAACAAGGAAATCGGGCTAAATAAGCTGATTTCCATAATCTTTTTCCTTGAAATCGGGCGCAAAGGTAAGCATTTCTCAAAACTACTTCCAAATAAACAAGCATTTTTCTCACTTTTTTAGTCCAACTTTTTATGTTGTTTAGCATAATTATGCTATCCTGACTCCGGTTTCAAGCGACAATGTCCCCCAAATCAACCTCCGGGGATAACAAGAGAACACCCCAACAAGTTTTCAACTGAAGTATTTTTTCTATTTTTGCAGAAAAATCCATTTATCAATCAGAAAACCACTTATGCAACAACCATCGAACACTGAGCTTATCCTAATCCGGATTACCGGAGAAGACCGTCCGGGCTTGACCGCTTCGGTTACCGAAATTCTGGCGCAATATGACGCCACCATCCTTGACATCGGCCAGGCTGACATACACAATACCTTATCGCTGGGCATCCTTTGCAAAACGGAAGAACAGCACTCCGGATTTATCATGAAGGAATTATTATTCAAGGCATCATCCTTGGGTGTTACGGTGCGCTTCTACCCCGTCACTACCAAGGAGTATGAAGACTGGGTAAGCCTGCAGGGCAAGAACCGCTACATACTGACATTGCTGGGACGTAAATTGTCGGCACGCCAAATATCGGCAACCACGCGCATCCTGGCAGAACAGGGCATGAATATCGATGCCATCAAGCGGTTGACCGGACGAATTCCCTTGAATGAATGCGAATCGCGCACCAAGGCATGCATCGAGTTTTCTGTCCGGGGCACCCCGAAAGACCGTGCCCAAATGCAGGCACAGTTGATGAAACTGGCCACGGAACTGGAAATGGACTTTTCGTTCCAACTCGACAACATGTACCGGCGGATGCGCCGCCTTATATGCTTCGACATGGATTCCACCTTGATTGAAACCGAAGTGATTGACGAATTGGCCATGCGTGCCGGTGTAGGCGATGAAGTAAAAGCCATTACCGAAAGTGCCATGCGGGGCGAGATAGACTTTACCGAAAGCTTTACGAAACGGGTAGCATTGCTCAAAGGGCTTGACGTATCGGTAATGAAAGAAATAGCCGAGAACCTGCCCATTACCGAAGGAGTAGACCGGTTGATGTTTGTCTTGAAGAAATACGGCTACAAGATAGCCATCCTTTCCGGCGGTTTCACCTATTTCGGGGAATACCTGCAAAAGAAATATGGTATAGATTATGTCTACGCCAACGAGCTGGAAATCGAAAACGGCAAACTGACCGGACGCTATGTGGGCGACGTAGTGGACGGAAAGCGGAAAGCAGAATTGCTGCGCCTAATTGCCCAAGTCGAAAAGGTAGACATCGCGCAGACCATTGCCGTAGGCGACGGCGCCAACGACCTGCCCATGCTGGGCGTGGCAGGCTTGGGCATTGCTTTCCATGCCAAGCCCAAAGTGGTGGCCAATGCCAAACAATCCATCAACACCATCGGTCTGGACGGCGTGCTTTATTTCCTCGGGTTCAAAGACTCGTACATTGACGGGCCGCGCTCTTGAGCTACACTTTCTTTTTCCCGGCGCGAAGTACACTCGGGTATCCTTTCATTTACCACTTTTGCGAAACATTTACACTTCCATGGCATTCTCCCTCCTACATTTCAGGAGGGAGAATACTATAGTTTGGAAGTCTTTTACTATCTTTGTGCGCGAAAATTAGAAATAAAGCATGAAGTTTTCCGAACTACCCTTGAACCAACAAGTGCTCGACGCACTCGATGCCATGCGCTTCGAAGAATGTACCCCCATACAAGAAAAATCCATTCCCCTTATCCTTGAAGGACGCGACCTGATAGCCGTAGCACAAACCGGAACAGGAAAAACCGCCGCTTACCTGCTGCCCGTATTGAACAAACTTTCGGAAGGGGGTTATCCGGAAGACTCCATAAACTGCATTGTCATGGCTCCCACCCGCGAGTTGGCGCAACAGATTGACCAGCAAATGGAGGGCTTCTCCTACTTCATGCCGGTATCGAGCGTAGCGGTATATGGAGGAAATGACGGAATCCTGTTTGAACAGCAGAAAAAGGGACTTACCTTGGGAGCCGATGTGGTTATTGCCACACCGGGAAGGCTGATTGCCCACCTCAGTTTGGGATATGTGGACTTGTCGCGCGTGTCTTTTTTTATTTTGGACGAAGCCGACCGCATGCTCGACATGGGCTTCTACGACGATATTATGCAAATTGTAAAATATTTGCCCAAAGAACGCCAGACCATTATGTTCTCTGCCACCATGCCGGCAAAGATACAACAGTTGGCAAAGAATATCCTGAACGACCCGGCCGAAGTAAAACTGGCCGTATCAAAGCCTGCGGACAAAATCATCCAGGCAGCATACGTGTGCTACGAAAACCAGAAGCTGGGAATCATACGCCATCTGTTTGCCGAACAGGTGCCCGAGCGTGTCATTATCTTTGCGTCTTCCAAACTGAAAGTCAAAGAAGTGACAAAAGCGCTCAAACAAATGAAACTGAATGTAGGCGAAATGCACTCCGACCTGGAACAGGCACAACGCGAGGAAGTAATGTACCAGTTTAAAGCCGGGCATATCAACATACTCGTAGCAACGGACATTGTGGCCCGGGGCATTGACATAGACGACATCCGGCTGGTCATCAATTACGATGTTCCCCACGACAACGAGGATTACGTCCACCGCATCGGCCGTACCGCCCGCGCCAACAACGACGGGGTTGCCATCACTTTCGTCAGCGAAAAAGAGCAAGGCAATTTCCGCAATATCGAACGCTTTCTGGACAAAGACATCTACAAAATAGCATTGCCCGCTGAGTTGGGAGAGGCTCCGGAATATGCTCCCCACGCCCAAAGCGGGAAAAACAGACACGAAGGCAAACGTTATCGGAAATATGATAAAGGAAACCGCCGTAACGGGAAGAAATAAATTCCCCGTTACGGCGGTTCCTTTGCATTACCACCTCAGGTGCGGATATATCCGGTCACGAATGCTGCCCGATGCAGTAATAAATGAAGCCTTGTTCCTCCATCTCTTTCTTCCCGAAAATGTTACGCCCGTCCAATACCAAAGGATAACGCATCGCCTTCTTCACCACTGCCCACGACGGTAACCTGAACTCTTTCCATTCGGTCAGCAACAGCAAAGCATCAGCATCCAGTACAGCATCATACATGTCTGCAGCATAATCTATGCGGTTTCCTATCCTGCGCCGGCATTCATCCATGGCGGCAGGGTCGTATGCGCGTACACGGCAACCGGCTTTCAGCAGTTTGTCTATCAGCACCAAGGCAGGAGCCTCGCGCATGTCGTCGGTTTCAGGCTTGAACGACAGGCCCCACAAAGCAATGTTTTTCCCGGACAAATTACCCTCAAAGTGCTTGTCGAGTTTCTCAAACAACACACCTTTCTGGTATTCGTTCACTTCCTCCACAGCTTGCAGCACGCGCATGCGGTAACCGTTTTGCTCAGCAGTCTTTATAAGCGCTTTCACATCCTTGGGGAAGCACGAACCTCCGTAACCGATGCCCGGATACAGGAATTTCCGTCCGATTCGGGTGTCTGAACCGATACCGCTACGCACCATATTGACATCGGCGCCTACCAGTTCACATAAATTGGCTATGTCATTCATGAAACTGATGCGGGTGGCAAGCATGGAATTGGCGGCATACTTGGTCATTTCTGCCGAAGGGATATCCATGAATATCACACGGAAGTTGTTCAACAGGAATGGTTTATAGAGCTTGGTCATCAACTTCTGCGCGCGCTCCGA
The DNA here is from genome assembly GCA_944321495.1 of uncultured Bacteroides sp. GTDB lineage: Bacteria > Bacteroidota > Bacteroidia > Bacteroidales > Bacteroidaceae > Bacteroides. The sequence continues at coordinate 37,012 of CALULP010000040.1, read as the reverse complement.
CTCTACGCCTACCACTACCCGGTCGGGACTCATGAAGTCGTTCACGGCATTACCTTCTTTCAGAAACTCGGGGTTGGACGCCACGTCAAACTCTATCTGCACCCCCCGCCTGTCCAGTTCTTCTTGGATGGCGGCCTTTACCTTGCCGGCCGTACCCACGGGGACGGTGCTTTTGGTGACGACCAACAAGTACTTCTGCATGTTCCGCCCGATGGTATGGGCCACGTTGAGCACATAACTCAAGTCGGCGCTACCGTCTTCATCGGGCGGGGTGCCTACGGCGCTGAACACCACATCGACTTCGTTCAGGCAATTCTCCAACGAGGTCGTGAACTTCAGCCGGCCCGCCTTGGCATTGCGGCTTACCATCTCCTCCAGGCCGTTCTCATAAATAGGAATAATGCCTTTCTTCAAGGCTTCTATCTTTTCGCGGTTGGTATCTACGCAGGTCACGTTCACGCCAATTTCGGCAAAGCACGTGCCCGTCACCAATCCCACATATCCGGTACCGACAATTGCTATCTTCATATCTTATTCAAAATAAATGGCGTCTTTAAACGAAACGGCTTTCCTGTCTTTCTCCGAGAGCAACAGTTGCTCTTGCGGCACGGGCCAATGGATGCCGATGGCCTCGTCGTCAAAACGGATGGAAGCTTCGGCCTGCGGGGCATACACATTATCTACCTTGTAGGTAAAGATAGCCTCGTCGCTCAATACCAGGAAGCCGTGTGCAAATCCGCGGGGAATGTAAAACTGGCGTTTGTTCTCGCTGCTCAACTCCACGCTGACATATTTGCCGAACGTGGGCGAAGACTGCCTCAGGTCTACCGCCACGTCCAGCACCCTGCCTTGCAGCACACGCACCAGTTTTGCCTGGCTGAACTCACCTTTCTGGTAATGCAGGCCACGCAACACGCCATAAGCCGATTTCGACTCATTGTCCTGCACAAAATGCACGTTGCCGATGCGGGCGCGGAATTCTTCTTCCTTGAACGTTTCCATAAAATATCCGCGTGCGTCGTTAAAGACTTTTGGCTCAATCAGCCACACGCCGTCTATTTCCGTCTGAATATAATTCATGTCGAATGTTTTTTTAAATCAAATATGTGACGTATAACTTTTGCAAAGTTAAAGGTCTTTTTCCGAATATGCAAGCCGTAAGGCAATCTTACCTCCCCGGGTTTCCCCTCCTTTTGTATTGACTTTTCCAGGACTTGTCCGTACCCTTAGGGGGAATCATCGTGCATGATTATAGGAATCATCGTACATGATTCCCGGAATCATCCTGGATGATTCTCCGTTGAAGTACGGATTCAATAAAACTTTTTCCACCTGCAGGCCGGCACGGCAAGCCACGTTACCGCCGCCGTTTGGCCGGGAAACAGGCCTCTATAGAAAGGCAAACGAGCGTGGAAACAGCAGTATTCTTGCGTTTTTAAGAAAAAAAATCAAGCCTTGCGATGTTAGTAGGGGGAAAAAAGTTAACTTTGCAAACGAAATGAGAAAACGGCATTACGTTTATTTATAATAACTAACTAAAAGAGCTGATTATGACTTATTCACACGAAGTTGAACACATGTGTGTTGTAAAGAAGGGTCCCAACCACGGACCGGCTCCTATACCCGAAGAAGGTAAATGGGTAAAAGCGAAGGAAATAGTTGACATCTCAGGCCTGACACACGGTGTGGGCTGGTGTGCTCCCCAACAGGGCGCCTGCAAGCTGACGCTGAACGTGAAGAACGGCGTTATCCAAGAGTGCCTGGTTGAAACGCTGGGCTGCTCGGGCATGACCCACTCGGCTGCCATGGCTTCGGAAATCCTGCCGGGCAAAACCATCCTGGAAGCGCTGAACACCGACTTGGTTTGCGACGCCATCAACACGGCCATGCGTGAATTGTTCCTGCAAATCGTGTACGGCCGCACACAGTCTGCTTTCTCCGAAGGCGGCCTGATGATTGGCGCCGGACTGGAAGACCTGGGCAAAGGCTTGCGCAGCCAGACAGGAACCCTCTACGGCACATTGGCCAAAGGTACCCGCTACCTGGAACTGACCGAAGGCTACATCACCCGCATGGCCCTGGACAAAGACAACGAAGTCATCGGTTATGAATATGTCCACATGGGCAAGTTCATGGAACAAGTGAAGAAAGGCGTAGACGCCAACGAAGCTTTGAAAGCAGTTACCGGCACGTACGGACGCTTCAAACCCGAGCAAGGCGCAGTTAAATACATTGACCCACGTAAAGAATAAGGAGGACACAGATTATGATTAGACCTGTACAATTTGAAAGCCAAGACCGTCGCATCAAGCAAATCCTTGCTGCGCTGAACGAATACGGTATCAAAGACATCGAAGAAGCTAATGCAATCTGTGACGCCGCCGGCCTCGACCCGTACTTGACTTGCCAGGAAACGCAAGGCATCTGCTTCGAGAACGCCAAATGGGCATACGTGGTAGGTTGCGCCATCGCCTTGAAAAAAGGCTGCAAAAATGCTGCCGACGCTGCCGAAGCCATCGGTATCGGCTTGCAGGCATTCTGCATTCCCGGATCTGTAGCCGACGACCGCAAGGTAGGTTTGGGTCACGGAAACCTGGCAGCCCGTCTGCTCCGCGATGAAACCCAATGCTTCGCCTTCTTGGCAGGACACGAATCGTTTGCCGCTGCCGAAGGCGCCATCAAGATTGCCGAAATGGCAAACAAGGTACGCAAGAACCCCTTGCGCTGCATCTTGAACGGCTTGGGCAAGGATGCCGCCATGATTATTTCCCGCATCAACGGCTTTACCTATGTTCAAACCGAGTTCGACTATTTCACCGGCGAACTGAAAGTCGTAAAAGAGACTCCGTACTCCGACGGTCCGCGTGCCAAAGTAAAATGCTATGGCGCTGACGATGTACGCGAAGGCGTAGCCATCATGTGGCATGAAAATGTAGACGTATCCATCACGGGTAACTCTACCAACCCCACCCGCTTCCAGCACCCGGTAGCCGGCACTTACAAGAAAGAACGTGTATTGGCTGGCAAGCCTTACTTCTCGGTAGCCAGCGGTGGCGGTACAGGCCGTACATTGCACCCGGACAACATGGCCGCAGGTCCTGCTTCTTACGGTATGACCGACACTATGGGCCGTATGCACAGCGATGCTCAGTTCGCAGGTTCTTCATCAGTTCCCGCTCACGTTGAAATGATGGGCTTCTTGGGCATCGGCAACAACCCGATGGTAGGTTGCACCGTAGCTTGCGCCGTTAACGTGTCTCTGGCTCTGAGCAAGTAATGCCTTTTCAAAGGGTTCCTATTATAAAATCCCCATAAACCATTTACTGGTCTATGGGGATTTTTTACATCATAACAGCCACACCTTATATATCACACAGAAATAGTATATTTGCAAAAGGAAACCAGATTTTGACAGATATGGAAATAACCAGCGCAGAATTTGTCATCAGCAACACAGATGTAAAAAAATGCCCGCAAGGCAAATTGCCGGAATATGCTTTCATCGGTCGATCCAATGTCGGCAAGTCCAGCCTTATCAACATGTTGACAAGGCGCAAGGGGTTGGCCATGACATCGGCCACGCCGGGAAAAACTTTGCTGATCAACCACTTCCTCATCAATAAGGAATGGTACATTGTAGACCTTCCGGGATATGGCTATGCCAAACGCGGACAAAAAGCACAAGCACAAATCAAACGCATCATCGAAAGCTATATATTGCAACGTGAACAAATGACCTGTCTGTTTGTATTGGTAGACAGCCGCCTGAAACCGCAAAATATAGACCTATCGTTCATTGAATGGCTGGGAGAGAATGGGATACCTTTTGCCATCATTTTTACTAAGGCCGACAAGATGAAAGCCAATGCATTAAACAATAATATAGCTCAATACCTGCAACAATTGCATGAACAATGGGAGGAGCTCCCCCCCCACTTCATCACGTCTTCGGAGAACCGTTTGGGCAGAGAAGAGTTGCTGAATTACATTGAAAGTATTAACAAAGAGATTCAAACAAACCAATCGAAGTAATAATATGAAAAAAACTTTTTTAATCTCCGTATCTATCCTTGCAGCAGGATTGTTCTACACGACCAATGTCCAGGCACAATCGCTGAAAGACTTGCTGAAACGCGAGAATGTAGAGAAAGTAGTAAGCGCCGTAACCGGCAAAAACACAGCCAGTATGGAAGGCACCTGGAATTACACAGGAGCTGCTGTAGAATTTGAATCGGACAACCTGCTGGCAAAAGCCGGCGGGACAGTGGCAGCGAATACCGTAGAAGAGAAACTCAACGAACAGTTGGCAAAAGTAGGATTTGAAGAAGGCAAATTATCTTTCACGTTTAACGCTGACAGTACCTTTATGGCCCGGATAAGCGGAAAGGACTTAAAAGGGACTTATTCGTATGACACATCCCATCAGAAGGTCAATCTTAAGTTTGCGAAATTAGTAGGCTTGAATGCCAAGTTAAACTGTACTTCAACAGACATGAACCTGTTGTTCAACTTCGACAAACTGTTGGACCTGATAACTTTTTTGTCAAGCAAAAGCAACAACAATACCCTGCAGACCATTGGTTCGCTGGCAGAAGGGTATGACGGCATGCTTATGGGATTTTCATTAAAGAAAGAATAATCCCCCATGACTTTTCTTTCTAAAAGGCAAAGCCATCCTGCCCGGACATTCCGATGGCAGGATGGCTTTGCCGCATTTTTTAAGTTCAATAATAAGTAGGAGGCTGGAAAGTCTCATTATCATCGGGCACACTGAAGGACTTATCGGCAAACAATTCCGCCAATCCCGAAATCTGTTTCAAGCGCAACAATTCATCACGATCCATTCCTATATGTTTCATGATCCACTCGTCCGACATTCCGGAGCGGTCCAACTCGGCAACGATATTACACATCAGCTCAATGTTGTGCGTGCCTCTTGCCCGGTTATGCCGTATGGTTGAAGCCATCCGGTTTGACAAGTCTTTCTCGATGACCACCACGGGGAGCAGACCTTTTTCGCGCTCATTAACCCGTTTGGAGCTTTTCAAGACTTGATAGCGATGAAAACCATCTACCAATATATATTTGTCTTCCGTTTCATCGTAATAACAGACACACGGCATCGTAAAACCATCCTCCCAAATGGATAGCTCCAGAAGTTTCATTTCCGGAGGTGCCACCACATTCGGATTGTAATCATTGGCCTGTACTTTTTCTACGGGAATGGCTTTTACATTGTATACCGGACTTTTATATTCGCTCATAATTTCAGATTTTTAAATTGTTCCATGATTTTATCTCTTTTGTAGGCTTCTTCTTTGGTCAGTGCAAACCCCATGTACTTACAAGCATGGTCATTTTTCAGAATGCAGATGCACATGCGTTTATAAGTAGGAATTTCACGGAATTCAGGAATGTCAATGTCATCCAAATACCCCATCCGTACAGGTTTTTTATAAGTTTTATAATTGGTGGAATTTCCTACCTCCAACGTCACACCGGCATTCCTTAATTTTTCGATAGTAGCCTCTGACAAACACCCTCCTTTGGTACGCCAGAATTCTATGCTGACGGTCAATTTCCTCAGATAGTTCCTACGTGTTTCTTCGGGCAGAGTGGAAAGCAGGAATTGCATGAATCCTTTCCACGTATAGCCTTCGGGCAAGCGGACCGACTGCCAGCCCATGGCACGGGTTCCGCCATATATGCCGGTGAAGTTGACTCCATTTACCCGGCCTATCATCTTTCCCCAAGTGTTCGGATCTATGGCACGATACAGGCGGAGGCTATCCTGGGCTTCACTCAGGAAGGGGCTTGCCACACGTTGACGTTCCAAACTGACCCCTGCCTTGTAATATAAATCATACAGGTGATTATAATCATATTTAAATTTGCCATTTGCCGTCCAGATGTCCGTGGTTTTCCAATCGTATATAGGATAGGCATTATAAATGTCATTGCCTATCTTGGACGTCCAACGGTACTTGTGGTACATTTGATACTTGCGGCAGAGGTGGATGCTGCGCCAACGATTGAAACTTTCCTGCGTGCGGATACCTATCAGGAAGCAAGTACGGACAGAATTCTTCCGCTCGTGCAGCCACTTGGCAAACAACATCTGGAAGTCATAATCCCACATGTCATCCCGATAAAAGGGAAATTGTTCTTTGGTATAACATTCATCCGGCATTGGACGCACCCAAATGTCTTTCAGGTCATCCTGCCAAGGGCGCCAATAACTCTGGTACATGGAAGTGCATGTGCTGACCCGGAAAGGTACGCACACCCTGTAAACCTCCAGAATATCCCTGTTGCTTGCCAGCACGCGATCCACATAGTCGACAGTATGCTTGTACTGAATCTCGTAATCCATGTGGAAGACACATAGTTTCCGGTTCAATTGGTGTTTACGGATGTAGTCAATGCACAGGTTCAACAACAAGCCGCTATCTTTCCCTCCCGAAAAGGAAACACATATCGTATCAAACTCCTTAAAGATTATATCCAAGCGCTCTAACGCCAGTTCATACACATTCTTATTGTTTTTCTTGGATGAACTCATTTTTTACCGGTGTTTTTTTCATTTTCACATAACGTGTCCACACTTTCTCTGGCATAAAGCCCAAATCCTGAAATAAGCCTTTATCTTCCACAAAACTAATCGCAGCCAAGTCTTTGCTTTCATCCCGTTGAGCAAGGATGTGACCAAGCAACAACTTAAGGGTCTCAGGGTCCTTGCCCTTGATGTAGTAATTGTTGATGACATCTTCCGATGCCTTATGCTCAACGGGCACAAAACCTTCCACTTCTTCGCCTTCGACCGCGATGAACCACTCATAGCGTTCCGAGGTCCGGAATGGGAAATTATAATTCTGCTTTAAGACTTTCGGATTCATTATTAATGGAGCGACCAACTCATAAAGTTGTTTGTCTGTTCCGGGCAATTGTACAATATGCATATCTGAAAATAGTTTTAGTCCGACTGATTATCAACATTTTAATATCATCATTCTGATGAATGGGGCCTATTGAATGGTTAAAGATAGAAGTTTATTGCCTGTAATGAATGCCTTTTTATGATTTATTAATAATTTGGCTGGAAAACACAAGCTGCAACATTCCCCCGCACATAGGCATCTTCCGCCCTCCTTCAGCCTGCGCAGAAGGAGCGGCTTACGTCGGCATAAAGGAAGAATCATCGTACTTGATTAGGGGAATCATCGTGCATGATTCTAGGAATCATCGTACATGATTCCCGGAATCATCCAGGATGATTCCCTTTCAATGTGCTGCCTTGCGGAAACGAAATGCCACTGCCGCATGCGGACAAACGGACAATAAAAAAACGTTTAGCGGCGGATAAGTGGTGCGGGTAACAGAGTTGTTACTCCACCAATTATCCGCCGCTAAACGCTATATGCTTCCTGGCGAGACAACCAGGTCAACGCTTGACGGTATGTCCGGCAGCTGTCAGATTTTCACTACGCCGGAAAATCCCATAAATGCCATTGCCAGCAAACCTGCAGTAAGCAAGGCAATGGGAGTGCCCTGCATGCCTTTGGGAATGTTGACCAAACTCATCTGCTCGCGCAAACCCGCAAACAAAGTCAATGCCAAACCAAAGCCCAATGCCGTAGAGAATGCATATACGATGCCCGTCAACAAGTCATAGTCTTTCTGAATAACCAGAATAGCCACGCCCAAAATACAACAGTTGGTAGTAATCAACGGCAGGAATACGCCCAAGGCTTGATAGAGTGCAGGAGATACTTTTTTCAGGATGATTTCCACCATCTGCACCAAAGCTGCGATGACCAAAATGAAAGTGATGGTCTGCAAATAGCCCAAGCCCAACGTATCGAGGACATATTTCTGTATCAGAAACGTTACAATAGTAGCTATGGTAAGCACAAATGCCACTGCGGCAGACATGCCCAACGCGGTATCAATCTTCTTGGAAACGCCCAAGAACGGACAAATGCCCAAGAATTGGGACAAAACAATGTTATTGACAAAGATTGCCGAAATAAATATCAATATATATTCCATACGATTCCTGTTTTTTTGTTGTTAATCAACTTATCCGACGATTTCACGACGCCTTCTTCATCTTGTTTACCAAAGCAATAAGGTATCCCAAAGCAATGAATGCGCCCGGCGCCAGCACAAAGAGGAGCATGCCGCAATCTTCCGGATAGATAGTCAGCCCGAAAATCTTTCCGGTTCCCAACAGCTCACGGACAGCACCCAATGTGGTCAAACCGATGGTAAAGCCCAAGCCCATGCCCAAGCCGTCGAACATGGAAGCTACCGGGCCATTTTTGGCAGCAAAAGCTTCGGCACGCCCCAACAGGATGCAGTTTACCACAATCAAAGGGATAAACAAGCCCAACGTAGCGTAAAGCCCCGGCACATAGGCTTGCATAATCATCTGCAACAAGGTAACGAACGAGGCTATCACCACGACAAAGGCAGGAATGCGTACCATGTCGGGAATCAGGTTCTTAATGGCCGAAATAACCACGTTGGAGCAAATCAACACAAAGGCGGTGGCCAGTCCCATGCCCATGCCATTGATGGCAGACGATGTCGTACCCAGCGTAGGACACATGCCAAGGAGAAGCACGAATGTAGGATTCTCTTTGACGATACCATTCATTAAAACTTTAAAATTGTTCATAAGTTCTACTCCTTTCTATTATTGGGCATCCGATGCAGGTACGGCAGCATCATCGGCAGGTTGTTCAACATTCTGTGGGGTAGCACCGGTGGAAGAATCGGTCTGTTCTTGTCCGGCAAAAGCAGCATAAGCACTATTCACGGCATTCAAAAATGCCCGGGAGGTAATGGTGGAAGCCGTAATGGCATCTACCTTTCCCCCATCCTTGCTTACGGCAAGCGGGGATTCACCCGGATTCATACCTGTAATATCGCCTTTCCCACCTTCCTTAAACCATACGTCGGCTTTGGAACCAAGGCCGGGGGTCTCGGAATGGGACAGTAATGAATAGTTCAGTATATTACCTTGGGCATCGAATCCGACCAGAATCTTCAGCTCCCCTCCAAATCCCATGGAAGAAGCCTCGACAGCGGCACCGATATATTCGCCACCTTTAGTGGCAGGATAAACGGCATACTCCACACCATTCACCTCCTGCATTTTCTTCTCGGCAATCGGGTCGTTGTCAAAACCGGGAATCACCAAATTGACCGCATCGTTCAATGCCTTTGCATTGGCTTGGGCTATAGGTTCTTTGGTCAGCTCATTTACCCATGCAAGCAGGGCTACGGAGACCACTGTGACGCCCGTAAGCACCAGCAACATATTCGATAATGTAGATTCTAACTTTTTCATTTCTTCTTTGCCACCTCCCCGAAGCGTTTAGGTTTAACATAAGTATTTATAAGCGGTGTAAATGCATTCATGATAAGAATGGCAAACGACATGCCCTCCGGATAAGCGCCGAACAAACGGATAATCACCGTCAGCAACCCGATACATACACCGTAAATCAGCATACCTTTATGGCTCATGGGTGAAGTAACATAATCCGTAGCCATGAAAATAGCACCCAACATCAGACCACCGGAAAGCAGCTGGATGACAGGTGATACATATAATTCCGGTTTTACCAGATACATAATGCCTGAGAACACAAATACAGTTACCAAGATTGACACAGGGATATGCCATGTGATGATTTTCTTCCATAACATATAGGCAAAGCCCAACAGCAATGCCAAGGCACTGACCTCACCGATACACCCTGGATTGTTGCCCAAGAACAACGAGAAGGCATCGGGCAATTGGTCCAAAGAAAAACCGGGAGCGCCATTGATTACCCCTTTCATAACGGCAAGTGGCGTAGCGGTGGTTACCGCATCGGTATAAGCCGTAAGCTGGCCAACGGCAGGCCAACTGGTCATCTGCACGGGGAAAGACAATAACAAAAATACACGTCCGGCCAATGCTGGATTGAAAGGATTACAACCCAAACCACCAAAAGACATTTTGGCTACCCCAATGGCGAATAATGCACCTATGATAATAATCCAAATGGGCAAATTGGAAGGCAAGTTAAAAGCCAGCAACACTCCGGTAATAATGGCAGAACCATCCGTAATAGAGGTCGTTTCACGTTTCAGAATGAATTTTCCAATGGCCCATTCAAAGAACAGACAAGCGAGCACGGAAGTCGCCGTGACAATCAACGCTCCTAATCCAAAGAAATAAAGTGAAACCAAGAAAGCCGGCAGCAAGGCTATTAGCACGCCATACATATTCTTTTTCACACTATCACCACTATGGACATGAGGCGAAAGGGATACGATAAGTTTATTTTCCATATTTCATTGTTATTTTTTAGCCTGACGTGCACGTATCATTGCACCGACTTTAGATTTGCCTAAACGAATATAATCCAGCATCGGACGATGAGACGGGCATGTAAATTGACAAGAACCGCACTCGATGCATGACATGATATCTTCTTTTTCAACCCGTTCAAAATCGCCATGGGCCGAAACGGTAGCAAGCAAATAAGGTTCCAACCCCATCGGGCAAGCCCCTACACACTTGGCGCAACGGATGCAAGGCTGCGGGACATCGCGCTTGGCTTCCTTATTGTCCAATATAAGGATACCGGAAGTACCTTTTACCGTAGGAATCTCATCGTTTATCAACGCTTTTCCCATCATAGGACCTCCTCCAATAATCTTTCCGGTATTTTCCGGTAACCCGCCACAGGCTTCTATCAATTGTTTCATGGGCGTACCAACACGCACCAAGAAATTGGAAGGCTTCTTCAAAGACTTGCCAGTAACGGTAACAATACGCTCAAACAAAGGCTTGTTCTTTTGTACTGCCTGATAAACAGCAAAAGCAGTCCCAACATTTTGGACTACCGCACCGGTAGAGATAGGCAAAGCCCCGGCAGCGACCTGTCTATGTATAATGGCGTCAATCAATTGTTTCTCTCCTCCCTGCGGATACTTCACTTGCAAAGGCACTACTTCAATCCCAGCGTACGAAGACGCTACTTTAGTCATTAATTGAATGGCGTCGGGCTTATTGTTTTCGATACCAATAAACGCTTTATCCACTTTGACGGCTTTCATCAACAAAGTAACACCCACCATGATTTCTTCGGCATGTTCCAACATCAACTGGTGGTCGGCTGTCAAATAAGGCTCGCACTCTACAGCGTTGATAATAACACATTCGGCTTTAAATGCCGGCGGAGGACATAATTTGACCTGCGTGGGGAAACATGCGCCACCCAAACCGACAATACCGGCATCTGCTATCTTCTTTATAATTTCTTCTGAGGTCAATGCACAATCTTTCACCAATGCATCCGAACGGTCGATAGTTTCTTCCCATTCATCACCTTCTACATCAATAAAAATGGCAGGTTTCGGATAACCACTCGCATCAACTACCGTATCAATCTTTGCGACTTTACCGCTTACAGACGAATGAATGGCAGCAGAAACGAAACCGCCCGGTTCAGCAATCTTCGTACCGACTTTCACGACATCACCTTTAGCTACTATCGGTTTGGCAGGAGCACCGATATGCTGCCCCAACAATATGACAGCTTTGGCAGGAACTTCTGCCTGAATAATAGGCTGATGCGCTGAAAGCTTATTTTCGTGTGGATGAACTCCACCAATTGAAAATGTCTTCAACATATATTCTTGATTAACAATTTTATATTCTATTTTTAGGATTCTGCAATAACCGGTTGGGAAACTTCCGCCCCTGAAGTTGGAACGACTTCCTCTTTCGGTTTACGTGGTGGAAAATTCAGCGCAATAATGGCACCTTGCGGACAAGCTTCTTCACATTTACGACAAGACTTGCACTTATTGGCATCAATGTATGCCAAATTATTCTCTAATGTAATCGCATCAAAAGCACAGACCTTAACGCATTTCCCGCAACCGATACATGCCATTGCACATGCTTTACGCGCTACTGCGCCCTTGTCCTTGTTAACACATTGCACATAAACACGCCGGGACTTCTTTCCCTGAGGACGTATTTCAATGATACTTCTCGGACAAGCCTTGGCACAAGCCCCACATGCGGTACATTTACTTTCGTCCACTTCCGGTAATCCGGTTTCCGGATTCATGTGAATGGCATCAAACTTACAAACGGCGACACAATCACCACATCCCACGCAGCCATAGCTACAACCAGTTTCGCCGCCGTATAAAGCTGAAGCAATTGCACAACTCTTCACTCCGTCGTATTGGTTAATACGAGGGCGATGGCTACAAGTGCCATTACAACGAACTACGGCAACTTTTGGTTCGGAAGCTGTGACTGTTAAGCCGAGAATATCTGCGACTTTCGCCATAACCGCCTCCCCACCCACCGGACAAAGTTTACCGTCCAAAGAGCCAGCTTTGACACAGGCGTCAGCAAATCCGCTACAACCAGGATAACCACATCCGCCACAATTGGCTTGGGGCAATACGGCAGCCACTTGCCCGATGCGCGGATCTTCATACACAGAGAACTTCTTGGAAGCGGCATAAAGTATGGCTGCCAATACCACTGCTATTACTCCCAATGAAATTACTGCTATCAGAATTACATGCATAAATTAAAATGTTATTTGATTATTAGTTTTTTTATTAATCTCCCACCGGCTGGATGGTAAAGGCAAACTTTTTCCCCAGCCACTCCTTCTTTATCCTTAAAATATAATAATATGGTAATAAAAAAGCCAGCGAACAAAGAGCTGAAAGCAGCTCATTGCTCCACAATGCCATAAGAATAAAGATAGAAATCACTACAATAAAGAAAGGAATTATAAAAGCCAACAGTACCGCCATACCTCCCATGGAAAGAGTACCGATTACCCATACATGGTCGCCTTGATGATACTTACTTGCATCTGCATCTGTAATATCGATTAACTTTTCTTTTACATCAGCAGAAGTACAATGCCCTTTAATGCTACACGAAGCACATGCCGATGTCTGCACAATCCGAACTTGTAAATGTTGGTTGCTTATGCTTTCCACGATACCTAAATGTTTTATTGCATTTGCCATTTTTGCAAAGTGTACATTACAATCGCGGCAAATTTAAGCATAATTTATGAACTACAAGCGTTCCAAAAGATTTTTCTATAAGAAAGCCATGTATTTTTACAGATTAACAGCAAAAACAGACTTTACCAGGCGTAATTCAATCCAAAACCAAACGTTTCGTTAATTTGGAAATAACTATTCCCCACAGTTGGTTTATTGCCATCATCAAACCGACCAAACACATATAACTTGGCAGAAAGATAGCGGTTCAATACGAAATCCAAAGTATTTTCCCACTCTACACGTATCCATTTATAGCTGGTCAGATAATCAAGACGTGAAGTCAGTTTAACAAAGGAAAAAATCGAACAAGAAAAATTGGTCTGTACTTGTGAACCAAAATCATGTTTCACTTTTTGCCCTTCCTTGAGGCCATAGCTCACTTCATCTACACCGGAATTCTCGACATAACGCATTGTATATGTCAGAGGAGCCATAAAGACGGACAAGCTCACCTTTTCCTTGGACAATTTGTAATCCATACCTATACTGGTCGACCAATCAAGAGGTGACAGGAATGCAGCTTTCAATGTTTCGCTGTTGGCACCATAAGCTTGGCAAAATTGCGTCTTGACTTCTGTCGAAATCGTATAATACCATTTGGAAATAGCCTGCAAGCCCAATTTGCTATAAAGTCGTAATTGATCGTTATTTACCAAATATTTATGATATTCATCCGATGGAGAAGAAACAAAACCCAATTTCGCATCCAACAAATTTTCCCATTGTATTTTTTCGCGGTCGTTGTAATTGGCTTTCAATTGCAATCCAGCCAACATGGAATGTGTACTCTCACCACCTTTGTACCAATTGTCCGAAAAATGGTTCTGGGTAAACTGCAAAGAACCACTTCCTCCTGTAACCCACCAGTTTGGCTTGCGAATTACAATACCTCTGGCTTCTTTCCGGACTTGTCTTTTAGGTTCAGTTGAAAACAATTTGATTACTGACCTTTTCTTAGATGATGTTTCTTTCTCTATATTATCTTTAAACAAAGGGATACTGTCTATTTCATCTTCAGTCCGTACAACTAATTCCGGATAATTCACATAAGCCGTCAACAGGGCGCGGTCGATTCTCGCGTTTATACGTTCTTTATTTGTGAACAACAAAGTATCGATTGGCAATAACTGTTCTACTTGCATAGATTTAGTTTCGGGGGCATGAAATGTCCACTTCACTTGAGAAAATCTATGCATTGGAGCATGAAAATAAGTGAGAGGAATGAATAAACGGTAATAATTAGGGTCAAAAGTTATATAGCGCTCAGGCGTAGAGGGGTCATTCAAATAATCCAAAACCCCTATGTGCTTTTCATATAATATTGAAACTGTATCCATTTGATACGTACCTGTTCCAGAAGCACGCAATTTTAACAGCCAATATTTTTGTAAAAAGTTATTAAGGGTCGGCTGTTTAGGCACCGCCTTTTTTTTCTGGGAAACAGAATCTTTTTCAATCGCTGTTCCCGTCTTTAAAGTATCCATGGCCAAGTTCAAGGTATCCACACCTATTGTATCATTTTTTAAGGTGTCACATTCTGCTGTCTCATTTCCAGCATCTATTACTTGGTGGATAAGGGAATCTTGCACGCATGTATCGACATCCATAATCAATTCCCCCATCTCTTGAGCCCACAAAGAGGAAGAATAAACAAAGACCAACACAAAACATACCCATATCTTTCTCTTTTTCATATATTACCCGCTGTTTATGTTTTCACTGCAAAAATAGGCTAAATATATAAGGTGACAAAATTGTTTTTTGCATCTTTTTATTCAAAATGTATTCTTGAAATATTTCTGTTCTTTCCTTTTTTTTGTAATTTTGCGCTTTTTAAAGGCAATATGGGTCATAGACCTATATGAATTAGTGTTCATGCATTTGTATACTTGTTATTACCAAATTATAGATTAAACCAATAAAACATATCATTGTGGGAGAAACAAAGTATATTTTCGTCACCGGTGGCGTTGCTTCCTCGTTAGGCAAAGGCATCATTTCATCTTCCATCGGTAAGCTACTGCAAGCCAGAGGCTACAAAGTTACTATCCAAAAATTTGACCCTTACATCAACATCGATCCTGGTACGTTGAACCCTTACGAACACGGTGAATGTTATGTCACTGTCGATGGTCATGAAGCCGACTTAGATTTGGGCCATTACGAACGTTTTTTGGGAATACAAACGACAAAGGCCAATAACATCACAACGGGACGTATTTATAAAAGCGTTATTGACAAAGAACGCCGTGGAGACTACTTGGGAAAAACCATTCAAGTCATCCCGCACATCACCGATGAGATAAAAAGAAACGTAAAGCAGTTAGGCAACAAGTATAAATTTGATTTCGTAATTACAGAAATCGGCGGTACTGTAGGCGACATCGAATCCCTGCCCTATTTGGAAAGCATCCGCCAACTGAAGTGGGAACTTGGACGTGACGCTTTGTGCGTACACCTTACTTATGTACCCTATCTGGCAGCTGCTGGAGAATTAAAAACAAAACCGACACAACACTCTGTAAAAGAACTGCAAAGTGCCGGTATCCAACCAGACATACTTGTATTGCGCACGGAACATGAGCTGAATGCGAACTTACGTAAAAAAGTTGCCCAATTTTGTAACGTAGACGAAGAAGCCGTTGTACAAAGTATTGATGCACCGACAATCTACGAGGTACCCATCTTGATGCAAGAGCAAAAGCTGGATACTACCATTCTGAAAAAAATGGGGCTTCCCGTGGGTGATACCCCGGGGCTTGGGCCATGGCGCAATTTCCTTGAACGTCGCCACAAAGCAGAAAAAACACCTCCCATCCATATCGCATTGGTTGGAAAGTATGACTTGCAGGATGCCTATAAGTCTATCCGCGAAGCTTTGTCGCAGGCTGGTACATACAACGATCGCAAAGTATCAGTAGACTTCGTGAACAGTGAGAAACTGACCGATAACAATGTCGCTGATATGCTGAAAGGCATGTCTGGCATACTTATAGGGCCTGGATTCGGCGAACGTGGAATTAATGGCAAATTCGTAGCCATTAAGTATGCTCGAACACACGATATTCCAACTTTCGGCATTTGCTTGGGAATGCAATGCATGGCCATTGAATTTGCAAGGAATGTATTAGGTTATGCTGATGCCAATAGCCGCGAAATGGATGAAAAAACCCCGCACAATATCATCGACATCATGGAGGAACAGAAATCCATTACCAACATGGGAGGAACCATGCGTTTGGGCGCTTACGAGTGTGTGTTGAAAAAAGGGAGTAAAGCTTATGAAGCCTATGGCACAGAACATATCCAGGAACGCCATCGCCACCGCTATGAATTCAATAACCAATACAAGTCAGAGTTTGAAGCAGCAGGAATGATGTGCACAGGTATCAATCCAGAATCAGATTTAGTGGAAATTGTGGAATTACCGGCTTTGAAATGGTACATCGGCACGCAGTTCCATCCGGAATATAGCAGTACCGTGCTTCATCCGCATCCACTGTTTCTCTCTTTTGTAAAGGCTGCTATCGAAAACGAAAATAAGCAGCAATAAAGTATTCCGTTTATTAAACCATTTGTATAATAAGTAAACGTAAACTATTAGACACCAATGGATAAAAACACCATTACAGGGCTTGTCCTTATCGGTATCCTGCTGGTAGGGTTCAGCATTTTGAGCCGACCCAGCCAAGAGCAATTGGAAGCCCAACAACATTATTACGACTCCATAATCCAAGTGCAGCAACGCGAAGCCGAACTGAAAGCGAAAGCCGAAGCTGCCTTGGCTAATGAGCGCATAAACTCCCTAAATGACTCGACCTCACTGTTCTTCAACGCCCGTCAAGGCTCCGATTCACCTGTAACGCTTGAAAACAACTTGATGCGCATCGAGATATCGCCCAAAGGAGGACGCGTGTCTTCAGCCATACTGAAAGAATATATGGAACAAGATAAGCAGACGCCCGTTACCTTGTTTAGCGGAGCCGATGCTTCAATGAACTTCCTGTTCTACAACGCGAAGGAAACCATACAAACACAAGATTATTTCTTCACCCCAGTCAACCAGACGGACAGCACCGTCACCATGCGTCTGGAGGCTAATGCCGAAAGCTACATCGATTTCACTTATGCCCTGCATACAGATACTTATTTGGTGGACTTCACCATCCAAGCAATAGGCATGGATGGCAAGCTGGCATCAAGCAACCAGCATGTAGACATTGAATGGGCGCAACGCATCCGTCAGTTGGAGCGCGGCTACACCTTCGAGAACCGCCTGGCAGAATTGACTTACAAAATTACAGGCGAAGGTACAGACTACCTATCGAATAGCAGCGATGACGAGGAAGAATTGACAGAAGCGTTGGATTGGATTGCTTTCAAAGACCAATTTTTCTCCACCGTACTCATTGCAGAGGATAGCTTCGACAAGACTAAACTTACCTCGAAACTGGCTACCAAAGGTAGCGGGTACGTCAAAGACTATACAGCTGAAATGAGTGCCAAGTTTGACCCCACGGGGCAAGACGCTACGCAACTCTATTTCTATATCGGCCCCAACCACTACAAGACATTGACCGCTTTGGACAAAGGACGTACCGAAGACTGGGAACTGGAGAAACTGGTCTACTTGGGCTGGCCCATCCTTCGCTGGGTAAACAAATGGTTCACCATCAATATTTTCGACTGGCTGCAAGGCTGGGGCTTGAGCATGGGAATGGTACTGTTACTCATGACACTCATCGTGAAAGCCGTCATCTTCCCCACCACGTGGAAAACCTACATGTCTTCCGCCCGCATGAGGGTACTGAAACCGAAAATAGACGAAATCAACAAAAAATATCCCAAGCAAGAGGACGCCATGAAAAAGCAACAGGAAATCATGGCTCTTTACAGCCAGTATGGCGTCAGTCCCATGGGCGGATGCCTGCCGATGTTGTTGCAGATGCCCATCATCATGGCCTTGTTCATGTTCGTGCCCAGCGCCATCGAACTGCGGCAAGAAAGTTTCCTGTGGGCCGATGACCTCTCCACTTACGATGCATTCATCCACTTCCCATTCCACATCCCCTTGATAGGAAGCCATCTCAGCCTGTTCTGTGTGCTGATGACGGTAACCAACCTGCTGAATGTGAAGTTCATGATGCAGCAACAGGATACGGGTGCCAACCCACAGATGGCTGCCATGAAATGGATGTCGTACCTCATGCCGCTGATGTTCCTGTTCATCCTGAACGAATATCCTTCCGGTCTGAACTACTACTACTTCCTATCTACACTGATAAGCATCGTCACTACCATCATCATGCGCCGCACTACCGACGAAGCCAAGCTTCTTGCACAACTCGAGGCTAACAAGAAAGACCCCAAACAGATGCGCAAGACCGGCTTTGCAGCCCGCCTGGAAGCTATGCAGAAACAAGCCGAAGAGATGCAACGCCAACGGGAGCAGCAACAGCAGAAGCACAAGTAAGTGTAAAAAACTTCCTCCGACGGAAAGAAAATACAATTGATTTGATAATCAATCACTAATGTCTTCTTGAGTTAAAAGTATAAGTTAACTCAGTTAAGAGTACAAGTCAACCCGGTTAAGAGTATAAGTCAACTGGGTTAACTTGTACTCTTAACTTAATCCCATTATCCTGCAAACTTTTATGGAAAAGACAGCAAACATACCCACTACCTACACCAACCGCCAGATATGGCACATCGCCTACCCCATCCTCATCAGTCTTTTAATGGAGCAGATGATTGGAATGACGGACACCGCTTTCTTGGGTCGCGTGGGAGAGGTGGAACTGGGTGCTTCGGCCATTGCCGGGGTGTTCTACATCGTCATTTTTATGGTAGCCTTCGGCTTCAGCATCGGGTCGCAAATACTCATGGCACGACGTAACGGTGAGGGAGAGTACCGCGAGATAGGTCGCCTGTTTTATCACGGCATCTACTTCCAGTGCACCATGGCGGTGGTGATGTTCGTGCTGTCGTTTTTCTTCTCGCCCATCATCCTGAAACGCATCATCTCGTCGCCCGAAATATACGAAGCGGCTACAAGTTACTTGCATTGGCGGGTATTCGGCGCGCTGTTCTCATTCAACGCGGTGATGTTCCGCGCTTTTTTCCTGGGCACTACGCAAACACGGACACTGACACTAAACTCCATCGTAATGGTGCTAAGCAACGTAGTGTTCAACTACATCCTGATTTTCGGGAACCTGGGATGCCCGGCTTTGGGCATTGCGGGCGCCGCCATCGGATCATCTTTGGCTGAAGCGGTGTCGCTCGTGTTCTTCATTGTCTACACCCGCCGACATATCGACCTGCGGAAATACGGGCTGGACAGCCTGCCCCGTTTCAGCTTCCCTACCCTCAAACGGATGCTCAGCGTATCGCTTTGGACAATGATACAGAACTGCGTGTCGCTGTCCACCTGGTTCCTGTTTTTCCTCTACATCGAACATTTGGGCAAGGAGCCGCTGGCCATCACCAACATCGTGCGTAGCGTCAGTGGATTACTGTTCATGATGGTAAGTGCCTTTGCCTCCACTTGCGGGTCACTGGTGAGCAACCTTATCGGCGCGGGCCACGCTGCTGAAGTGCCCCGCCTGATAGGTAAACATATCCGGCTGGCTTACCTGTTTGTCACCCCCATAGCCGTGCTGTGTTGCATCTTCCCCGACACGGTGCTCAGCATCTACACCGACATGGAAGGGCTGCGGGCTGCGTCAGTGCAATCGTTATGGGTGTTGTGCGCCTCCTACGTGCTGTCCGTACCGGCGTTCATCTACTTCCAGTCGGTATCCGGCACGGGCAACACGCGTACAGCCCTTGCCTTGGAACTGTGCGCACTCGCCCTCTACACGGTCTACATCACCTATGTCATTCTCATCTGCCGCATGGACGTGGCCGTATGTTGGACAGCCGAATTTGTTTACTCTGCAGCTATCCTGTTGTTCAGCATCCTGTATATCCGGTATGGCAAGTGGGTGGGGAAACAGATTTAAACGCTTAAGTACGATTATACCATAATATTAGACCACAATGAAACAACAAGTAAACCTTCTGTTTATGACAGCAGTCGTAACCTTGGCTTCTGCATGCGGCACGGCCACACATGAAGCCACGTCATCGGCCGACGTGATTGGCCGTTCGGATATCCGTATCGAAGGTCACCGCATGACGCCCGAAGCCCTTTGGGCCATGGGACGTATAGGTGGAGTGTGCCTGTCACCCGATGGGAAGCGCATTGCTTACACCGTGAGTTACTACAGTGTATCCCAGAATAAAAGCAACACCGACATCTTCATCATGAATTCCGACGGCACAGGCACAGCCCAGCTGACCCACACCCCTTACTCCGAATCACAGCCCACTTGGATAAAAGACGGGCAAAAAATGGCCTACCTGAGCAACGAGAGCGGCACAAGCCAAGTTTGGGAAATGAATCCTGACGGCACCGCACGCCATCCGCTTACCAATTACGACGGTGGCATTGAGGGCTTCGCCTTCTCACCCGACGGCCAGAAACTCCTTTTCATCTCTCAAGTAAAGACCATCCCCAGCACTGCAGACAAATATCCCGACCTGTCACAAGCCAGCGGTATCATCGTAAACGACCTGATGTATAAGCATTGGGACGAATGGGTAACCACTGCGCCCCACCCCTTTGTGGCCGACTTCGACGGTACAGGCATCAGTAACGTACGCGACCTGTTGGAAGGCGAACCTTACGAAAGTCCCATGAAACCTTTCGGAGGTATCGAACAACTGGCTTGGAGTCCCGACAGCAAAAAGATTGCCTATACCTGCCGGAAAAAGACAGGACTGGACTACGCCCTTTCCACCAACTCGGACATCTATATCCATAACTTGGAAACAGGAGAAGTACACAACATCACCGAGCACAACAAAGGCTATGACACCAATCCGCAATACTCTCCCGACGGTCGTTACATAGCTTGGCAAAGCATGGAACACGACGGCTATGAAAGCGACCTGAACCGCCTGATGGTTATGGATCTGCAGACCGGCAAACAGCAATTCGCCAGCCAATCTTTCCCCTCCAATGTCGACACTTATGCTTGGGCAGACGATTCGCAAAGTATCTATTTTACCGGCGTATGGCAGGGTACATCGCAAATCTACAACACCGACCTGGAGCATACCTACCAAGTAACAGCCTGCCTGTGTGACTACGCTTCGGTCGCTACTTGCGGCAACAAGCTTATCGCTACCCGCCACTCCATGAGCCAAGGCGATGAAATCTATGCCGTAGAGGGGTTAGACGGCAAAACAATGCCTATATCCCTGTTCCTGCAAGACTCCCATACTCGGCCCGGATACAGTACCGATAAGGAAATAAACTCTCCTTACCCCGTCAAGCAACTCACCCACGAAAACCAACACATCTACGGTCAAGTGGAAATGGGACGCGTAGAAGGCCGTTGGATTCCGACTACCGACGGCAAACAAATGCTGGTATGGGTCATCTACCCGCCACAGTTCGACCCGCAAAAGAAGTATCCTGCCCTGCTTTACTGCGAGGGCGGTCCGCAAAGTGCCTTGAGCCAATTCTGGAGCTACCGCTGGAACTTCCAGATGATGGCAGCCCACGATTACATTGTTGTTGCACCTTGCCGCCGAGGTATGCCCGGCTTCGGTACGGAATGGAACGAGGCTATCAGCGGAGACTACGGAGGCCAATGCATGAAAGACCTGCTGACTGCCATTGACGAAGTAAGCAAAGAACCGTTTATCGACAAAGACCGTTTGGGTTGTGTAGGCGCCAGCTTCGGAGGATTCACGGTATATTGGATGGCAGGACATCACGAAGGACGTTTCAAAGCGTTTATTGCCCACGACGGTATCTTCAACATGGAAATGCAGTACTTGGAAACGGAAGAAAAATGGTTTGCCAACTGGGACATGGGCGGCGCTTACTGGGAAAAAGGTAACGCCGTAGCACAGCGCACATTCGCCAATTCCCCTCACCGTTTTGTAGACAAATGGGATACCCCCATACTATGCATCCACGGTGAACGCGATTACCGCATATTGGCCAATCAAGCCATGGCAGCCTTTGATGCAGCAAAAATGCGTGGCATTCCGGCCGAATTGCTTATATTCCCCGATGAAAACCACTGGGTGCTGAAACCCCAAAACGGGGTACTTTGGCAACGTACTTTCTTCGCATGGCTCGACCGTTGGCTGAAAAAGTAAGCTGTTCCTGTTCCCCAACAACATAGAAACAACGCAAGAGGCGCAAATCTGTAAAAACAGACTTGCGCCTCTTGCGTTGATACGATACATCAGAAAGGCAACGGGCCTTCCTGCATGTTACCAAACGGATTGCCTTCTTGGGGTACAAAATCAGGTGCCGGAGGTGGAGGCGTGGCAGTAGAGCCTATGGGGGTATTCATACTGGAACTGCGCATGATACCTCCCCCTTCCGCTGTGGGAGGAGGAACGATAAGGTCATCTTCCGGATTCTGGAAACGGGTGTACTGGCCGATAAAGCGAAGACGGACATCGCCTACCGCGCCATTACGGTGCTTGGCTATGATAATCTCCGCCATTCCCCTAAGGTCTGTTCCGTCTTGCGACTGATAAATTTTGTAATATTCTGGACGATGGATGAAGCATACCATATCGGCATCCTGTTCAATGGCACCCGACTCACGGAGGTCGCTCAACTGAGGACGCTTGCCTTCCTCCCCCTCCCGGTTTTCCACGCCACGGTTCAACTGCGAAAGGGCTATGATAGGGATATTCAATTCCTTTGCCAACCCTTTTAACGAGCGCGAAATGGTGCTGACTTCTTCCTGCCGGCTTCCGAAAGACATGCCACTGGCATTCATCAACTGCAGGTAGTCGATAATGATTACCTTGACTCCATGTTCGCGCACCAGCCGCCGGGCCTTGGTACGCAACTCAAATACGGAAAGTGAAGGAGTGTCATCCACGTAAAGAGGAGCATCGATAAGCTCGCGCAGCTTATAATCCAACTGCTGCCATTCATAGTCCGCCAACTGGCCACTCTTGATTTTCTCACTCGGGATTTCACACACATTGGAAATCAAGCGGTTCACCAACTGCACATTGCTCATTTCAAGCGAGAACAAGGCTACCGGATTGTGGAAGTCTACCGCAATATTCTTGGCCATGGAAAGCACAAAAGCCGTCTTGCCCATGGCAGGACGGGCAGCAATGATAATAAGATCGGAATTTTGCCAGCCCGACGTAATCTTGTCCAGCTTGTGGAAACCACTCTCCAGGCCACTCAAGCCATCGGTACGGGCTGCAGCTTTCTGAATCAATTGATAAGCCTCAGAGATGACCGGATTAATCTGCGTATAATCCTTCTTCATGTTTTGCTGAGAAATCTCAAACAATTTACCTTCAGCTTCCTGCATCAAGTCATCCACGTCAATCGTCTCATCAAAAGCCTTGCTCTGTATCTGGCTGGTAAACGTAATCAATTCCCTTGCCAACGCCTTCTGCGCAATAATCCGGGCATGATACTCAATATGGGCCGAGGAAGCCACCTTACTGCTCAACTGGGTGATATAAAAGGGACCACCCACTTCTTCCAGTTCACCACGCTTGGCCAGTTGCTCCTTGACAGTAAGTATATCCACCGGCTTTTGATTGATGGCCAGGTCGGTAATTGCGGCATAGATTAGCTGGTGCCGGTGTTCGTAGAACGACTCCGGCCGCAAAATCTCACTGACCAGCGAATAAGCATCCTTCTCTATCATCAAGGCACCCAGCACGGCTTCTTCCAGTTCGGTAGCCTGCGGTTGTATACGCCCGTAATCGGTAACGGGTTGTGCCGTCTTGCTTTTAGGAACCCGAGTTCTTTTAATAGTATCTGCCACGGTATTTTTTATGTAATTGAAAAATAAATGCGGGCAAATATACAACAAATCTGCGTAACTTTGCAACCCGACCAAGCGTTTCAGCGCTACGAAACAAGCGCCCCAGTGCTACGGACCAAGCACTTCAACGCTACGGAGCAAGCGTCCCAGTGCTACGATACAAGTACTTCGACGGACATACAGACTCTAAAAATACACTGATACACAGATTTATAATATTATGATAACTTTTCCAAACGCCAAAATCAACTTGGGGTTGAACATCATCAGAAAGCGTCCAGACGGATATCACGACCTGGAAACCGTGTTTTACCCGGTATCTTTGGAAGATGCACTGGAAATTACAGAATCAAAGGGAAATACGGAAGCCAAGTACAGCTTGCAACAAGCCGGTACGCCCATAGCCGGCAATGCCGAAGACAACCTTGTGGTGAAGGCTTACCGGTTGTTGGATCAGGATTACGACCTCCCACCGGTAGATATCCACCTGCTGAAACATATCCCCTCGGGAGCCGGATTAGGCGGAGGTTCATCTGATGCAGCCTTCATGCTCAAGATGTTAAACAAACAGTTTTCCTTGCAATTGTCAGACGGGCAACTGGAAACTTACGCAGCCCGTTTAGGTGCAGACTGTGCCTTTTTCATCAAAAACCAGCCTGCCTTTGCCGAAGGCATTGGAAACATATTCGCCCCCATATCCCTTTCGTTAAAAGGTTACCGTATCTGCATCGTCAAACCCGATATCTTTGTCTCGACCCGTGATGCGTTTGCAAAGATAACTCCCCAACATCCATCGGTATCCTTGAAAGAGATTATCAAACTCCCCGTTGAAAAATGGAAAGGACAGATGACAAACGATTTTGAAGAAAGTGTATTCCCTCAATTCCCGGTAATCCGCGAAATCAAGCAGGAAATGTACCGGCAGGGCGCCGCCTTTGCCTTGATGAGCGGCTCAGGGTCTTCCGTCTACGGTTTGTTCAAAGAAGATAAGCCTCTGCCTAACTTCTCCAAAGAAGCGAACATGTTTGTCTATCAAGGCACCTTATAAAAAGCCGTAAAGAATCAACAAAAAATACAGAAAGCCACCCCATTATGCCGATAATCGAACTAACATCCTTGAATCATCCCGGTGCAGACCTATTCAGTACTTTGACAGAAGCCCAGTTGCGCAACCGTCTGGAACCGGATAAAGGCATTTTCATTGCCGAAAGTCCTAAGGTAATCCGGGTAGCCTTGAATGCCGGCTATAAACCGCTGGCACTTCTATGTGAACGGAAACATCTCACCGGAGATGCCGCCGACATTCTTGCCCGATGCACGGATATTCCTGTCTACACGGGCGAGAGGGAACTTCTGGCTCAATTGACCGGTTATGTACTGACACGTGGTGTACTGTGTGCCATGCACAGGCCTGCCTTGCTAAGCTTGGAAGAAGTGTGCCGGAATGCCCGGCGACTGGCAATCATTGACGGAGTGGTCGATTCTACCAACATTGGAGCCATCTTCCGTTCTGCCACCGCCTTAGGCATGGATGCCCTATTGCTTACTCCCAATTCGTGCGACCCATTGAACCGGCGGTCTATACGCGTTTCCATGGGCTCGGTTTTCCTCATGCCTTGGACATGGATAAAAGTGCCCCTCACCGCCCTGCATGCTTGGGGATTCCGTCTTGCCGCTATGGCCCTGACCCATCGCTCCATTCCTTTGGATACTCCCACATTAAAGGCCGAGCCCCGTTTAGCCATCATCATGGGTACCGAAGGCGATGGTTTACCTCAACAGACCATTGCCGAAGCCGACTATGTGGTGCGCATCCCCATGTTCCACGATGTCGACTCACTCAATGTAGCGGCTGCATCTGCCGTAGCGTTTTGGGAATTACGCAAAGGCAATTGAATATTATAACCTATCGTACATCTTTCTCAATTTGTCGACTGCTTTTTCCAAAGATTCGTCGGGCTTGATGATATTATAACTCCCCCAAAAATCTTTGTCGAAAAACAAGGAAGCATCATCTGAAAAGATTTGGCTTTTCCGGAAAGTTTCCCGCAAGGGAATGTTGGCTGAGGAAGGCTTAATATCTGTCACGACCATTTCAGACACGACCGCATAGCTTGTTGAAAACAATTTCCGTTTCCAATCACACCTGAAATGAATCTCGTTGCGCACATAGTTCAAATAAGTTTTTCCGTTATGTTCTACATAGTTTACCATATACGCGACTTCAATGGGCTTAAAGCGCAATCTGAATGGCTTGCGATAAAGAATGGCTTGCGTAGCTTTATTCTGGTCGCTCATATCCAAAAAGAATTCGGCACGTGTAAATGAAAGTTTCTCTTTATCAATATAAAATTTACCATAATATAAAGCGTATGGAAGCATAACCTGCGGACGGAAAGCTATTACATATTGTGGACGCTGGTCAATAAAAGCCATCCCTTCCCAGTGGAACTCATAAAGAGGAAGAGCCTCCTCACTAAGCAGAAGGTCTGGATTTTTCACTACATCCAAATAAATGGCCGCCGTAGGTCCACCCAATAATTTCACCGCCAACGTATCACTTACTTTCGGACTAAGCAAACGCCGGCCTTTCAAGATGCGTACCCGGTCTTTCCCGGCATTCTCGGTATAAGGAGTCTTATGCACATCAACCACAGCCTCTGCAATATTGATGTAGCGCCTGCGTTTCCGGGCTGTTTCCCGATAAAAACCTGTCAGCCGGTTAGCTTCCGCACTGTAAATCTCCGGTATTTTCCGGATGGCTTTCCTTACCAATTCACGTGGATTGTACCCATCAATGATTACCTCATCCAATACCAAAGCTGTAGGTGTCATCCAAATCGTAGGCAACTGCGAAACACCATCTTTTAAATGAATGCGCACACTGAGATACCCCAAATGCGATACCATAATCTGCGTATTCTCAACAGGAGCCTTAACCTTAAAAGAAAATTCGCCATCGGCATTGGCTACAGTAGACTCAGTTCCTCCGACAATGGATATGCTGGCATAAGCCAATACTTTTTTATCAGACTTATCCCTCACGACACCACTGATGGTAACATACTTATCTCCGTCCTTTACTATGGCATCTGTAGCTTTGGCCGGCACCAGATACAATAGCAGCAGGCAGAACAATGTGCACTTATATATCTTCATATTCATATTTTATTATGACAGTTGTCCGCTTATCCTTCCAGACTTCCGTCAGTTCTTAGCCGTCAAAGCAAAGTAATGTTATGACCTTGGATTTCAGGTCGTACAGCCCATCCCCCGACATAATTCACACAAAGCGCAAGATAAAAAAAATATTGGACAAATCAAAAAAAAGCCAATTTATGAATGAAAAAAACATGAAATTTGTCGTATTCTAAAGTATTTTATTACCTTTGCAACCGTTTCTGAAAAACGTCCTGTAAAAGGACAACATTATTGCGGCAATAGCTCAGTTGGTAGAGCATCAGCTTCCCAAGCTGAGGGTCACGAGTTCGAGCCTCGCTTGCCGCTCCATTAAATTGAAGAGGGGAAATCATTGCAGGATTTTCCCTCTTTCTGTTATAAAGGCAAGCTGTCATGTTATGGGAAAGATTATATTGGTAACCGGAGGAGCACGTTCAGGCAAAAGTACCTATGCAGAAAAAATGGCATTAGAACTTTCACCAAATCCGGTTTATTTGGCAACAGCACGCATTTGGGATGAAGAGTTTCACAAAAGAGTCATCAACCACCAGTTGCGCCGTGGACCGGAATGGACAAACATTGAGGAAGAAAAATATTTAAGCAAACACACTTTTACCGGTAAAGTTGTGTTGGTAGATTGCATTACCCTTTGGTGTACCAATTTCTTTTTCGACCTGGAAGCAAATGTACAAGCCGCATTGGATGCCGTAAAACAAGAATTTGCCCAATTGGTCCAGCAAAACGCCACATTTATTTTCGTTACTAATGAAATAGGAATGGGAAGCGTATCAGAAAACGAAATACAGCGTAAGTTCACCGACCTGCAAGGATGGATGAACCAATATATCGCCGCCCATGCCGATAAAGTATTTTGTATGGTTTCTGGCATCCCGGTTCAGATAAAGCCTTAAGTACTGCTTTATACCCATAATATTCCATATCAATGAGCACCCCAATATTTCACATTAACCTGCCGGATAAGAGCATAAAGCCGGCTCTTTGGGACAAAATCAACAACTTGACCAAACCGAAAGGTTCTTTAGGACGGCTGGAAGAACTGGCATTACAAATTGGTTTGATTCAACAAACCTTATCCCCTTCCCTGCGACATCCGCAAAATATCATCTTTGCCGCCGACCATGGTATTGTGGAAGAGGGCGTAAGCCTGTCACCCAAAGAAGTAACCTGGCAACAGATCAGCAACTTTCTGCATGGAGGGGCAGGTATCAACTTCCTATGCCGGCAACATGGTTTTACCTTGAAAATCGTGGATGCAGGAGTCGATTACGACTTACCTTACGACAAAGGCATTATCAATTTCAAGGTAAGACGCGGTACTCAAAACTATTTGCATGGCCCGGCCATGACAAAAGAAGAAGCGGACCTTTGCTTGGAACAGGGGGCGGAAATTGTTCGCCATTGCCACGAAGAAGGAAGCAATATATTGAGTTTCGGTGAGATGGGCATCGGGAACACATCTTCTTCATCTATCTGGATGAGCTATTTTACCGGTATTCCATTGGTTCAATGCGTAGGTGCAGGAAGCGGTTTGGATACAGACGGTGTCCGACACAAGTACCACGTATTGGAGCAAGCTATGCAGAATTACCAAGGGGACGGTTCTGCTTTCGATATTATCCGTTGGTTTGGCGGACTGGAAATGGTTATGGCAATAGGCGCCATGCTTCAGGCTGCCGAACTTGGCATCATTATCTTAGTGGATGGTTTTATCATGACCAGTTGCATCCTGGCAGCGTCACACCTATATCCGGAAGTATTGGCATACGCTATTTACGGACATTGCGGGGACGAATCGGGACATCGCTTGCTGCTCGACGCTTTGCATGCCCGCCCTTTGTTGAACATGGACTTGCGACTGGGAGAAGGCACCGGTGCGGTTTGTGCTTATCCGCTTGTGGATTCTGCCGTACGGATGATTAACGAAATGGATAACTTCGCACACGCATCCATCACTAAATATTTCTGACCTATGCATGCTTCCCATTTGCTTGCCGCCCTCATTTTCTTCACCCGCCTGCCTTTCTGGCGGATAAAGAAGAACCTTCCCCCTGCTCCTTTCAAACATATCGTCCCTTATTGGCCGATAGCCGGATGGCTGACCGGAGGTGTGATGGCCGGAGTACTATGGCTGGCAGGGCAAGTACTTCCTTTGCCTGCCGCTTGGATACTTGCCATTGCTGTCCGTCTGCTTCTTACAGGCTGCCTGCATGAAGACGGGCTGGCAGACTTTTTTGACGGTTTCGGGGGAGGTACCAGCCGCGAACGCACACTTGCCATCATGAAAGATTCGCGAATCGGAAGCTACGGTGTTATCGGTCTGATACTGTATTTTCTGCTATTGATTCAAGCAGCCTCTTTGCCCCTTACAATACTTTGTACGGTAACATTCTGCGCCGATTGCTGGAGCAAAGCCTGCGCTTCACAACTTATCAACCAGCTTCCATACGCCCGCAAGGAAGAAGAAAGCAAAGCACACGTAGTGTACAACCGCATGACTCTGGCCGAGACCTGCATGGCCCTGTTTGCCGGAGCCTTGCCTCTGCTCCTATTGCCGGTGAACCTGTGGATTGCAGCTTTTTTCCCTGTCTTGGTTTTCATTGGACTCTGCCAATTGATGAAACAGCGTCTGCAAGGATATACGGGCGATTGTTGCGGAGCGACATTCCTGCTATGCGAACTTTCATTTTACATGGGTGCCCTGATACTGTACAACATAAACTATTAACCCCATAGAAGCCATGAATATTACCCTCATCCGACATACCTCGGTCGATGTACCACCCGGAGTCTGCTGCGGACAGACCGATGTTCCCCTCCGTTCTACCTTTCCACAAGAAGCTGCCGATGTGCGTTCCCGCCTGCAAGCCATCCTCCCCGAAAGCCAACGGTTCGATCACGCTTACACAAGCCCCTTAAGCCGATGTACCCGCCTCGCCGAGTTTTGCGGATATCCGAATGCCCGGCGCGATGTCCGCTTGCTGGAACTCAACTTCGGAAACTGGGAAATGCAACCTTTCCTTTCCAATCCCGACCCCAGACTGGCTGAATGGTATGCCGACTACCTGCACGTTCCTGCTACCGGCGGTGAATCCTTCGTCCAGCAATACCACCGTGTAGCGGCTTTTCTGGATGAACTGCGAACACTTCCCTATTCACATGTAGTTGTTTTTGCCCATGGTGGTGTACTGGTATGTGCCCAAATTTACGCAGGGCTAACCCCACCGGAAGAAGCCTTTTCCGTTCTTCCGCCTTACGGAGGCATGGTACACATCAGCCTTTAACCCCAATCGGTCATTAGGATTTCTCCGTGTTGTATGACAGCAAGAAATCCTAATGACTGATTGGGATTAAAAGACAAATACTGTATTGTGCCCGATTTTTATTTGGGAATGAAGACACAATAATTCATAACGCTCCCGAGAATATTTTTATGGGATTTCCGCGCAGAAGCATAGTATGCCTGTCCCATTTGGACGAACGGAAAGATGCCGCGGCAGAGTCTTTTCTTTGCTGTAGCTTCAAAAGGAACAGGCTGTGTGCCGTTTCCCTGTTCTGTGACTGTGAGCGTTGTGAACTGCATTTGACGGAAATCCCAGTTGGCTGATGAACAGCGCGGACAGCCGTTTCTACTTTGTTGACGTTCTGTCCGCCATGTCCACCGGAGCGCATGGTTTCGTAAACAATATCTTTGTCTGATACGTCCGGCAGTGTAACGGGTTCAATAAACTCCACGCCGACAAACCAGTTCTTACGGGGATAACCGGGACGGTAACGGTTTGATGTCGCACGCCAGAGAACCGTTCCGCTCCACGCTTGCTCCTTAACCGGATTCACTTCGGCAAGAAACAACATCGACATGTAACAGTCCGGTTCCGTGTGGTGCGGTTCGCTTTCCACGAGTTCCGCATCCGGAAAGTCCTTTAGCAGTTCACAGGCTATAAGCGTAACGGCGCGGGCACATTCCACAGGTCCCCGTCCGGCTGTGAGTTGTATATACTTTTTCATTGGGGAATATCTTTAATGTTTAAACGGGATTTGACCATCGTAACAACTTCGGCAGTAGGCGCAATCAGGCGCAATATCTCTTCCGTCGGCTTGTATGCCTGTGGCGATTCATCAAGCGTACCGGGACAAATGGATGTGGAAAATATACCGTTCATGGACTTTTCAAATTCTTCCATCGCGATATTTTTCTTGGCGGCATTTCTTGACATGGCACGTCCTGCGCCATGCGGAGCGGAACAGTTCCATTCGGCATTTCCTTTGCCCACACAGACGGCTATGCCGTCACGCATATTGAAAGGTAGGCAGAAGCGCTCTCCTTCAGCGGCTTCAACTGCCCCCTTGCGCATCATAGGATATTCTTCGCAAACGGATATATAATTGTGCGTGGTGAATATGGATTCCGTGCATTTGGCCTTGCAGAGTTTTTTCAAGATTGCGAAGATACGGTCGCGGATGATATGGTGATTGTAGAGGGCATACGCCTGAGCCACGACCATATCGGAGAGATAACCGTTAAGTGTATCGCCCCACAGATAGCCGACATACTGTGCTCTTTTAGGATTCTGTGCAATGTTGTGCCAATGGTTCGCAACTTTAACTCCCAGATTCCGAGATCCGCAATGGATTGTCAGCCATCCTTCATGCGTTTGCTCATCCTCACCGTATTCAATGAAATGATTGCCTCCGCCGAGTGTGCCGAGGCTTTTATAAAAGATGGCCTCTTGCAGTTTTATTCTTCGACAGAAGTCCGAGATAAAGCGGGTATCTATACGTGGTGCTTCGTTTATCAATTCGGGATCGGATGAGCGTGCTTTCTGGTATTGCGAGTTCAGGAAACGGAACAGTTCCTTTTCGTTCAGACTGTTCTTCGTACAAATCTCCGTGCCGGTCGGGATAGCCTCACGGATTTTATGGTCAAGCAAGGCAAAGTCTTCCGGTACGACTGCGGAAGAAAGCTTGTGCATGGAAATGGTACATCCGATATCCACACCCACATGGTCGGGATTGAGGTATGCACCAATTCTATATGCCGTACCCACATTGCAGGAATTGCCTGAATGGACATCGGGCATCTGCACTATCCTGACGCCATTGAAAGCCGGATGGTCGCATTGCGCCTTCACCCACTGAAATGCGGCGTCTTCAATGTTTTCGGTGAATATCTCCGCCGATGTGTATTGTCCTTTGATTATCATATTGTTATTCGTTTTGTCTGTCATTAATAATCTCTGTGGAAATATCTTTAATATCAATCAAACTCAAATTAGGTGCATTGACAAACCAAGCTACATTCGGATAGACGGTCTGAAACATTTCATAGCTTTTTTGCTGCTGCGGCAATGCACCGAAGAAACCGTAGGTGTGCAACCGGGCATATTCGGGCACATTGTTCAAATCGCTCCATTTCACAAAGGGGTTAATCAAAATTTTCTTTTGCTGATAAAGATTAATACAAGCCGTAGCCGATTCACCAGCGGCAATTATCCAGTCCGGTTGCTGTTCAGTAATGATTTTGCAAATTTCTTCATGATAATCTGATTTGCTCAGAACATTGACCTCTATGAAATCACCTATATCTTTCATCGCTATTTCTTCCTTCAGCAATGAAAACAAATAGTCATTCTGTTGGCCTACCGTTGGAGTCTTTATGAGAAAAGGTGTCGGGAAGATCAAGACCTTCTTCATATTTTTCAGATACTTCTTGCAAGGTTTAAATTGATTAATAATTCATTACCCGCATTTTTATCATTGTATTCCATATATGAAACCACGAGACAGCGTTTGTGGTATTTGCGGGCAAAACGCATGGTGTGCATACTTCCGCTCTGTTCGGGGCATTCTGCTAAAATAACAGTACTCGACAATGCAGCCTGCAATCTGTTGCGTGCGACAAGCCTTGTGGGATTGGCTTTCACACCGAAAGGTTGCTCGGACAGGATAAGTCCACCGTTTTCCAAAATCCGTTGCTGAAGAAGAGTGTTCTCTTTTGGATGCACGATGTTCAGCCCGGAAGCAACAATGGCTATCGTCTGCCCTCCGGCATCAAGGCAACCCTCGTGCGCCGCCTTGTCGCAGCCTAAAGCAAGACCACTAACGATGATGTTGCCTCCTTCCACAAACTGTTTTCCCAACTCATACGCTTTTCTCTGTCCGATTTTTTTGTTTTAGTTATAAGTTTCCTCTGTAAAGTGACGGTATGTCAATTTCATTACAAAGACACCATAATTCCGTATTTCCCCAGTCGGATTCAACTGTAAAGAAACCGTATCTGTCAGGTTCTGAAATGACCGTCCTGTGTCCGATTCGCTTGCCGATATATGTAGCCAATGATGAGGTTGCCTGCCATTCTATATCCACATCGCATTCAAACATTTCATTTATCAAGTCCATGTTTCTCTTCGGCTTTTTCTTGCTTTCATCGGTGCCAATGACTTTCCGCAACCAATCTGCAACAGATTCGTTGTAAACCAAATGATCTTTAATATAGCCTTTCAGTTCCTGATGGGACTTCAAGTCAAGGTTGTCGAAACTGATAATCTGCATTCTGTATTTAGCCTTCGGAATGTTCAAAGTAGAATCTGACGGAACAGCCCCCATAATATTGCATTCGTCAATAATGGCTTTCAAAATATCTATGGTGGAGATTTCCAAACTGTCAACCACTTTTAGCACTCCTTCCTTCAATGACATGTCTTTGAGATTGTCATCAATGACATCATTGACTGCCTTCGCCGACAAATTGGAAAACTCCTTAATATAACGGATGCGACCTGGACGCCCCAAAAGGTTCTCGTCAATCGAAAGTTTGTTGGTAGTCAAGATATACAATTTCCGCATATCATTATACACCCCGTCAATCATTTTGAGTAAAACTTCCTGCTCCTCACGGAATGTTTTCTCTGCCTCGTCAATAAGAATAGCACTTTCAAAATGCAGCGACTGTATAAATTCCAGCATACCGTCAACGGGTTTGGAAATGACAAGTACAGGAAGTCCGATACGGTTGCAAAGCTGTTTGGCTGCGATTGTCTTGCCTGTTCCTTTAATACCGTTGAAAATTACTCCAAGATTTTTGTTGCTTTCGCGAAATAGATCTGATGTCCATGTATTTATGACTTTTAAAATGATATCTTCGCTGTCAAGGTCATAAATCTTAAAGTCGAATCGGAAGGTATCATCTATCTTCTCCAAACCCAAGCGTTTAGTCTGCGGATTCTCATAGATACGAAATATTCCGTTACCGGGAGAAGTAAGCAACGAAGCATAGCCGGGAATCGGATAAAGAATACCACCGTCATTAATCCATTTCTGCCTTGCTGCAATAGTCAAATTCTCCTTCCGGATTTTCTTATCAGGGTTGATGTACTCCTCTTTGTAAAGAGTATAGTATTCAAGGTCGACAACTTCATCAAGATAATTCATGCCGCATTTTCTTTCCAGACCTTCATATGTAAAGCTGCTTTTCAAGGCGACCCTGCGTGAGGCATCATTCCGCGGCAGGATGGCAATGGTCAAAGAATCAGCCATTCTCTCATCGAACAGGTAGCGTTTCATCCTCTCCACAACTTCCGTCATATACCCTTTCCCGCGAGCTTCTTTATGAAGGAAATAACATATTTCGTAATTGAGCTTCTCATCCGAAACGGTATTTGTTTTGTGAGGGGTAACTTCAAAAATACCAATATTCCGATCCAGTTGATTCTTTTCAGAAATACAGAACATCAGCCCGCTATTCATATCTCTGCGGATTTTTCCTTCGGCCTCGCTTTGCGTGCTCATCGGTCTGAATCCTGTGCTTGCTGCTATTTCTAAGTCGCTCATCAGAACGAAAATATCGTGCACATCCCCTTCTTTGGGTGTCCTGATGATAAGCCTGTCTGTAGTCAGTTCAATTTCCCTTACCTTTGCTTCTTTCATCTTTATGCTGCTTTTATGATTACAGCACAAAAGTATGGCAATGATGTATCATTTGTCGGCACAGGTCATAAAAAACGTATTTAATAATCGGCTATTTATCGTCATTTACATATACTGACAATATGTTCCGCATATTTTTCAGCCAGTTCTGCTATCGAAACTTTCTGTTTTTGAGGTATTTTGAAAAAATCTTTCGCTTTCCATGTTGCCGCACCGGAAAAATGGGGGACATATTTGACTATTGAGTTATTATCAATAAGTTCATTACAATAAAGATATGCTTGATTGCCTATCGCAACAACGCGGTCTGGTTTTATTATACCAATTTCTTTTTCCAATATGCTTTTATATATATTCTTTTTCTTCAAAGAATAAATATCCGACTCCTTATGGTCATATACAAAATATTTCCTGCAGTCGGTAAGGTAAACGCCATAACCGTGTTCAATAAGTTTTTCAACAAGTAATGCCATTCTGCCACCTCCATTCTTTTTATCCCTCCAACTTTTACCATGCAGTCCAAACGGAGAAGCTACCAACGCGTCTATGCAGATATAATCTTCTTTGCACCCGTTTTTTCCTTTGGGGAATTTATTAACATCAGAATACCATATATTACCTCGCAAGGGATCTTGTGCAACAAGCATAATTCGCTTATCATTATTTTTTAGATTAAACCATGTGGGAAGATCAAGACCTATCGCTCCACGCTTTTCTGTACGTGTAGTCAAATCCTTGAAATCAGAATGGGTGATGGGTATAGGAACAGTAATAGTGTCTTCATAATAACGCTTCCAACCAGCAGGCTTAAAAGGCTCTAATCCAGGACTGAACTTCCAAACAGAATTTTTCAATCCTAGTTTTTCCGCCTCGTCTTTGGAATATTTGAAGAAGTTTCGATACATATCATAATAGCGCAACTTTATTTTTTCCAATTGTTCTTCGCCTAAGATGTCGTTTGCCAACATTCTGTAAATCTTACAGGCAATTTCTTTGTCGTCTAAAAATGTAGAATAAAGTGTTATTTCCATTGTTATATTTGTTTCGTTTATAATTCTATGAGATTCGGCATCCTAAAATTTGAATAATCAGCATTCATTATCGCCCCATTGGCAAAGGTTGTCCCATTAAGAGACGTTATTCCATACTGGGAATGTATATGTCCGAAAAGATGCAGTCGAGGTTGGACCGCTGTTATGTGGCCAAGTAGTTCTTCCGAACCGTAATTGATACTATCGTCATAATCGAGGATACCGAAAGGAGGTGTATGGGTAATGAGAATATCCGTATCTTCAGGAATATTTGCATAATGCCTAGACTGGCGATCAGTTATGCAGTCGCCCATAAACATCGGGATGCCATAGAACTTCAAGCCTTCGATTTCTACACCGGAATTGCACAGATAATGTACATTATTGTCAAGTCCGTCAATGGTAGCACCATATAGACAGTCATCATGATTTCCGCAAATGAATATCTTTTGCGGATGCGGAAGATCGCAGAACCAATTCATGAAGTCTAAGGCTTCCTGCTCACTGCCGTTCATAGTAAAGTCGCCTGAATGCACAACGATGTCAGCCAGTGGTAAATCGTGCAGTCGTCTGTGATAACCGTGCGTGTCGGAAATATGTAATATTTTCATTTCTAATGCTTCTTTGCCTACAAAGATAGGAGGTTACTGGCTCAATCTGTGATACAAACTGAAACAAATCCAATGCTGTACATAAAAACAAGACATGTAGAAGATAATTTTGCAATGTATTAAAGTAAACTATCACTACTGTCCCGTAAAAGTGGATAATTAGTTCTTTGAAATTATTGAAATATAGTCAATTACGCGGTTTTTTAAAATGAAACGGACTTGATTTTTCAACTTTGCAGTCTAATACAAATGGCTG
>CALULP010000039.1 GCA_944321495.1 uncultured Bacteroides sp. | reverse complement strand
TCCGTTACCTACCAAGTAACAGGAAAGTTGGGAAAAAACGGAACAAAAACAAACACGGGAACACATGAGAAAATTTCTTGTATTCTTTCTCCTTCTCATAGGAGTAGATACGTCTCTTTCTGCCCAGACTGTGGCAGTCAAAACCAATCTACTCTACGATGCCACGGCCACGGTCAATCTGGGCGCGGAAGTCACCCTTGCGCCAAAATGGACCCTCGACCTCTCGGCCAACTACAACGGGTGGACATTCAACGACAACAAAAAATGGAAGCACTGGATGGCACAGCCCGAAGCCCGCTATTGGCTTTGCGAGGCATTCAACGGGCACTTCCTGGGCGCACACCTGCTGGGCGGGCAATATAATATAGGTGGCATCAATCTTCCTTTCGGCATTTACAACGGACTGAAATCACACCGCTACGAAGGCTGGTATGCCGGCGCCGGACTGGTGTATGGCTACCAATGGCTATTGGGCAAACGCTGGAGCCTCGAAGCCGCCTTAGGCGTGGGCTACGTGCGTGCCGCTTACGACCGCTACGAGTGCCCCCACTGCGGCAGTTGGAAAGGCAGCGGCAACAAGAACTACGTGGGGGTAACGAAAGCGGCCCTATCGCTTATCTACGTCATTAAATAATTGACAATTGACAATTAACAATTAACAATTGACAATTAAGAATGAAGAATTGAGAATTGGAAATTGGCAATTAAAAATTAAGGATTGAGAATTGACCATTAAAAAAAAGGATTTGAAACGGACATGAACATAAGCTTATTAAAACCCCTATTCATTACCCTCGTGCTTGCCGGCAGCACAACAGCCGTTGCACAGACATCCTACCTGGAATCGGTGCGGGTAGAGAACCGCGCGGTGGAGAAAGCGGGCAAGGAAGTCCGTGTCAGCATGGATATAAATCTGGACGGACTGGACATGCACAAGCAACACACGCTGCGGCTCGTCCCCACCTTGGTGTCGGCCGACGGCACACAAGACCTTCCCCTGCAACCGGTTGAAATCAACGGGAAGATACGCAACAAGGTCGTAGAACGCCGCATCGCCTTGGGCAAAGCGTCCGATGACGAAAGCATCCGACTGCGCCGCACCAACGGCAAGCCGCAAACGGTGCACTACGAGGCAGCCGCGCCTTTCCGCCGCTGGATGGTGGACGGCAGGCTGGAACTGCGTGCCGACGTCACCGGCTGCGCCGATTGCCGGGAAGGCAGCGAACGCCTGCTTACAGGCACCGTTCTGCCGTACACCGAACCGACATTCCTCCTCTCCCCGTTCGAACAGCCGGCCGAAGAAACCGTGAAACGCCGTTCCGAAGTACGTACCGCCCGCCTGCAATACCGCCAGGACAGCCACAACGTATTGTCACGCTACAAGAACAACCGCGCCGAACTGGACAAGGTCTTCGCCTCCATCGATGCGGCGAAGTCCGACCCCGACCTTACCATCACGGGCATCTACATCACAGGCTACGCTTCGCCCGAAGCCTCGGCAGCCTACAACCTGTCTTTGTCCGAACGCCGCGCCCGCCGGTTCATGGAATACGTGCAACGCGCCTACCCCGACCTCGACCCTGCCTTGTGGCACGTCAGCTGGAAGGGGGAAGACTGGGAAGGCCTGCGCCAAGAGGTGGAAAAACGCCCCGGCTTGCTGAAGCAGGACGAAGTGCTGCGCATCATAGACCAATGCAGCGGCGACCCGGATGCCTGCGAAGAACGTATCAAGGCATTGGTCCCGCCCGAGATATACCAACGTGTGCTGAACGAGATGTACGGCCCGCTGCGCCGCAACGAGTACCGCATCGAATACAACGTGCGCCACTTCGACCTGAAAGAAGCCCAAGAGCTTGTCCGCACACGCCCCGACCTGCTCAGCGTGGCCGAGATACAGAAGGTGGCAGACAGCTACGGTACGGGCAGCCCC
This sequence comes from uncultured Bacteroides sp., assembly GCA_944321495.1. Classification (GTDB taxonomy): domain Bacteria; phylum Bacteroidota; class Bacteroidia; order Bacteroidales; family Bacteroidaceae; genus Bacteroides. Next base: position 54,868 of record CALULP010000039.1, on the reverse strand, counting down.
GCCTACATCGAAACCTTGCAGGTAGCCGCACGCACCTATCCCGACAACCGCACGGCACAGAACAACTGCGCCTTGGCACTGATAGAAGCCCAAGAGTACACCGCCGCCATCGCCCTGCTAAAGGGAACTACCGACGGTGCCTTGCTCAACTTCTTGGGCGTGGCTTACGCCAAGGCTCACCAATATGATGAAGCAAAAGACGCTTTCAACCGCGCCAAGGAAGCAGGCTATGCGCCTGCAAAGGACAACTTGCAACGGATGGAGGAAGCGATAGCACTCTTCAATTGACAATTGACAATTGACAATTGACAATTAACAATTAACAATTGACAATTAACAATTAACAATTAAGAATGAAGAATTGAGAATGAAGAATTGAGAATTGGGAACGGATAATTGTCAATTGTTAATTGTTAATTGTTAATTGTTAATTGTCAAAGCGTTCCTTGACATTTTGGGAAATACGGAAAATAAGGTTACCTTTGCAAAGAAAAAGGACACCGTATGAAGACCGATGACCAACAGCCGAAAAACTATCCTCCCTCCACGGAGCAACCGCAGGACAAAGTGAAGGAAGAAGCTGTGGCGTATGCCAAGCCGAAAAGTTCAAACGATGTACATTGCCGTTTTACAATAACGGAATTGGAACAAATGCTTCTGACGTGCGCCCCCGAGCACCGGGGAACAATCGGGACGATGCTTGTCACCGAAGTTGCGCACAAAAAACCTTTCGTACAGAAAGATGGTAGTCTGTCTTGTCGTTTTACCCTAAGCGAGTTGGAGCAATTGCTGGTTGACAGCGAAAGACAAACAGGCATACCGGCCGACATTGCAGCCGACACTTTTAAACGAATGCATCCCGAGGTATGGAAGTAGTTTGGATGCCGCATGCGCTTGCCTCATTAGATATTGCTTTCAACCAAGCGTATGACCTATTCGGTGAGCGAGTGGCAAAGAAAGTAGTGGAAGACATTTTTTCCCACAACAAGCTTCTTGCCTCCTTCCCTTACATCGGCCGGCAAAAGCCATACCTTTCCCACCTGCCTGCCCTTTACCGCAGCCTGGTGGTGCACAAGCACTACAAACTGGTTTACCGGGTAGACGACATCCGGCAGACGGTGTACATCGTCGCCCTGTGGGACACACGCCGTAATCCACAACAGATGGATAACGACGTAACCCACAAGTAAGCCCTCCCCTCTTTCCCTTATTTTCCGTCCCCCTTGTTTTCCCACCGGGAAGCAAGGGGGACAGCTTGTTTTCCGCCTTTCCCAAACTGTTTCCAAGGACACACACAATGAAAAAAGAGATAACAAAAAATATGTATTACTAACCAAAAGGATTAAATTATGAAACTGAACAAGTATTTTATGCTGGGATTGGCAGGATTGGCTTTCGCAGCATGTAGCAACGAGGACGGACTGCCCGGAAACGGGGATGACGGGGAAAGCAAGACGCTGGTGATTGCCATAACAGGCATAAACGGCGGTAACATGACAAAAGCTACTACACCCGAAGATAAATGGACAGAAGATAATGATGAAACAGGAGCTATTTCCAATATAACTAAAATAGGCTTGCTCTTTACGGATAACAATGGACAAATCTTATATAAGTATTCACTTGACAAGAAAACAGACGGTTCTGAGGATGCAAAGAATTGGTCTGCCTTGGTCGGTGCAAGTGCTAAAGGGTTAAGATTCATAGGATTGACGGGAGTAAGCCAAGTGCATGCTATAGCCAATACAGACATTAGCAGCTGGAAGGCTAAAAATACGGACAACGGCACAGGTGACAATGTTTATGAAAAAACAAACACTTTCGGCACAGATTTGACACTGGACATCACCAAGAATGGTGGCAAAGTTGTATATGTAGGCAACGATAAGACCATTACTCCCTACCAACCGGAACCGGCACCTGGCGTTGATCAGGAAGTGACATTACCCGGTGCAGGCGAAAAGGGGAACTTCTACTACAGTGCAGATATTCAGTTGGTACCCATCATGTCCCGTATTCAAATTACATCCATCAATATCCAAACATCCGGAAGCGTCACATTTGGCCCCGCCTCAGATGAAGATAAATATACGCTTACCTGGTCTAACTTCAAACCTACGTTGCATGGCGTTTATCTGAATAATTTTGCCAAGACCTATACTTTGTTTGAAGGTGCATCTTCCGATTGGATGAACAACGACAGCTATCTGAACAACATTGCAGGAGGTAAATGGCTGGTTGGTGCCGACAATGCAGACTTTACGGAAGATGCCGCTTATGTATCCTATGCAAGTAATGCTTACACCCAGTTGCTGCCATATGGTACAACAACCGGGAACAATACTCCATTAACATTAGGTGACGGCAAATGCATCGGATTCAATATTTTTGTACCCTTTGATACAGAAAGCTATAATGCGACTCCCGGCAACACAGCAAGTGCCGACAATAAGAACCCTACTATCCACTTCCAATTTGACGGAACTGTAGCTGACGGGAATAACAACTATGATTATAAAATAACATTGACAGATGATGCCGATGCAACATTAACAGCTGAAGATCAAGAATTCATCAATAGTTCCGAAATTGCCATCAGTTACAACTTGCCGACTGTTACTGACGAAGGATTCTTAGTGGCAAACATCAGCAAACTGTATAAAGATACAAACGAGACTGAATTGGTATTGAATCCGGGTAAAATTTATAACATGGCAGTAACGATTTCTCCTGCCAACATGACTGTAGACTTGGACAACCCGACGACAACCAACGTAGTTGTAAACATAACGGTACTTCCGTTTGATGAAGAAACAATCTACCCGGGTTTCGAATAACCTCCGCCCGAAAAAACGGAAAGAGAATTTCACATCTCGATCATCATAGAGCCTCTGCCAACCGGATGTCGCCGGGACACCTTTCCCGCCTCTGCGGGGAAAGTTCCCCGGCGATGCCGGAGGGCATAAGCAACGCTTAACGCAAGAAAACATACAGCACAATGAAAAAGCATACCTTCATTCTTTTCATCTGGATAACCTGCCTGCTCTCGGGTTGCATTCTGGAAGACCAGAGCGACTGCCGGCGCAGTTTCACCCTGCTGTTCCGCTACACGGGCGACGGCACAACGGACATATTCCGCGAAAAGGTGACCAAAGTCAACCTGTATGTTTACGATGCGCACACCCAGCAGCTGGTACAGGCTTACGAAATGGACAGCGACGACCTGCAACGCCTGCAAGGCATCCGGCTGGACAACCTCCAGCCCGGCGACTACGAGGCGGTGTGCTGGGGCAACGTGTTTGAAAGCAGCACGGTGACGGGCGAAAGCCAACGGGAAGACGGAAGCCTTGCCGCACCGGAGTACCACACCGGACAACCGGCAGACAGCAACGACCCGCACTACTACGGCAACACGCTGTTTACCGTGACCAACGACTGGACCGACCAGCAGGACGTTTGCAACTTCCGCTGCACCCATATCGACATCAAAGTGCGGCTGGAAGGCTTCAATGACGGCATCGCCCTTGCCGGCACGCGCGCCGAAAGCGCTTGTCCGGTAAACCTGCACCTGGAAAACCTGCCGGGCTACTGCTGCTTCCACGGCAACACGCACGACGAAAGCGCCACCTACGAGCCCGCCCTCACCGCGGCGGCAGACGACGCGTCGGCCTACGAAAGCACGTTCTGCACCTTGCGTTTCACCGATGACAGCGACGTGACCCTCTACCTCACCCGTCCCGCCGACGGACAACCCATCTACTCCCTCCGCATGGAACAGTTCCTGACCGAGAACGGACTGTCGGTGGAAGACGAGCAGGAGGAAACCATGGAAATACTGCTCCGCCTCAACACGGACGGCGTAAGCATCAGCGTGACGCCCTTCGAGGAGGAGGAGGTACATCCGGGGATGGACGAGAGACGATTGCAATTGACAATGGACAATTGGCAATTGAGAATGAGTACGGAAACGGAGCGTAATCAATAAGAAAAGGGAGCGTAATTAACAAGAAAAGGATGCGTAATCAATAAGAAAAGGAAACGGATTCAACAAGGAAACAAACCACAACCCATTAACCCAGATTTACAGTGGAATAATTGTCAATTGTCAATTATCCATTGTCAATTGAAAAGGATTGTCCATTGTACATTGTCAATTGAAGAGGAATGAACAGATTGCATATACATAGCATAGGCAAGCGGTGGCGGAAACCCCAGCTGCACCGGACGGGAAAGCCGGCGGGATGGACCGCCTTGCTCCTGCTCCTGTTACTGCCTGCCGCCTGCATTCAGGATGAGCCTGCTCCCGCTGCCGGCGAGGGCGAATACATGGTGCGCCTGCTCATCGACCCGCAAACCGCCACCACGCGTGCGCCCGGCGATGAAACCGGTGTAAGCGGCATCCGCCAGTTGCGCGTATATGTATTCAAAGGACGAACGCGCGTAGGCTACTACGAAAACATGAACCTCCAGGCCACAGGCCAAGCCTACTACGTGCCCTTCCGCCTGACCGAAGGCGGCAACCTGGACTTCTACGTGGTGGCAAACGAAGACGCCGCAAGCACAGACAGCCAATATGACCTGACCGAAAACACATCCAAAGAAACGTTAGAGCGTGCCGGCTTCCTGGTAGAAAAGATCGGCCGCAACCCCGGCGACCTGCTGACCGGAAAGACTACAAACGTACAAGTACCGGGAACCGGTATTCCCGAAGGACGAGTGCAACAGGTGACTTGCGCACTGTCGCGCCCCTACTCCCTGCTGAACATCTTCTTCGCCAAATCGACCGCCACCTGCACAGCCACGGTAACGGGCGTAAAACTGCACAACTATTCCCGCTACGGGTATTTCAGCGACCGGGATATTGCAACAGACTATACTACGGACCGGAACAACAACCATACAGACGAATATACTTTCCTTTCGGCAACCAATGAAGCCATCACGGTAAGCACCGTGGTGCCGGAAGACGAACAAAAGACCGGGAACTACGGGAACGAAAGCTTTACCAAGCCCGTAGCCTTGGACCGGGACGGCTCCAGCAAATGGACCACCGACTGGGAAAACATAGAACAGGTGGATTCCCCCTACCTGGAAATCGCCTACACCCTGAACGGCGCGAAGAAAACGGCAAACGTCTACCTGCCCCCCATCGCCAAGACCAACTGCAAGTACAACGTGAAGTGCCTCATCATCGAGAAGGGCGGGCTTGCGGTACGATGCGAAGTACAAGACTGGCAAGACCAGAAACACAACTACGTGATTTCGGACGGCGGACAATTCACCCTCACCAACACCAACATGCGCGAAGTACCGCAAAGAACAAAGGTTTACGCCACACAATACAGCGAAAGCGCCGGCGCTTCCGACCGCCAGTTCACCCTTACCCTGAACATGACAAGCCCCGAAGGCGTGCGCTGGACGGCACACCTCACCAATGCACTGGACTTTGAGTTTGTGGAAGACGACAGCTACCAGTCTACCGGCGTGGGAGGAAGCACAAAGGGCATAGCCATCCGCGTGCGCCCCACCAAGGAGTATGACGCCGGCACAGTGCGCGAAACCGAGCTGTACATCACCATCGGCACGGCACAAAGCACCAAACAACAGTTTGACAGCGACATGTCATATAGCAAAGACGGCACCTCCATCTGCATCTGCCAAGTGTCGGCCTCGGAGGGCGATGCCATCTGGAACACCGCTAATGGAAACAACGAAGAGCCACAGCCTTAACCACAGAAAGGAGAAACAGCAATGAACGCCACACGAATCATACACACCTTCACCCGCCTTGCCTGCTGCCTGCTGGCAGGAGCCTTGGCCTCGTGCATTGCCGACGACCTGGTTTCGCCCGCATCGCCCGAAACGCCCCTGTCGCCGGGACTGCACCTCAACCTGCAAGTCAATGGGGAAACAACGATCAGCACACGCAGTGCAGGCGTTGATACCTTGAACGAAAACCTCATAGAGACGGCGGATGTGTTCATCTTCAACCCCAACAAAACGCTAAACAAACATGCACATGCCGATAACGTAGGCAACGACGGGACAGTAACCGTGTACAGCGGCTCCGACTGGCTGGATAACTTTGACTCAAACAACAGCAGCTACGAAGTGTACGTCATAGCCAACTACAAGGGGGACGGCAACTTAGAAAACATCACCGACCTGGACGGCTTGAAAGCCCTGGTAGCAGCAGACCCGGAGATTGTCTACTGGGAAGGCATGAACAAAAATACCACCACGGGCGGCACAACCGACGAGATGGAAGGCAAAACCTTCCTGATGGACGGGCAAACGACCGTGACCTACGACCAACTGGAAACAGCGGCAGAAGCGGGCAACATCTATACGCTGCCCGTTTCGCTCAACCGCGCCGCCGTCAAGGTAGAAATGACCTTGAACTTCTCCGAGGCGTGGCGCAAAGTATTCCGGCCCACCGGCCTGCGCATACAGGTAGCCAACTACGCCACCCGCACCCCCGCCATAGCAGGCGGCAATCCGCTCGACCCCGACCAACGGGGCTTCCAGACTACGCCTGCCTATGGGGAAGGGACAACGACCGAGGTGGAAAAGGCTTTCAGCGAAAATTTCATTTCCGCAAGAGGCGACAACAACGACTGGGAGGGCAGCACCGTACGCTTCTACGCCTACATCAACCGTTGGGACGACCTGGTGGAGAACGAAACGATGCTGCTGATAGACCTGCCGGGCAACTTGACAGACAATGGACAAGAAGTACAATATGAACACAACTTCTACAAAGTCCCCATCATTGCCAACACCAAAACCCAAGCGTTGCAACGCAACACTTTCTACCAAATCAACGCCAAGGCAGACATGCTGGGCACTTCCACCATCGACCAGCCGGTAGAACTGACCGACGTGCAGTTCGAGACAGCCGAATGGAAAACCGAAACCGTCGGAGTGGGCGACGACGACAACCCCACGTTCCTGGTGTTGAGCGACTACCACAAGGTTATCCGCGATGCCGACGGGTTTGACGACTTGGGATTTTATTCCTCCTCGCCGGTGACAGTCACCTTGGCGGGCTTCAACAGCCAGGCGGAAGCCACGGCAGCAGGCATCGACTTCACTTATCCCGGCAACGGAAACACCATCCCTGCCGTGTACTTTGTGGATAAGGACAATAACAAACGCTCTACCAACATTGTCGGAAATGACGACCTGACTTGGAACAAGAACACGACTTCCGGAACCATTTCCTTATCCTCGCCCAGCCCCACCAACGTAACCAAACGGTACATTACGCTAAAGGTAACAAACAGGACAGATACCACGTATGTAGTGGTGGAGCAATATCCGCTGGAGTATATACAGCCTATACAAGGATATTATTCCTATCGGGATGACTTGAAAGAAGCAGGAGGAACTTATGAGGAACATGGAACAGATGACGGAATTAGATCCAATACAATACACGCTCGGAATTGGATAGGATATAGCTACGCTTTTGTACCTAAAGTTGAAACCAACAATGGAATCAGAGGATGGTATTGGAATAAATCCGGAGGTTGGTTCGGAAGTCCATCATGGGAGGTACAAACTGAGAATGCAAGTAGTTATAATTATAGTGGTGGTTTTCCAAGTAATAACATGATGTATTTTGTCACGATTACCCAAACTTCGGATAAATATAATATAGCTCATCCACTGACGGAAAAAGTAGGAGCTTACAACAATCAAGAGGCAGCCATCAATACCCAAGAAAACGACCAATTGGTTTCCCCTTCTTTCATGTTAGCTTCCCAATTGGGTACTGTATTGGCTTCTGAATTTGACTGGAATAAAGCCCGTGAGCATTGTGCTTACTATGTGGAAACCTATAAAGACCAAGATGGGAAAACACAACACCTGACAGACTGGCGCCTGCCTACTACTGCAGAAATAGAAGTCATAGCAGGTTATCAGAACGATGATAATGCCGAGGATGTCATGGACGAAGTGCTCAGCGGTGATTATTACTACGTGGCATGGGAAGATGCCAACAATGGACTGGGGGCATCCCATGTGCCCGGCAAGGGGACAGACAGTGGTGACATTGCCGTCCGCTGCATCCGCGACGTCAAACCCGATGACGTATTCTTACAAACCAACAACGAATGACCCGAAGAACATGATACGAACAATAGCACATAAACTGATGAGGATACTGGCAGGAGTGGCACTGCTTGCCGCCTCCGCCTGCACGGACGATGCACTGGTGTCGCCCTCGCGCCCCGGCGTGGTGGACGAAAACGGCATGGTGACCTTGGCCTTCAGCACCAACATCCCCGAGCTGAAACTGACCAAGTCGGTGGACATCAACGGCGAACGCATCAACACCCTGTGGCTCGTGGCGTTCAACGAGGAAGGCTACATGGTGAGCCGCGTATTGGCGGAGCAGACCAACAACGTACAGGGCACCGCAGGCGGCACAGGAACCTTTACCGCCCAAGTGCCTTCGTCCACCCGGCGGCTGCACTTCCTGGCCAACGTCAACATGGACAACTTCAGCGACCAGGACAACATAGGCCGACACGAAAACGAAGTCATTGCCCCGCTCGTTTCCTCCAGCGGCAACCTGGTGTACTGGGGACGGGAAACGTTTACCGATGTCCCCAACTTGGAAAACCGTACCATTATCCTCTACCGCAACCAGGCGCTGGTGGACTACAACATACAGAATACAGGACTGGAAGTAACCGGCTGGGCCATCTGCAACCAATATGCCTACGGCACGGTAGCCCCGTTCAACTCCTCGGAACAGAATCTGGAAGGCGGGGACGGTTTCCTTTTCAATCTTAATGAATATGACTTCGTGACCACCCTGCCCGAAGCCTACAACGTCAAGCAAAGCGATGACCAGGATGTGGGCGAAGCCTCGCAAAGTCAAAAAGAAGGTACAAACGACCCGCGCTACCTGTTCGAGACCCCCAACCCGGAGGATGACCAGGTGTACGTCATCATGAAAATCAAAAAGGGCGGTACGGAGCTGTACTACAAAATCATGCTGGTGGATAAAGACAAAGAACCGTACCCCATCATCCGCAACCACAAATACCTCATCGAAATCTGGAATGTGAACACCGCCTACGGCGTAGGCTCTTTTGAAGAAGCGAAGGACGCCACGCCCGCCAACAACCCGTGGATTACCGTAGACGACGTGGTGCCCGAAGTAAGCAGCGGAAACATCACCCTGCGCATTGAGGGCGAAACCACCGTGCTCTACCAGGAAGACGAATCCGGAGAGATAACCATCGATTTCTATTACAACGGCACAGAACAGCCGGTAGTGAGCTGGATAGACAACGAGGGCGTAACCGCCAGCAACGAGATAGCGCCCCAAGACATCGTCTGGGACAGCCAAACCTACAAAGGAACCATCACCCTCCACGTCAACCGCCCGGCACAACAGGGACTGACGCGCGGAACGCTCCAGGTGAAAGCCGGCGCGCTGTCGCGCCGCGTACAGGTCATTACCAGCCAGCTGTTCGAGTTCTCGCCCGTATGGGTCAGCTCGGAAATACCCTTGCTGGACGGCGAAGCCATCACCGTGCTGTTCCACATCCCCGACGACTTCCCGCAAGAGCTGCTGCCCGTAGAAGTGAAGTTCGGCTGCGACCTGATAGACGCAAGGGCAGACCAGCCGCTGGCGGTAGTGATGGAGGAGAACATCTACAACGTGGACTGGTGGAACTCCACTACGCAGTCATGGCAAAGCGTAGAAGTAAAAAAAGACTGGAACTACAAATACGTCTACACCGCCAAGAATACCGGCGAACACCGGGTGAACTTCCGCACCATTCTGACCGACCTTTCCAGCGGCGGCGTAAACCGTCAGGAGGAATTCCACATTTACATGGAGGGCGATGACCCGCAGACAGGCAACGACCTGTTCCGCCAACGCGACCTGTACTTTGCTTTCCAGCCGAAGAACGACGCCCGCCGCATCCTGCTGGACAACGGGGATACGGAGAATAACTATGCCACACGGACGATAAACCAACTTGACCCGGTGACGGGGGAAACCATAGAGATACCGTTTACCTTGGGCACGCTGGACAACAACCGTTTCAATGAAATCACCCCGAGCGGGAACGGAACTACCCTGTGGGTATATTACGACAAGGAAGTACTGAAACCCACATGGGCAGGGGCAACATCCGCCACAGACCCGTATGGCAACCACTACGCCGCCTATACCGCAACGCAGGCGAAGAACACGCTGACGTTTGAAAGCATCAGCCCGGTGTTCGACAGCTACGTGGCGCTCACGGCGCGGTCGGCAGAAGGCTATCCGGCCAACATGGGCTTCACCGGAGCCTATGCCTTGGAAAGCAATTTGCCACGCGCCAATGCCTTCCGCTCCGCCAGCGTAACGCTGAGAACCACGGGACGCATGGACTTCACCGTCGCCCTATCGGCCACAGGAAGCAACTACGAAGAACTTGCAGACGGCGAAACCTACTCCCTGCCCTACGGCGAGGGACAAGACCTGTACCTGCGAATCGGCATCCCGCAGAAGGCACAAGGCAAAACCTTCGGCTTCAACGTGGAAACCGAGCATTTTGAACCGGCAGGAGAAGGCTGGACGCACAACGGCACGATGTGGACCTATCTGTTACAGAATGCCGCAGCGACGCAAACCTTCCGCTTCCGGGCCAACCGCCTGGCCAGCGGCGAACCCCTGCGCTTCAGCACCGACAACAGCGTGGGCTTCAATGACAAGGAAGTCACCCTCGCCAACACGCCCCTCAGCGGGACGATACAGTTGCCCGAAGGCGTAACCTTCCACATAGAAAACCCCTACGTCATACTGGAGCGCGTAAGCGACGGCACACGCATCGGCACGTTCAACCTGTTTAACCCCAATGGACAAAACAAAGTAAACTACGAACTGACCCTGCGCAGCGAGTACAACCTGAACGCCACCGACCGGGTAACCGTGCGCTGGATGCGCGTGACGGACAAAAACGAATTTACCAGCAACAGCCTCCTGCTCCAAGACATCATGGGCAACGGCGTCACCATCCCGCTGGTGAAAAAAGAATAAGAAGAAAAGAATAGTCATCGGCTATTTCTTCATTCTCGCCGTGAGGCGAGAGGCCTCTCCCACTTGGCGAAGACGGGAGAGTAACGTAGGAAGCTTTCGTGCTTCTAAACGTTTGTTTGTTTTGTTTGCTGAGGATGCCCTCTCGGGGGCATCCTCTTTTTTTCCTCACTAATCACTCCTCACTAATCACTCTTTTCCCCCTTTTTCTTCCTTCGTCTGTGATTTTTTTCATAGTTTTGGCACTCATTAGAGAAAACACGTTATTTGAGGACAAAACACTTTATGATTCGTATGAAAACACTGACATGGAAATGGCTCCTACTGCTGTTTCTGGTAGGATTGCCTTTTGCGGCATCGGCCCAAGGGCTGAAAGCTTTGAAGCTGAGAAACGGTCTTTCCGTCTACATCTGGGAAGACGACACAAAATCGGACGTGTTCGGCATCGTTGCCGTGCGCACAGGCTCTGCCAACGACCCGGCAGAATACACGGGACTGGCACACTACCTGGAGCACGTGATGTTCAAGGGCACGGACAAAATCGGGGCACTGGACTGGGCCACCGAAGAACCCCTTTACCAACAAATCATTGCCAAGTATGACGAAATGGCGGACGCCACCGACCCCGCCCGGAAAGAGGCCATCAGCCAGGAGATTAACGACCTGACGGTACAGGCAGGCAAAGTGAGCGTGTCCACCGAGTTCTCCAACCTGATGGAAAGCATGGGCGGAAAAGGCATGAACGCCGGTACCAGCTTCGACCTGACGTACTACTACAATTCGTTTCCCGCCTACCAGATAAACAAGTGGCTGGAGATTTCTTCGGAACGCTTCCGCCATCCGGTATTCCGCACCTTCCAGTCGGAACTGGAGAACGTGTACGAGGAGTACAACATGTATCAGGACGACCCCTCCAGCCTGCAAAGCAACTTCATCCGCAGCAAGGCTTTTGAAGGGCATCCCTATGCAAGGGACATCATCGGCCTGCCCGAACACCTGAAGAACCCCAGGCTGAGCAAACTCATCGACTTCTACAACGACTGGTACACGCCCGAAAACATGGTGCTCATCCTGGTGGGCAACATCAAGGCGCAACAGATTTTAGGCCGCATCAACGCCTCCTTCGGACGCCTGCCGCAAAAAGCCACGCCCGCCCGCAAGACGTACCCCGACCTCAACATCAAAGGGCGCACCCAGTACACCGCCAAGATAGGCTACTACCCCAACGTGTGCCTTATCTATCCGGGCGTGCCCGCCGGACATCCGGACGAAAAACCGCTGGAGATTGCCCTGTCCCTGCTGAGCAACAGCAGCAACACAGGCACCCTGGACAAGCTGGTGCTGGACGGCGAACTGACCAGCGGCGGGGCTGCGCCCATGACCATGCGCGAACAGGGACGCAACATCGTGCAGTGCATCCCGCTGTACGACGAGAATCAACGCCGCTTCGAGTCGAACAAAAGCACCGAACGGAAAGCCTTGAAAGCCATCGAAAAGATTGCCAACGGCGAGTTTGAGGACTGGCAGGTGAACGCCATCAAAGCCAACCTGTGCCGCGACTTCGACCTGCAAATGGAGTCGAACGAATTCAAAGGCCAACTGCTGATGAGCGCCTTCATCTACGAACAAGACCTGGGACAGGTGCTGAACTACAAGGACGAGGTGATGGGCGTCACTACCGAGGACATCAAGCGCGTGGCACGCCAATACCTGGGCGACAACTACCTGGCCCTCTACATCGAGGAAGGCAAACCCGACAAGGGCAACAAGATAAAGAAACCGGGCTACAAACCCATCGAACCGCCCGTAGGCAAAGAGTCGGCCTACGCCCAACAGTTCAAGCGCATGGCCATCGGGCAGGTAGAAGAGAAGTTCATCGACTTCAGCGACGTGAAGGTACAGAAACTGAACGACCGCTCCAAACTGTACTACACGCAGAACCCCGAAAACAACGTATTCAGCCTTACCCTACGCTACGGGGCAGGCGAACGGGAATTCCCCCAACTGGGCATTGCCGCCGAACTGATGAACAACGCCGGCGTGATGGGCGCCTACGAGCCGCAGCAACTGAAGGAAGAACTGAGCCGGCTGAACGCCACCTGCCAGGTAGCTGCCGATGACGACTACCTGTACGTCACCATGCGCGGCTACGAAGAGACCCTGGTACAGGCCTGCCAGCTGCTATCCCGGCAGATACTGATGCCCGCCCTCGACGAACAGCAGCTGAGCAGCCTGAAAGGTTCCTTACTTGGCACACGCCAACAACGCAAGGACAACGTGAACATCCTGGCAGACGCCCTGTCGCAATACCTGCGCTACGGTGACCGGTCTTCGTACCTGACAGAGCTGACGGACATGGAGTTGCTCGAACTGCAAGTGTCCGGACTGACGGGCGACATCAACCGCGCCAGCAATTACGAGGCCGAGATGTTCTATTGCGGCACGCTGCCTTTCGAGACGGTGTACGAAGTGCTGAGCAAGAACCTGCCGCTGGTAGCCAACGAACGCCCTGCCGTATCGCCCCAAGACAAACCGCTGGCACAGGCCGAGGAGAACGTCATCTACTTCCTGCCGAACAACGACGCCGAACAGGCGCAAATCTTCCTTTGCCTGCCCATGAATGCCTACGACAAGCAGGACGACGTGCTGCGCGATGCCTTCAACCAATATTTCTCGGGCAGTTTCAACGGACTGATGATGAATGAAATCCGCGAGAAGCGCTCCATGGCCTACTACGCCGATGCTTCCATCGTCACCCCCAGCCTGCCGGGCAACCAGACTTTCCTGTACGGCCACCTCGGCACACAGAATGACAAGGTGAACGATGCCGTGGATGTATTCATGTCCCTGCTGACCGACATGCCGCAAAACCCCGACCGCATAGACAACATCAAGAGCTACCTGCGGCAAGAAGCGTTGACCAGCCATCCGGACTTCCGCACCAAGGCGCAATGGATGGACATCTTCCAACGCATGGGGTACACCGGCGACCCTGCAAAGGACAACCTGCCCAAGATTGACGCGCTGACCTTTGACGACATCGTACGCTTCTACGAACAGCACATCAAGGGGAAAAATTACCGCATCGGCATCATCGGCAACCAGAAGCTGATTGACACCAAGCGGTTGGAAAAATACGGCAAGGTTGTAAAGCTGAATGAACGGAAACTGTTCAACACGAAGGACACGCTGTTTTAATGAAGAATTGAGAATTATTCTTCATTGGACGATATCGGCTGACAATTCGCCCGATAACAAAGAAAGGGGTGTGTTGATACGAATAAATAACTATCATTTATTTCGTTCAACACACCCCAATATTTTTCAGCCCCCAGTTCCGCAGTCTCTCCGCCTCGCTTAAGATGACAGAAAGGAATAATTGTCAATTGCCCATTCTCAATTATCTATTGCTTAATGTTCATTCCCCGAAAGCACCGGCAGGCATATCTGATACTTCACCGCTAAGATGCGCGTCACAAAGACCATCACGCCACACGCCACCTGGCACACCACATCGTCCAACCCCACAAGCGCGCAAAGCCAGTAAGCCAGTCCGCCCACCACGCACGCCATGGCATAAATCTCCTTGCGGAATATCAGCGGGATTTCGTTGATAAAGACATCGCGCAACACACCTCCCGCCGCACCGGTCATGCTGCCCATAATGATGGCTACCCAAAACGGGAAACCCAGCGCAAGGCTCTTGCCCACACCTACCACGGTGAACAACGCCAGTCCGATGGTGTCGAAGATGAAAAACGTATTGTTTAAATGGATAAGATACTTGCCGAAGAATATAACCCACACCAAAGCAAGGCCGGTACATATCAGGTAAATGGGGTCGGTCATCCAGCCGGGAGTGACATCCAGCAACAGGTCGCGCAACGTACCTCCGCCAATGGCAGTGACAAATCCCACCACGTATGCGCCAAACCAGTCGAACCGTTTGGCGGAAGCCAGCCGTATGCCGCTGATGGCAAAGGCGAAAGTACCGATGAAATCCAATATTTGTACGAACGTAGGCATAAACGGAACTAATTTTGCCGGCAAAGTAACAAAAAAATCGCGTGGAAAAGCGTACTTTTGCCCGTGAAAAAACTTCAAGTAGTATGAAAGTAACCATTGTATCGGCTGCACGCCCCAACTTCATGAAGATTGCGCCCTTGTGCCGCGCCATGGACGCTGCCCGGAAAAACGGTGCCGACATCTCGTACCGCATAGTCTACACCGGCCCGTCGGACGACCCCAGCCTGGAGGCTTCGCTGTTCTCCGACCTCGACATGCCTTGCCCCGACGCCTGCCTGGGCATCCGCGTACACAACCATTCGCAAGTGACCGCCGACGTAATGCTGGCATTCGAACAAGAACTGGACAACCATCCCGCCCACGTCGTACTGGTGGTGGACGATACCACGGCCAGCATGGCATGCTCCGTAGTAGCCAAGAAACGGGGACTGAAAGTGGCACACGTCATTGCCGGCACCCGCTCGTTCGACATGAACATGCCGCGCGAAGTAAACCGCACCATCGTGGACGCCATCTCCGACTACCTCTTTGCCGCCAGCATGACGGCAAGCCGCAACCTCAACCAGGAAGGCATGATACAAGACTACATACACTACGTGGGCAACATCTTGATAGACACCACCCGCTACAACCGCCACCGGCTCGTACAGCCCCGGTGGTTCTCGGTGTTGGGACTGCGGAAAGGGCATTACCTGCTCCTCACGCTGAACCGTCGCGACCTGCTGGCCAAGAGAACCGTATTGCGCGACCTGCTCCAGACCTTGCTCGACAAGACGGGCGACCTGCCCATCGTTGCCCCGCTGCATCCTTATGTAGAGGAAGCCATCAAGTCGCTGGCCATCTCCTCGCCCCGCCTGCACATCCTACCGCCGCAAAGCTACCTGCACTTCGGCTTCCTCATCAACCAAGCCACCGGCATCGTGACCGACTCGGGCAACATTGCCGAAGAAGCTACGTTCCTCGACGTACCCTGCATCACGCTCAACACCTACGCCGAACATCCGGAAACCTGGCGCAACGGCACCAACGAACTGGCAGGCGAAAACGCCTCCACCCTCGCCCAACTGCTGGAACGCCTGATGAACGGCGAGTGGAAACACTGCACTACCCTGCCCGAACGCTGGGACGGCCGTACCGCCGAACGCATCGTGCAGACGCTGCTGGAAGGGGAAGCAGGGTAGTGTTTAACGGTTAGTGTTTAGTGATTAATGCGCGCAATAGAAAGTAGTAACTGATTCCCCTCCTCCGGGGAGGAGGAGGAGGAGAATTCAGTTACCACAGCACATTAATCATTAATCATTAATCATTAACCACTTATCACTAATCACCAACCATTAATCACTAATCACTAACCACTAACCACTAAATGAAGATTATAGTACTGGACGGCTATGCCGCCAACCCCGGAGATTTGGACTGGAGCGAACTGAAAGCCTTGGGCGAATGCACCATTTACGACCGCACCGCCCCCGATGAAGTATATGAACGCAGCCGGGAAGCCGAAATCCTATTGACCAACAAGACAGTCATTACCGCAAAGCACCTCGCCGCCCTGCCTGCGCTGAAATACATCGGCGTGCTTGCCACGGGCTACAACGTTGTAGACATCGCAGCCGCCAAAGCACGGGGCATCGTGGTCACCAACATTCCCGCATATAGCACGGCTTCGGTGGCCCAGATGGTGTTTGCCCACCTGCTCAACATCGCCTCGCAAGTACAGCACCACTCCGAGGAAGTACACAAAGGCCGTTGGACGCAAAGCAAAGACTTCTGTTTTTGGGACACACCGCTCATCGAACTGCAAGGCAAGAAACTGGGCATCGTAGGACTGGGACATACCGGACAAGCCACCGCCCGCATTGCCTTAGGCTTCGGCATGGAAGTCTGCGCCTACACCTCCAAGCCGGCATCCCAACTGCCCCCGGAAATCCGGAAGATGGAACTGGACGAACTTTTTGCCACGTGCGATGTCATCAGCCTGCACTGCCCCCTCACCGACACCACCCGCGAGCTGGTCAATGCCCGCCGCCTTGCCTTGATGAAGCCCACCGCCATCCTCATCAACACCGGACGCGGGCCACTCATCAACGAGCGCGACCTTGCCGATGCCCTCAACCGCGGACAAATCTTTGCGGCCGGCATAGACGTATTGTCGCAAGAGCCACCCCGTGCCGACAACCCGCTGCTTACCGCCAAGAACTGCTACATCACTCCCCACATAGCTTGGGCAAGCATCTCCGCCCGCCAGCGCCTGATGCACATCATGCTGGACAACCTCCGCGCTTACCTCTCGGGCAAGGCGGTGAATAATGTGGTGTAGGAAGCATTCGAACCACTATTCCTTTTTATTATTCCAAATTCAAAACAACGTCCTTAAATCCATCGAAAGAAAATCCTCCGCACTGATGCCACCATCTCCCACGATAAACGCCGATTGCGGATTGAAAAGTTTGCGGAATTTATCCAACCCTTCCGTACGCTTCTCTGCATTGCTTTTCACCTCGATGGCAACCACCGCACCTTTCTTGCACAGGATGAAATCCACTTCATCATCCCGCTCACGCCAATAGTACACTTCAAAGCGATGCACGAAGGCTTGACTTACCAGATAAGCGCCGATACCTGATTCAAAGATGCGTCCCCATGCCTTACGGTTAAGAATGGCCTGTTCAAAGGTCAACGGGTTATACACCATCTTCAACGCATTGTTATATACCTGCAACTTGGGAATGCTGGCACGCCTCCTTGCCATATCTACGCTAAACTTCTGAAGTCCACAAAGCAACCCGCTTTCATCCAACAGGTTGATGTAACCTGCCAATGTCACTGTGTTTCCGGCATCTTGAAGCGAGCCTAACATCTTGTTTAGTGAAAGCAATTCGCCCGAATAGGCTGCTCCCAGTTCAAACGTCTGCCGGAGCAAAGCAGGTTTGCTTATGGGTGTATCCATTAGAATGTCCTTATTGATGGTTGCCTCAATGATGGCCGACTGAATGTATTGACTGAAGCGGTCTTCATCACCAATCAAAGTAGCCGCACCGGGATAGCCTCCATAAAACAGGTATTGGTCGAGCGAAAAAGCGAAACACTCCTTCATTTCCTGATAACTCCAATGGCACATGCGTATTTCCTCGAATCGTCCGGCAAGGGATTCGGACAAACCTTTTTCCAATAACACACGACTGCTCCCCAAAAGCAAGACCTTGATGTCGCGGTCATGGAACGTATCATCATCCCACTCCTTTTTCACCACCTCGCTCCAGTTGGCTATCTTTTGTATCTCGTCAATTACTAGGATAATGCTTCCCCAGCCTCGGCTTTCCTTCAAGCTGCGTACAGCCGCCCAACAATCGGAAATCCAGGCACTGTTTGTGGCGGGTACATTGTCGGCAGAAAAAAACTGGTAAGGCATATCCAAATCTTTCAGTACCTGTTTGACTACCGTTGATTTCCCAATCTGACGGGCACCCATAACGACCTGAATGAACCTGCGAGGCTCTTTCATGCGTTCTGTAATCAGTTGGTATTCTGTGCGTTTATACATGCTCTTACATTTTACTCAGTGAAATGGGAACTTTTACTCATTGCAAAAGTAACAAATTTATTTGAGTAATAATCATGGATTTACAAGAAAAACATAAGGCATTCGGGCGATAACATCATTCAGATACTCCCTTAGAGTTACATCATGTGCCTTACAGGTGGCCAGCGAGGAACAGATGACGGACATATTAACCGTCGCCTCATGGCTACAACCAAACTTCATAGTGTAAAAGGTGAATTTGTTCGAATGCTACAATAATGTGGTGTAGGAAGCATTCTCCTGAATACAAAATCAGCCTGAAACGCGTTGCGTTTCAGGCTGCATAATATCATCATCTTTCATAGAGTATTTATTGAAAACTTTGTAACTGCTCCAAGCATTTTCTATTTACCAGTCGCCTTTTCTTGTCAAATATCCATCCCCATTTATTGAAATATTTGATTACCGAACAGATATGATATTTCAAAAGTTTCCTATTCTTATAGGAACCCTTTCCATAAGCATGAAATATAGATACATCCGGATCATACATCGTTTTGGAAACCTCCCCTATCCGACGACATAAATCCAAATCCTCGGCATACATAAAAAAACGTTCGTCAAAGCCACCAATTTGCCGGATTACATCCATCCTCAGAAACATAAAACACCCGGAAAGAGAAGGTACCTCCATCACCTTGTCATAGCCCGAAGAATGAAGTTCAAAACGCTCATCCATACGTTTTTGAATACTTTTGATTGACAGGAAACGCCGTCCGAACAGATTCATGGGTGTTGGAAGCAACTTGCACAAATATTGCAAATCACCATTCGGATAGAGCACCTTAGGCATCACCAGTCCACAATCCGGATGACTATTCATAAACTCCTCTAAAGCTTTTATAATATCTCCCCCCCAATACACATCCGGATTAATCACCACATGAAAATCTGCATTCTTTGCCAAGGCTTTCTGTATAGCAATGTTATGCCCGTGTCCAAAGCCAAGGTTATCACTATAAATATACACCACCTTAGGTGACATCCTTTCCAGCTCCCGCAAACTGTCATTCGATGAATTGTCTATCAGATACAAGATCTCTATATTAGACCGGATTACACAGTCCATTAAATGCATAAGCTCATCAACCGGAGCATGATAGGCAACTATAGATGCTGTAATCATTTCTTTCTCAACAAAATATTAAACAAATCACTCCATGAATCGGCATATGGAGTATTAAACTGTATCGGAGATACTTGTATAAACTTCTCCTTTTTGTTCTGTATTATATCCTCCATCAAATTACACAACTGCCTTTCATTGTTCGGGTCAAAGAATGCAACGTGATTCGCCCCTGCCGCAGTTTCATGGGCATACGGTAAATCCGCCAGAATCATAGGTTTATCATATTGGATAAATTCGGAAACAGGCAATCCCCAAGTTTCCAGTTTAGAGGGAAATATCAAGCAGGATGTTTTCTCATATAAATCAAAAACCTCATTATAAGGCAATCTACCGCAAAAAGATATATTCCTATTATGCCGATAAGCATTTACTATTTCCTTTGAATATAAATTTTCTGTCCCGTCAATGGTCAAGACAACTTGGAAATCTGTAAAACCCTTGGCACATAACAGTTCTGTAGCCTTACATACAATCTCGAAATTCTTAAACGGCCTAGACAATGATGGGAAGAAAAACAATGTAGTTGTTTCCCTATAAGAATCCCTACTGGTTCGTACAATTCCTTTCGACGGGACTTCATGAGGACAAGCGACAATGATGCGTTGACTGTCCAAACTAAACATCTTCTGGAAAGCGTCCCTCAACCATTGCTGCTGAACTATCACATAATCATTCCGCTTTATATTAATTCTATATAGATATTTATAAAACAAAGAGAACAGGAATATCTTATATGAATATTTCACATCCGCCCTTTTCATGTGATAAAAAGGTGTCGAGTTATGACAATAGACAGCTCTAAATCGAGCACGCACATTAGGAGATATATCATGCAATGACAGCCACAACCAAGGCTTTAGGCGCTTTGATAAAAAATAAAAGCCTATATACTCATAATAAACCCTATACAACCATTTCTTTTTGGCTATAGGATACTCTACAAGTTCTATATTTTTAAAATGGAACATACCCTTTCGGTGCACCAAAGCAATAATTCTAAACTCACGATACATTGCCTGTGTTGAATCCAGACATGCAAGACACTGATTAAGAATAGTTAGTGTACCCCCTTCTACTATATTAACAGCAGAAACTACAATTACTTTAGGAACTGACATATACATTAAGAGCTGTAAGCGTCCAATCTTGACATGCCATATGAGGAAAGATCCTTTTGTAGCTTTCCTCTTAAAGTTTTCAAAATTCGGACTTAATTTTTAAAGTTTGTTAGCATTGATTCCGATAGTCATCAGCGCAGATCTCATAATCCCCGTGGTCTTTGATCACCTCATGAAAAAATATCTTCAAACAAGTAAAATAGCAATACTACTTATCAAGCAAGTGGATATCAAAATATAAGAATGAGCGAATATCCAGAATAATAGCTTCAGCTATACACTCCTACTTTTTTATTACAACAACGAAAGTCAATTTTTTACTTTAGAACAAGGCGTCATTTTGAACGCTTATAATTTTTCATTAAATACATGAAGAATATATGACTTTCGCTTCTAACTGCTTTATAATATTATTTACCGAATATTTTTCAACATTAACCGCATGAGATGCGTCTTTTATCGACAAGGCCTTTTCTATCAATCTTGCAAAATATCTTATATCTGTAAAATCATTACTGATAAATCCATTTTTCTCATTTTTCAAAATTTCCATTGCCCCTTGTGTAGGAGTAGCAACTATGTTTTTTCCTAAGCACATAGCCTCTAATAAAATCGTCGGAAAAGCTTCTGAAAAAGACGGTAAAAGCAGCAATTCTGATTTAGCTAAAATAGGAAGAGGATTTGCGACTGCACCTACGCACAGTACATACTTCTTCTTTTTTAAAGTTAAAATTTCCTCCCGTACACGATGCATATAATCTCCATCCCCTACTATTACTAAATGAATATCCCCAATATTAGCCTCATCAAACGCATGTAACAAAAATAAGATATTTTTTACCGGCGAAATACGTCCAATAAATGTAACATAGTTGCCGGGCAATTTTACAGGAACATGTAATGTTGACCTATATTTTATATTATCAATATCAATCGGATTATTTAATTTCACTATTTTCTCCGCATTTATCGATAAATCATTTTTTAGATAAGAAAATATCCCATCAGATACCGCAATAATCTTATCTGATAATGGGTATAACAGCTTCATTGCATATTGAAGCACTTTAGAAAAAAAACCTACACTACGACGTGCTTCTATATCATAATAATTATGCTGAGATATAATAATCTTTGTTCGCACACTGATAAATATGGAAGATAAAATAAGTAATAAATTGGGACAATCCCCCCCCGTTATAATCATATCTGGTGCATTTCTTTTCAAATATCGCCTCAATGGCAACAACGCCTTTCTCAATTGTATATCACCTAAAGAAACTATTCCGACAGAGTCAGACAAACATTCCATCAACTTCCCCTCTTGCTTACACAATACGAAATCTACTTGATATCCCTTTGCAACTAAATTATTCGCATAACAAATAAAAACTTGCTCAATTCCTCCTATATTAAGGCTTGGCAAAAAAAAGGCTATGTATTTCTTTGCAGACATAATAAACAATGATTATCAATCAATAGCATTTAGTCTATTATAAAAATCGCCATCTTCATTTAAATGATTATTTATCCATGAATCAGAGTATGAAAATGTAACAATTTCAAAACTAGTAGAAGTAAAAATTTTCCATATATATCCATCTGCAAAGAAAAAACGACGCTGCCATACAGAAACTAACAATACAAAAATTGAAATATAACAAAGTATTTTAAAATGTACTTGCTGATATTTTTCTGAAAAAGCCAATATACTCATCTTTAATTGAAATAGACATACAGACATTAAACGTGAAAATATAACTGGAAATGAAGAAGAAAACAACAACATAAGTAATGTCGAATTTATAAATCCCATGTATGACGTAAATTTTTTCCTATATATTTTCAGATAGACATACAACACAAAAAGCGATAATACATTAGAAAACACATACACTATCATTTGCTTTAGTGAGAAATCCCTTACAATAGATTCGGATTGACTGCCATCTATATATTCTCCGATATGAGCCAACAAAGAATCAGAAAAGGGAAGATATGATAGAATCTTTTCCCCAATAGAAGTAGTATCACAACATAATGCTAATATGCAAAGTAAGACTACTACTAAATAACTAAATTTGAAAAAACGATTTTTAGAAAAGAAACACAGAAAAAAGAAAGGTAAATAACTAACATGAGCCAATACAGATAACGCGACAAACAGAATACCTTTTTTCTCATTATGAACGAACCATCGATACGAACCATTTAAAAGAAACACCAATGCAAAATAGTAACGGAACAAAAAAGTCCAAAAAGTTAATGGAATAAATATGATGAAAACATAGATGTATATTTTCTTGTCATTAAGATTATTATCTCTACAAATCAAAGAAAACAAATCAAACATCAAGTAATAAGAAAGAAAAGCAAATATGAAACGGGTCAGTTCTACAGTTCCTCCCAAATGGCCAATAGCATAGGATAATAAGGGAAGAAAATAGTCAAATTTAAAAATTAATAGAAGACAAAAAGTATTCCAATCACTCTCTGAATACAGTTCAAAGTCTTTCGCATAACGATACAGGTCTCCTGCTGGTGGATACAATATAGCCAATAATCCCATAAAGCAAGAGAAAAGCACGAAAGCCCATTTTTGTTTCTTCAATATGCCAGCTACAATTAAAGGAATTGAAGCTATCGGATAAAGCAAAAACAAAAGAATGGCAATCCATTTCAATTTATAGTCATTTCGCTTTGTTATGCTCCCCATTGTCAAACATATTAACAAGCCAATTCGTCAATTCATAACAATCTACCCCTTCATAATGCGTCTCTTTATCCAAGAAAGAAAAATTTATTCCTGTGACATCGCGATCAATAATCTGTATGCTGTCACTTGAATAGAACTTTTCTTGCTTAATAAAACCATTGGTTGTAATCAACTTTTTATTATTCCCAATTGTTTCCATGGTACGCATTGTCAATCCAGATTGCAATGGGTGATTTATATCTACAACACATCTTGTATGTGCATACAAAAAATCCATTTCTTTTCTGGATATTTTTTTGAAACGCCAAAAAGGGGATTGCATATCTTTCTTTCGTACATATTTTAACCAAAGATAAAGGTACCAAGGATAATAAACTCGAAAATCACAACTCAATCCCTTCTGTTGTGCTTGTTCATAAATACGATTTAGTATTTTAATCCGATCACTATGCCAAATTCCGACAAACAATAAATCAATTGTCGGTGCTACTTCTGATTTTACTTTTTCAAAAAATAGAGGATAGTAACAATAACCATATTTTATACTATCTTCCTTATCAAAAGTATAAACTTTATCGAAAAGAGATGCAACGTTTGTATAATCAAAATTTCTGACTGAATCCCATTGGTACATTAGTTTATGAGGGATATTTGTGTGCTCAAAAAAAATGCGCCAATCATTACAATCCAGTTGGCTACCTCTTATCACAAATAAAGTATCAATAGAGTTATTTTGAGCAATTTTCTCTATTTTTCCCCTTTTTCGAAATCGTATTTTTTTTTCTATATATGGGATTCTCTTGATTATATTTATAAAAAAACTGTTATCTGAATCATTGATATAAAATACCTGATATCCTTGCTTCTCCAAACATTTTTTTATTTTTTCTTGAATACCAAAATAATTAGGTGCGATAAATAAAATCTTTTTGGACATTTGTAATTTTATAATATAAACACTAGTGATCTTAACATTGTCTGAATTTATTCCTGATATTGAAATATTTTAATGCAAAATATGGCATTAGAAAAATTATTCGACGCCGAAAATTAAGATGCGTCCAACTTGCAGAGCACCAATGAATTGCTGTACATATACCTCTATAGTCCCTAGCATCAGTTAAAAAAGTTTCTGATGAATAAATTGCTATATCTTTTAATATCTGCAATTCATCTTTATATCTATAACCATATTTTTCCAGCATTGAAGCCATTAACCCATCTATTATTAAAAGCCTATCCACCTTAAACTCCATGTTTTGATAATAATCCATACATTCTTTAATGAACCAATGCCCCTTTTCAGCACCAATCACTGCTGACATAATGCCAAATCCTCCGATAGGAGTATTGGGCACATGTACACCTGCACTATCTATTGAATCTTTATACATAGCAAAGATGCTATCGAAACACTCGTGTGCAGTAAACATCTTATTAGTTCTAAATGGCTCTAATGAGTTAAATAATAAAATATCTGTATCAAGATAAATACCACCATAATTGTATAGTGCATATAGACGAATATAGTCTGTGGCAAAAGCATATTTTTTATGTGCAATGGCCTCTTTTACATAAACTAAACTCTCTGTATCAAAATTTTCTTCATTCCATTCTATAAATGTCCATTCTGGCATTACCCTTTTCCACGAATTAATGCACTTCCTTATTAAGGAAGATTTTCTCCCTTTTCCTAACCAACAATAATGTATAGTTTTGGGTATCATAACGATAATTATTAAGTCTTCTACTTATAAAGCCCTTTCCGCTTCATTTCCTCAATCGAGGCTTCGTATTTGTCTTCCTGCACTTCCTGACGGTTCACCCATTTCACAAACTCGCCGATACCGTCACTGAAACTCCATTTCGGTTCAAAACCCAGAACGGTACGGGCAGCGGTAATGTCCGCATAGTTGTGACGGATGTCGCCCAAACGGTAATTGCCCGACACCCGCACCGGAACCTGAATACCGTATTTCTCTATCAACGTGTTGGCCACGGTCAGCACGTCTGTCGCCACGCCCGTGCCCACATTGAACACATGCCCGTTCGCTTCTTTCTTCTCTATGCCCAAGATAGTGGCATCCACTACGTCGTCAATGTAAACAAAGTCGCGCGTTTCCTTCCCGTCCTCAAAGATGTTGATTTCATTCCCGTTCTTGATGCGGGTCGAAAAGATGGATAGGATGCCCGTGTAAGGGTTGGAAAGCGACTGCCCGGGACCGTAGACATTCTGATAACGATAAGACACCGATGCGATGCCGATAGAAGGGCATACCAGATGAACCAGCTGTCCCTGTACCTGCTTCGTGATGCCATACACAGAAGTCGGGTGAACCAACGAATCTTCCGTAGTCGCCACTAATTTAAGCGGCTGTTTGCAGCCGGGATATTTCACTTCAAAGTCACTCCGTGCCATGTCTTCATCCGCGCGTTCTTCCGGATAGACATAACGTCCCAACTCATCGCTATAATAACGTCCTTCCCCGTAGATGGCTCTCGATTCCGCCACTACCACTTTCTTTACCGAGTGTTTCGTGTTGGTCAGGATATCCAACAGCAAAGCCGTACCACCGATGTTCACCCCTACATATTTCTGTATCTCGTACATCGATTGTCCTGTTCCGGTTTCAGCAGCCAAATGGACTACGCAGTCCACCCCCTCCAAAGCACGGAGCCAGTCCGCACGCTCAGTCACAGAACCTTTGATGAACTGCACCTTTCCCAGTATGGAACGGTACAACGGGGAAGTTTCTTCCGGATTAGCCCCGTGTATCTGGGGGGACAGGTTATCCAATACAGTCACTTCGTATCCTTTGGACACGAGTTTCAAGGCGAGGTTGGATCCGATGAATCCGGCTCCGCCGGTAACAAGAATATGTTTCATTTGTTTATTTGATTAATCTATAAATTCGCCCTGCGGATTGGTTTTCCGCCAAGCTTTTGTGATAGAATCATAACGCTTGATAATACAGGCTGGAATGCCAACCGCCACACAATAATCAGGCAGATTGCTATTCACAACCGAATTGGCACCCACAGTTACATGTTTCCCTATTCTGACATTAGGAAGTATCACCACATTGTTGTAAATTTTACAATCTTCCCCAATTTCTACAAAACCGACTTTAATATCTTGTTGTTCTATCGGAATTGAAATATCCTCATAAGAATGATGGATATCTGTAATGGTTACATTAGCTGCGATTGCCGTGTTTTTTCCTATAACAATTCGATTGGCACAAGTCAAATGAACATTCTGCTGAATACTCACTCCATCTTCTAAAATAATGGATGGAAAAAAATATGCATTATTATATTTACTAACTCCTTGAATCCTTGCATTAAATCCGACATACACCTGTCTACCACACTCTACATAACGAGGAGTTATAAAGTTCACCCGGTGAATATATGCAGAAAAAGAATAACGTCTATATCGAGGCTTACGCCACAAATACATAATAACTCTCAGCGCAAATCCGAATAATCTTTTTACCCCCCCCATTTTGTAAACCATTTTTAATATTCACCCACATATTTAAACTTGAATCATAACTTCTAATTACTTTAGCCGGCACCCCTACTGCAACACAGTAATCAGGAATATCCTTGGTCACAACGCTATTTGCACCAATTACACAATGCTTACCTATCTTTGCACCAAGCACACATACATTTTCACCCAACCATGATCCTTCACCAATTACAACTTCTCGGTGTTGTATAATTGGTTGCTGCTTTATAGGTAGATTTATATCTTCATACCCATGTAGATTATCTGATATATAAACTTTATCTGCAGTCAATACATCACGTTCCAAAACGATCTTCTTGGTCGCGTAGATATGATTAAAATGTCCAACAGTCACTCCATCTTGAAGTTCCAAAATACACTCTTTTTCACCCGTTAATGGCAATGCAGCCAACCACGTCTTATAGCCAACATAAACCCTATTCCCTATAATCATATTTTCTTTTCCATCAAGAGATAATGGAGATATAATTTGAGATTTTTTTCCAAAAGACCTCAACAATACACGCCATTTAAAAGAAAAGATTATTCTAATAAAAAGATGGGCAGAACGATTAAAATAGTAAACTAAAAATTTATTCCCCATCAACATTTATTTTTTGACAATGATTGTTTAAATAAGTCCATATTAAATGAAGAAAAAAATACTTCATCATTAGATTTTAGCGGTCCTAAAATAGATTTCTTAAAGTCGTCTCTTGAATCTATTAAGAACACATTAGGATGGTTAAAAAGACATTTGTGAGCCAGATAATTGTCTCTTTTCAAGATGCACACACGAGAATTTCCTTGCAATCCCTCATAAACTGCTGTAGAAACAATAGCCAATATAGTTTCTGATTTCCTAACCAAAGTAGGTACATCCCATTCATCTGTTATTACCTCTACATTAGCACATTCTCTAAAATAATCAATATACCAGCCTTTCTCTCCAAACTGATTGGGATGCAACTTAAAATAAAATGTATAACTATTGAAAAAGCTATCTTTCACGCATTCCTTTACAAAGGAAGAAAGTTCTTCCCCGTATACATCTGCAGAAATAACCAATATGTTTTTCCCACTACCAGCCTCTTTAGAAACAGGCATAATCCAGAAATTATTATTTCCAATAGGCAGTACATGCACACCCGGCATTGTCAAATCCTTGAACCAAAATTTGGATAATGAGAAAATTGTGTCGGGAAGATATACGTCTGATGGTTTAGTACGGGGAGAATAAGAATATGCCATATGACCGTGTTCTACAATACCATGCTGAAATTCATAAATCGCTATGCCAAGTTCTTTACAGGCCGCTATCAATCCCTTTTGGATATCATTTTGAACAAGGAAAACTTTCCGTATTTTCCATCTTTTTAAAAAGAATTTATAAAAAGCTCTTTGCGCATAGAACCGTATATATATCCGTCTTAACTCTATGATGGAAATACTTAAACTCGGGAATTGAGCTTTCACAGTCCGGTATATACCTGTGAAATCGAATGAAGGAGCAGGGTATATTCTATAAAGCAAAGAAAAAGGGAAATTTGCCAACAAGAAACCCATATCATATGATAAATCGGAAGAATCCACCCGACTAAACGACTCAATAATAATACAGTCGTGACCGGACAAACATTTCAATACATCATCCGCATTTTTATCGAATAATTTTCCATCGTTTTTTTTATTCCTGGAAGCTAAATAAAACAGATACTTGCTCCGTATGAACAATGACTTTAGCCATTTAAACAATACTTTGCACTTATAGATGTAATCTCTGGAAACTTGATGCGATTTCTTTTTATAATCTCCATAAATCAAATTACTATATATATGGTAACGCAAAATATCCCATACAGGCCTCCCTTTAGAGTCTCTTAAGTTAAACATTCCCTGTTCTTCCTCAAAAGACAAAAATCTGTCACATATTTCTTGGCTCATAAATGTTCTTTCCTTAAAACTCTATTTTTCAATATTACAATCAGTTATATCTACGATCTTTTGCGCATATTAAAGTAGGATTGACACAACGAGACTACATTTTGTTTATGCCATCCATACAAGGCCAATAAATATATACTAAATGCTACTACAATAACGACCTTCAGTCCTGCAGTAAAGAAAGAAATATCCATATCAAATAAGGAAAGTAAACAAGGTATGAAAAGCAATACCAATAAAGATACATATTCTCGGATAACAGATTTACGTTGCAGATTGACATTCTTATACAATAAGAAATTCATAAAAGCAAAAGATGTAACAGACGAAATGGCTGCTCCCCATACACCCATAACAGGAATAAGTATCATATTGAGAGTAAAACTACAGATACCACCCGCGATTGTTATTCCACCACTGACTTTAGTTCGTCTTTCCGCACCCAACACATTTGAATACAAAACATTTTGCCCGGATAAAACTGCAGTACAGATTAAAAATGGTACCAGTTTATACCCCTCATAAAAATCCTTTGAAGTTATAAAGAAAAAAAACTCCTGCGAGAATAATGTTATCCCCATGCCTACTAAATAAAGTAATGGAAAAAATACCCGCTTGGCTTGATTTAGAAATTGCTCATAATCGGGAGTTCCATATCGCTTAAATATTTCGGGTTCTATAGCCTTATACACACTTTGATTGACAACATTTAAGGCAAAAGACAAAGTATAAGCGATATTGTAAATGCCAATAATAGAAAGAGCGACATACCGCTCAAGGATTACCCGGTCGAAAGTACTTAAAACAATATAACTTAATGCGCCGGGCAAAAGCGGAAGAGCATATTTCAGTCCAGTACATACATCTTCCTTTCGCAAACAAAATACTGCATTTTTGCTGATGATATACAAGTAAATGAAGAAAAAGGGGATATATACATATAGCATGGAATGATAATAACCTACCAATCCGGTTTTGGCATAGACTATAAAATAAATATTCAATAACGCGACACACAATGTACGTCCGAATGATAAAGCGACAAAATTCAAAGGCTGCTGCTTTACTCTGTATACAGCCAAAGGAATGACAGAGAAAGAATCCAACAGATTTATTATCAATGCATACTTAAAGTAAGGATTCCAAGGTATCTGTATATCAAATTCAGAAAGCAAATAAGGACCAGACAAATATATCAATAAAAAAAGTAGGACATTTGTCAGGCCTATAAAACAATATATGGTGCCTATCATCCTCCTCCGTTCAACGTCTGTTTTATAAATAAAAAAATAACGAAGCACATAGGAATTCAATGACATTATACCCAACCCCAACAGTAATGTCGATATGGAATTCGTATACGACAATATACCATAATCGGAAGTAGAAAGATATCTTGTAAAGATGGGAAGAAGGAAAAAAGATAAAATTCTGGGACAGATTTCCCCTATAGAATAATATACAGTACTCTTAACTACCCCCATATCATACCCTGTTTATATGTTTCGCAATCTCCCTCGCCCTCTCCAGTTCGTCATGCTGACCGATGTCAATCCAATAACCGGAAATCGGATAGCGTATCACTTTATAGCCTTTTGCAATCAACAGCTCCATGAAATCCGTGGCATTGAAAAACTCATTTTGGGGTATCAAGTCCAGCCTTTCCCTCTTGATCAGATAAATACCGGCATTGGCATAGTAGCTAATGGTAGGCTTCTCTGTCACGCCTTTTATATCACGGCCTTCCAAATTGAATACTCCGTATGGCACTTTCACCACATAGGGTACAGCCGCCACACTCATATCTGCATCGTTCTGTTTGAAGTGAAGGTAAAAATCCTCGTAATCAATATTGGTAAACAAATCAGAATTCATCACAAGGATCGTATCATTATAAAATGTCCTCACAAACCTAATACTCCCGATAGTTCCTAAATACTGAGGCTCGCGAACGGTCGCAATTTTTACACCGTCCCGAGGTACGCTAAAGTGTTCTTCAATCTGTTCACGCAGATAATTTACCGTAACAGAAATATGCTTTAAGCCATAAGATAACAAATTGTCGATATTGTAATCTATGATACACTTGTTACCTATCTTTATCAATGGCTTGGGCGTTTTCTCGGTCAAAGGACGCAGCCTCTCCCCTTTCCCTCCTGCCATCAGAACTGCATCCACTGGCAGTTTGGTGTGATATTTCTCCAAGTTCACTATCTCTACGATGCAATTTCTGTCATCCAAGATAGGTACAAGTTTCATCTTGAGATCGCGCTGTCGGCGAAGATTGCCCACATCGTCATTGACACCTTTACGAAGAAAATTAAAATCACGATGCATGGCTTCCGAAACCGGATGCTCCACACCTATGCCCCGTATCAATGCCCGGCGTATATCACCATCTGTCAAAGTGCCCACCATCTGTTGCATGTCATCCACCACAAACAAGACCAATGGGCCTTTCACTATCGTATTAATTCTCTCGAGCGCATTTATTATCGTGCAATCTTGAGCAACTATGTGAATTCCATTCATAAAGTTATATCATCGAAAATGATCTCTGCCATTTTCCAATCCAACATCGTATCCAAATCCAAGGAATGTACTTTATCCATCAGATATTTCTTCCGCCGGGTAAACTTAGACATCGGCATTCTTTTTAGACTTTCCGGGTTAATTATATAAATAGCCCCGTTATATTCATATACAGGCGGACAATCCTGACGCCGTGTATAATGTCCGTCCCCCTTAGAAATGTGAAGCATTCCTTCTTTATCTTCCTCATAGCAAATATAATAAGGATTGGAATCCGTCTCTTTCACACTGACAACCATGTCCACGTCTTTCGAGTAAAGGGTCAACGCTTCCCTCACGTGGCCACTTGTACGAAAAGGAGAAGTAGCTTGCAGAAGTACAACCGCATCAAAGTGTTCATCCCGTTCTTCATAAAATCTCAAGGCATGCAAAAGGACTTCATACGTACCCGCAGTATCTGTTGCCAAGTTTGCAGGACGTACAAAGGGGACTTTCAATCCATATCTTTCCACCACTTCAATAATATGCATGTCATCCGTAGATACACAAATATGAGTGTCGTCCGTTATGCCACGGGCGGCATCTATTGCATAGTAAATCAAAGGTTTGCCATGCAATGGCTTTATGTTTTTCCCAGGAATCCCCTTGCTCCCGCCACGGGCAGGGATTACAACCAATATATTCATCTTACTTCAAATCATAAAATATCTTCTGGCTCAATTGATCCAACGGATAAGCCGATATAATCCGAAAAATATTTTCAGCCGTATTTTCTTTCTCATAAGGATTGGAAGCATTCTTCGCCTGCTCTCTAAATTCTTGCGAAAGAACCGTATTCAGACCATTAGTGACAGCATCTGTATCACTGGCACAGTCATAAACAGACCTGCCACGTGTACGTCCTTTCTGTCTGTCACCAATATTCAATGTCGGAATACAAAACGAGGGCACTTCTACCAAACCACTGGATGAATTACCTACTACTGCCGCCACATATTGCATTGCGGACAGATAGCGTTTTACGCCTAAAGAAGCAAAACACTTAGCACGGTCGGAGTGTAACCGACAATATGATTCTATAGCCGATTTTATGCTATTCCCACCTTGATCAGAATTGGGCATCGTAAACAAAATACGCAAATTAGGAAAATTATCAAGAGCTTTGAGAAAATCGGAGATATCTTCTTGCGCACTCCGTTTACCCAAAGTTACAGGATGATAGGTCACCATTATCGTATCTGTCCCCAAAGAAAAATCCAAAGAGCGCTCCAAATCCTCCTTACCAAGCAATGGGATTTTCTTCATGTTTTCCACACCAATAGCGCCTACATAAAATACAGTATCCGGATCCTCGCCCAATTGAATTACCCGCTTACGGTTTTCTTCGGTAGAAGTAAAATGTAAATTGCTCAATTTCGTGATGCAATGCCGTATGCAATCGTCAACAGCACCTTCACTGATTTCTCCCCCGTACAAATGGACTATCGGAATACGCTGCAACATGGCAACAATAGCCACGACTAACATTTCATACCGATCTCCTAATACAACAACCATATCTGGCGATAATCTACGCAACGCAGCATTCATCCCGGCCATTTCTTCCGACATAGAATTTATCACCCCATAAGCATCGTCAGACCTTTTATACATGAAGACTTTCTCATCAATACAGAATCCATCCGCTTCTATTTCTTGGTATGTATTTCCATATTCAGGCATTAAATGCATGTTTGTTGCTATTACCTGAAGCTGGCAATCGGGAGCGTTATCAACCATTCGCATCAGCCTGCTAAGAAGCCCATACTCAGCACGGGTTCCAGTCACGACACAAATTTTCCTCATAGCGTAATCAGTTCATCTTCTTCAAAATCACGTGTCGCAATATGTCCTAAGACGGAATCCCACAACATGGGAGATATACCATTGCCAGGCCGTTTTACGGTTATATTATCTTCTGTAAAAACATCGCCAGCCTTGATACTTCGAGCAGCTACAATACTTTTACGGGCTATGGCCATATTTTTTCGTTCTGATTCGGAAACGGTTTTATGCCCGTCGCCCAATGCCTGTTCTATGTTCCGAATGGCTTTCACCATGGCTTTTAATTCTTGAGGTTCCAATGAAGCTTTGTGATCCGGGCCTTCCATCGTCTTGTCTAAAGTGAAATGCTTTTCAATGATTTCTGCACCTTTTGCCACAGCAGCAATAGGGACTTCAATCCCTTGCGTATGGTCAGAATAACCGACTCTAACTCCAAACGCTCGCTTCAAAGTCAACATGGCATTAAGATTCACATCCGACATAGGAGTAGGATATTCCGTATTACAATGTAACAACGATATCATATCCAAAGACAAACCGTTAGATAACAGGACATCCAAAGCATCTTCAATTTCACCTAATTTACACATTCCTGTGGACATTATAATAGGTTTATGTAACCGGGCTAATTTCCGAAGATAAGGCAAATTTGTAATCTCACCTGATGGAATTTTCATGTAATCCATATCTAACATGGAGAGAGTATCAATAGATGTTAGATCAAAAGGAGTAGACAAAAACTTTATTCCAACAACATCACAATAACGTTTCAAAGATGCATAACTTGACAGTGGCAAATGAATTCTTTCGCACATTTCAAGTTGACTTTCCTGCTTGCCAACATTTACTTTCTGATAGGCTGCCATCTCTGCATATTTGGATATAACCTGCTTAGGTATAGCCGTTTGAAATTTAATATAATCTGCACCTGCGTTTTTGGCAACCTCTATCATTTTTTTTGCCAATTCATAATTGCCATTATGATTAACTCCTGCTTCTGCAATTATTAGAACCTTGTTCATTTCTTCTGTAACATTTTCAAAATATCATCCCAATTATTTTTACAAGTTATCGCCCTATCGTCTATCCAGACATCACCTACCGGCTTTCCCATAAATAATTGATGGAACTTAACCCCATACCTTTGCAACCAATCAATTGTCATCTCATACTCAGCCCATGTGCGGGCTGAATAAATGATAATTATATGACCTGCGTCATATAAAGAATTTATTGCTTCAACAGCCCCTGTTTTAGGCGTGGCCAAACACCGACTAAATTGACGCTCTTCAGTACAAATTGTACCATCCATATCAATTATTATCTGCATAAAAAATTACCTCCTCCAAGTATCTTACCATCATAGTCCTATCTTTCCAATCACATTTAGGTCTAACCTCATATTGCAAAGCTTCTTTGATCAACATTGAAATGATACCAGAACCTGCTCCTATACTGGTTACTACTCCACCTCCCAAACGAGGATTTATCTCCATTACATACAGATTCCCATCCTTATCTTTCAAAAATTGAATTGTAATAGGGCCACGAAAACAGCCCGACGATAATATTTTGCAAGATAATTCTATGACACTCTCATCACGCATAGTTTGACTTCTAACGACCTCACCGCCCAAAGTTTCCAAACGAATCCGTGGTACAACAGAAAGAATTTCGCCATTTCGTCCCACATAGCAATCAACAGAAATCTCAGTAGGATTTTTAATATAATGCTGAACCAAATAGCTATCCACTTTCACGGGCAATTCTTCTTGACTCCCACAAACTAAAATTCCTTTAGAGGCAGACCCTGTACGTGGTTTTAAAATAACCGGATAATGAATATCTTCAACTTTTTCAAAAAAATCAGGCTGAGGAATGCTATTATTTTTAAACCATCTGGCCGATAATAATTTATCGAACATTATCTCACATATATCTTTTCCTGATACAGGAATGAAAACGTCAGGACAAAGTTCTTTTAATCTGGAAGCAACCAAAATAGCTGGGTCAACAAATGGCAAGACCACATTGATATTTTTATCTTTTATTACCCTTTGCAGATCTGATATCAAATTCTTATCACTCCACTTTAAGCCTACTATAATCTTACCTACAGAAGCTATCGGAAGTTTATCTCCAAGTTCATAAGAAAATATATTAACAACATATCCTATACTTTGACCATATTCTTTCAAATGTCTGGCCACTGAGACACGTTTTGCTCCTCCTAAAAATAAGATATTCAAAGTTTTCATGCTTTCAACCTTACACTACTCGGTATATTCACAATCCTGTCCGCCAACCACTGCGTATTCTTCAGCCCGTCTGTTTCACAGTGCTTAAACATTTCCAAACGGTTCATCAATTCCCATACGGGACGGGTCATCACACCGTGGTCGTTGGTATATTCCAAAAAATCCTGCTGTGCGGCCTTGTTATCCAGCATCACCACGTTCAACCAATAGTTAGAACGACAATTTTCAGGTTCCGTGAAAAAGGTGATGCCGGGGATACAGCTGAAGAAGTCTGCATAGATAGCGGCGGTTTCACGTTTGTCCTTCACGTAACGTTCCACATTCTCCAACTGGGCACAACCCAAAGCGGCATTAATATTGGGCATACGGTAGTTATAACCGATATGATCGTGCACAAAAGCCCAACGGTGAGGCACTTTGGCCTGCGTGGTCAGGTGCTTGGCCAGCTTACCCAGTTCTTCATCTTGGAACAGCAGCATACCGCCGCCGCCCGTGGTGATAGTCTTATTACCGTTAAAACTGATGGCACCGACCTTGCCGAAAGTGCCAGTATGACGACCTTTGTACAGGCTGCCGATGCTTTCGGCGGCATCTTCCACCAATTCTAAATGCCACTCGTTGCAAAGATCAATCAATTCGTCCATCTTCACCGGGTGACCGAAGGTATGCATGGGCACACAGGCTTTCACCCGACGGCCAGTATTTTTATTATAACATACACCGTCTTTCAGTTCGGCATTCCTCACCAACCATTCTTTCACGGCTGCCGGGGAAAGTCCCAAGGTTTCCATATCCACATCGATGAATACGGGATGTGCACCGATGTAACTGATGGCGTTGCAGGTAGCAATGAAAGTCAAGGCTTGTGTCAGCACTTCGTCATCGTGTTCCACGCCTACAAGCATCATAGCCATGTGAAGGGCATTCGTCCCGCTTACACATACCACAGCTTTCTTGGCACCCGTATAAGCGGCCATATCCGCTTCAAAACGGTCTACAAACTTGCCCACACTGGAAACAAATGTCGTGTCAATACATTCCTCCAAGTACTTCTTCTCGTTGCCGATAAAAAGAGGGGCATGAAGGGGAACGGATTCTTCCGTCCCGTACAACTGGTGGATAAAATCGGTTATCTGATTATACTCCATATTTTATTGCTTTACAACTATATATTTCTTATACAACAAAACCGGTAATATACTCAAAGAGGTTGTTAGCATAATCCTCAGCATAATTGTTAGATATTTATTCTCCAAAAAATCCAAAGATGGAAAGAAAGTAAAAACAAACATCTGAAGCAGAAATATCTCATAAGAGTATTTCCCCATTTCACAACAAAACTTTCTCACCCGAATACCTAAATGTTGATAAGTAATGAACAATAAATAAATAAATAAATAAATAAGCCGTGTAAAAATAAGTAACCCAATGAAATATTTTCCATGCATTAGAATAGAACCATGGTTCCAGATTCCAATCCGTATAAGCAAATATCAGGATAAAAACAATACTCAAAACCGACAGAAATACGGTATTCTTATTAATTACAATACCATCAGATACCCATAAATAGCCCAAATAAACCAAATAGAGATACCTAATAGACAACAATCTATATATAAACCAATAAGGCTGAATATAACTACACGCTATTTCTATAAGAATACACAAAAAAGTAAAGAAAAAGAAACTATTAAGTTTGCCTAATCGCTTAATAACAAAAGCAAAAATCGGTAACAAAAAGAAGAATTGGAGATAAATCCAAACATAATAGGAACCCGGACCAATTCCTCCGGATATAACAGCACTTTTAAATACCGAAACTATTTCTTGTTTATAAACAATTACTAACAAAACGACCTCTACAACCAAGAGGACAACAAAAGGTTTCAATATACGCTGAAATAACTTGGGCAAGTTATAAGATAATGGAACCTTGTCAATACCTTTTTTATATGCATGGAAAACTTGAATTAAAAGGAAGAGAGGGACAGCTTGAGCGCCCCATAAAGAAAAGAGTATGTATTCTTGCTTCGGCAAACAATGAGTCAGTACCACAAACAGAATACTTACCCCTTTTAAATAATCAATAAAAAAATCGTGACCTTCTTTCTGTATAGGAATATACATAATCACATTTTCTGGTCCAAATTCTTCCCTTTCTCCACATGCTCGAAATTGGGAAGGAAGCGCTTGATGGCTTCCACAACCTCGGCTTTGGTAAAGTCTTTCTCATGGAAAATATTTTCCAGTTCACCAAAGAACGTTTCCAGTCCTTCCATCGGACGTTTCTTTACATCCTCTATCACGCCTAAAGAAGAAAAACGGTTCAGGTTCAGTTTCTCACCGGGCACGAAGAACTCCTCGAAGTCTTTCTCTCCGGTCGTGTCGCTCTTGAAATAAACCACGGGATAGACCTTGCTGTCTTCCGGCATTTCCGATGCAAAACGTTTGGCCTCCTCATCACTTCCGCATTCTTTTTTCTCATAACCCAAGGCAGACAGGAAACGGTCGCAAATGGTAGAAAAAGTCATCATTTTTTCTTCACCCAGTTTCGGGAAAAAAATTTCCCCGTTATGTCCCAACATGCAGGCAAGCATACAAATCTGGCCGCTTTCTTCGGGAGAAACAAAATACCGTTTTACATCGCAAGGAGCAGCCAAAGGCTGCTTCTTCATTACCCGTTCGACAAAACCGGCAAGCAACGAACCGTTGGAAAAAGCCACGTTTGCAAAACGGGCAGTAGTAACCTTAAACTTGGATGTATAAGCCATGATCATGTCTTCCATGATACGCTTGCTGGCACCCATGATATTTACCGGATTGGCAGCCTTGTCTGTCGACACGCAAAAGAAATGACGAGGTGGAAATTCGGACAACAGGTCAAGCAATTTCTTAGCCTTGATAACGTTGTTTTCCAGCAATGCCTGGACAGAATATTTGTCTTTCTCGCTCCGCACATGCTTGTGGGCAGAGAAATTTGCCACAATGTCAAAGCCTTTTTCTTCACGGAAGATCCGCGCAAAAATAGGATCGGCAAAATTCAACGTATAAGTACGATAATCATCAGGTACGTACATGCCATACGTGGAGCGGAGGTCACGGGTAAGCTCTGCCAAGCCGTTCTCATTCAAATCCACAACTACCAGTTTGGAAGGCTTGAACGGCAAGACGGCACGAATATAAGAAGAACCGATGGAGCCTGCTCCGCCTATGACCAACAGGCTTTTGCCCTCAATCTCTTCCCGAAGTTTTTCCCGGTTTGCCTCAATATCAGGCATAAACAGGCTTGTCGGACGAGAAGTGATGTACTCGCCGATAAAACGATTGATATTCAACATTTATATATTTATGGTGAAGTTACACGATGCCAAGATGATAGCAAACGTCCAAATTTGACGTACCCCATCAGAGGATTGTATGCTTACTGTTGTGCCCCAAAATAAAACAACACTTTAGGACAAAACACTATTTTTAAACACTTACCGGAAAGAAACAACCCATAAAAGGTTGCATAAAAATATTAAAGAATAAAATTTAAACAAGCTCAAACTTCCCAAGGAGCGAATACAGGTATTTCCGAAGGAGAAAAGTCTTTGCCGTTGCGCGTAATGATACCGTCAATCGTACTGTCCTGACAGGCAGAATAATATTGTATAGCATCTTCATAATCGGTAAAATCCGAATACAAAGAATTCCGTATGACAGCATCATCCACCGAAAGTATGGAAACAAAACGAGAAAGTTCTCTCAAACTTGCCACAGCCTGATTGCTCCCTATGCATTTGCGAAGAATATAAAAGATATTGGAATAAGACAATGCACAGACAGACAGCTTTATTTCACCTCGTCCGGCAGCATCAAACACAGCCGATGCCGCATCGGCATACCCTTCGCGGTCTGCAAGCATATCCAAAATGACATTGGTATCTACAAAGAAATGTTTCATACATTGCGATTTTCCAATGCCTTTTTATAATCAAAATCCTTGGGCAGTTTCACAACACCACGCAAGCGGGAGGAAACAGGTTTGTCCGACGCCTTGCTTTCCTGCATGTCAACCAGCTTTCTCAACTGTGCTTCTATCAAATCCGCAACAGTTTTTCCTTTGCTCTGTGCATACTGGCTAATCGTTTCCAGTAAGCCACTATCTACTTTTACGGTCAGATATGTCATCATACTCTTTCCTCCTTTCTGCTTTCTTTTTACAAAGTTACTCAAATCTGCGGAGATTCCAAATTTTACAGGGAGGAATAACCCGCAAAAACCAGCAATGTTATTTTTCCAAAGGGCAAAACTTTCAAACTTGCAGAACTTGCAGCCCCTTCCTACGCACACGCACGCACGTGTACATATAATATGCGCAGGTGAAAATGAGGCATCCAATAACTTCAATTTTACGGAATATATCCGCAAAGAAACCTATTTTACCCATTCTGATGAACAATCACCCGAATCACTTGTACACATAAACAACATTTAGCCTCTGTGGAGGCTTTCTTCACACGCACGTACGCGTATACGCGCGTGTGTGCGTAGGAGGGGGCTGCAAGTTCTGCAAGTTTGCAAGTTTACGGTATGAAACAACATAACCAGCCCTAAGGCAACAGTTTTTCCTACTTGATTTTCCCTGCAATCAACTTAAAAAGGCATCGCGATCAACTTGATTACGCCCGGGATTCAACTTAGAAAGCAATGAAAATTCGCTCAGTTCTTATCCACCATCCGCTGCATCCACAGGTAAATGCCTTTGCGCTCAATGTGCGAAAGCACCGCGCAACGGCGCAAGAAACGGTAGACGCTTCCTTTGCGGGGCAAGGACTTCACTCCGGAATATAGCCCGAACGTGAAAGCGACTCCCAACAGGATGACTGCATACAACTGCATGTCCACGGAAACGCCTGCCGCATACATCCCACACCAAGCCAGGACAACCAGCGAATTGAGCGTAAGGATGCAGAACGTGGTGCCCGCATGGGAGAATCCGACTTCTATAAACAGGTGGTGGAGATGGGTTTTGTCCGGCATGAACGGTGAACGGCCCTTGGCGATGCGGCAGGACATCACGCGGAGCGTGTCGAACACCGGGATGGAGAGCACCGACAGGGTAAACGGTATCAGCCCCATGCCGCGTGCCACATGGACCGGGCTGTAAGAACTTCCGTCCAGCACGTGTGTCACAAAAATGCTCATCACCATGCCCATCAGCAACGTGCCGCCGTCACCGATGAACATGCGGGAAGTATTGCCAAAGACATTGTGCAGGAAGAAGGGTATCAAAGCGCCGGCACAGACCGCCGCAAAGACTGTCATCGTCAGGTCGCCCGTATGGTAAAAATAGCAGCCGAAGATGAAGCAGGACATCACACAGTAACCCGACGAAAGGCCGTTGACCCCGTCTATCAGGTTGATGGCGTTGATGATGCCCACCGCGGCAAACACCGTAAGCGGCGCACTCACCCACAGCGGAATATCGTAAAGCCCCCACAGACCGTGGAAATCGCTGATGCTGTGGTGACCGATGAACACCAGCAAAAGGACGCCCAGAATTTCTACCAGAAAGCGGAAACGGGGCGAAAGCCCCATGATGTCGTCCAGCGTACCGACGTAAAGCATCAGTGTCATCAGCGTGAAGGACAGGAACAGGCGGGTACAGTCGAACCACGGGCTCAGCACGCCCAATCCCAAGAACACGCCGAAGAACACAGCGATGCCGCCCAGCACGGGTACGGGGTTACGCTGCAGTTTGCGGCTGTCCGGATTGTCGACCAGGTTCTTCAGCAAAGCCATGCGCACCAGCCAAGGGTGAATCCAGCACACGGACACGAAAGCCACCACAAAAGGGATGGCCAACAACAAAAAAGGATGTGAAGACATAAAAAGAATAGACAAGTTTGTCTGTTTGCAAAGGAGCCAAGAACAATTTGTCAACAGGCAAAGGTGACACTTGCGGCATCCACCAGTAAAGAATTCAACCGTTCAACACTTGGCAATACCAGCGGGAAATGCGCATCATGACGCCCACGCCGGCCAGCACTTTGACAAAATAATAACTGTTTTTCACCCGGCAGAGCTTACCGGTCATGCCGGAAAAAGGACCGTGAATGATACGGACTTCCTTGCCGGGCTTGGCTTCGGCCTCATCGCCGGGCATGAACAGGGTGCCGTCGAAATCCGGGTCGCAAAGGGCGCGGAATTCAACCATCTGCGCATCAGGTATTTCATAATAGTCCGGTGTGCCTTCTTTCCGCAAAATATATAACGGGACGGTGCATTCGCTGAACAGGCGGGACATGTGGCGTTCGCTGTCATCTTTGCGTACAAACACCATGTTATGGACCACCGGAGCCAGCACCCGCTTCGCCTTTCCCTGGCGGGTATGGCGTTCCACATACGTCATGGGGATAAAATGCTCCTTGCCTTTCTCCGACAGGAACTCACTTACTTTCAGTTCCTGGCAGTTAAAGGTACGTATAGCATACCACGGGGAAGGAGATTCCACGCCGGCAGAGGTAAGGGTTGAAAAAGCGGGAGAGTTTTCCGGGTTTTCCATAAACCGATAACTGGACGGAGGAGGATGCCGATGTACTATCCTAAGCAAAGATTCCCCTTTTCCCGCACCTGCACAGTTGCCGGATGCCGGAAAAAATCACTTTGCCGCAAGGATATAGCCACCGTTATACCGCCACCGTACAAGAGCCGAAGCTCACGAGAGAAATAGATATAGATTGCTATAACAGCGCAAAGGTAAGCGCGAAAATCAGAATAAACAAATTATAACGGAAAAAACGACAAAAAAAGAGGGCGTGGGCGACGGTTTACCTACGGAATCAATTGTTTGTCAGAACACGCAGGCGGTCGGCCGCTTTCTTATGCCCCTTTTCAGCAGCCCGACGGTAAAAATACAGTACTTTATCCCGCGGGGTGTCCCGCTCGCGGGAGGTTGCCCAACGGTACAGATACTGTGGATCATCGAAATTCCCGAGCACCTTGCGCAAGGGAACGCCTTGTTTCGTGTCTTTTTCCCCGTAAAAACTGCCGCCTATCGTGCTGACATACTCATTGATGCGGTACTCCTCTGCCCCTTCCGCCTGAATCCAATCAATGTATTTCCGGTAATATGCTTTTGCCTTGTCATGGTCGGGCGCCACGCCCCATCCATACACCAACATGACCGCATAGTTGTACAGGCAGGGGGCATAATTCCCTTGGACTCCCGCCTCAAACATGCGGGCTGCCACGGCGCGCATTTCCTCCGTAACATTTTTCCCTGACAAATACTCCACGCCCAGACGGCAAGCGCTGTAAGGGTCGCCTTTGCCGGCAGCCAGCCGGTAATAACGGTCAGCCTCCATTTTTTCCCCGATGCCTTCGTAGCGCAAAGCCAGCACGCACAATTCATGTGCCGGAAGAAGACTGACATCCGAAACCGTTATCCCGTCCGCTATCAGTTGGTTTGCCCACGCCTTTTCAAGC
Source organism: uncultured Bacteroides sp. (assembly GCA_944321495.1). Taxonomy (GTDB): domain Bacteria; phylum Bacteroidota; class Bacteroidia; order Bacteroidales; family Bacteroidaceae; genus Bacteroides. Next base: position 11,695 of record CALULP010000039.1, on the reverse strand, counting down.
CGGGTAATGGCGGCGTAAGCCTGCTTCCGGTCATCCGCCCGCTCGGCGGTTCTGCAGCTTCCCGTGTACAATGTCATGGCTTCTTCCCGGTCGGGCGGGCATCCCCACCCGTTCTCATAGAGACGTGCCAACTGGTATGCGCCCCCTATCCGGAAAAAATCGGCCTCCTCGCGGATGGAGGACAACAGGGCAAACAGTTCCTCATAATCGGGTTGTTTCGTCCTTTCTTCCACCGCCAGCCGGCAATACCCCACCTTTGCCCAGGCATTTCCCGAAAGGGCTGCCTTCCTGTACAAGGCAAAAGCCTGCTTGAGGTCTTGCTTGAACAATTCGCCGTCCTCCAACATGCGGGCATACAGTGCCCACGCGTCCACATGGCCGCTTTCTTCTGCTTTCCGGATGGCGGCCACCGCCACCTGCCGGTAACCGTCGAAGTCGTGTTCTTTCCCAATCTCGGCATACAAAACATCGGCCACGGCATACCACTCCTGCGGAGTAACCTCCCGAAGCTGCGCGCGGACATAAGCGGCCATGGCTTCCCGCTCCTTCTCGCTGACCGACAGGCCGGCCAAAGCGTAAAAGGGGGCATAGTCTTCCTCTGCCTCAGCCGCCACGTTGCTGTCCTCCAGGTGTTGCAAAAGTACATCCGCCTTATACAGGTAGAAGGGCCTCCACGCTTTCTGGACGTATTCAGCCCGAAGGATGGCCGCATTGGCCGTAACCAGCGTGATGCCGTAAGACTCCACTTCGTCCTCCCACTCCGTACCAAAACTCAGAATGCGTTGCGTATAACGTCCGATATCGCCCGACCGGGGTTCTTTCTGAACCAAGTCCGCCACATACAGGTACCAGATTATGACCCGCCAGTCACTGTCCAGCCGGTAAGCGTTTTCTGCCAGGAAAGCCGCCTTACGGATGGCCTCGGATGCTTTTTCCGGGCGTTTTGCCAAGTTATCCAAGTAGGTTTCCAAGTATTCCAAGGTCTGTTCTTCCCGCGTCTGGCAAGAGGCATATCCCACTATGCCCGCCAAGCAAATCAAAAGGAGTAAAATGCGTTTCATAACCCTTCAAAACGTTACCGATAAACATCAATAAGACAGCAGGACAAACTCCTGCAACAAGTTATCCTGACGGATATTGGGCGTCTGCCTGCCACCGGACAAGGCCGTGACCTGTGCGCGCACATAGGCGGCCAGCTCGTTCATGGTAATCCGGCGGTCGGCATTCAAATCGGCGGCATTGTCCAAAAGCCCCTTTTTGATGCACCAGGTGAACAGCCCGTTTTGCCACTCCCCTCCCTCAAGGGCAGCCTCCATGCCTCCGGCGCTGGAAAGGATGGAAGCCCCCATGCCCCAACGCACATCGAGGAAAAGGTCCTGCAACAGGGCATTGACCCGGCGGACGCCGTTGGGCTTCAGCTTGCGGCTGCCGATGCCGGCGCCACGGAACACCAGGTCGCCGGCAGGAACGCTGACAACGGATTCTGCCAAGTAATCGTCCTTGTCAACCTCGCCCGAATGGCAGGCATCGATGAAACAGAACTTGCGGAGAGGCCGGATGCCGTCCAGCACCGACTCAAAACCGGCATAAGGCAACCCGCTTTCCGAAGGGTTGTCAAAGTCCATGTCGTAAGTGCCCAGGTAATAATCCATTTCCGCATCGAGCACCCCGTGCCCGGCATAGAACAACATCACCACATCATCGCGCCGCCCTTGCGAAAAGAAAGCTTTCAAACGCTCCACCGCCCCGGCTGTCACCTGGTCGTCGGTCAGCAGCAGTTGGTGGACTTCACGGAAGCTGTCCCGGCTTTTCCCGCTGATGAGCCGGACGAAGTCGGAAGCATCCTTCGCGGCATATTTCAGGTTGTAGGACGCATCGCGGTAGGAAGACACGCCGATGGAGGCGATGTAAAGGTCGGGCTTGCCCGCCGGCTTTTCGCAATAGACCTGCAACCGGTTGCGGTAGGACTCGATGCCCTTCTCATTCAGGCAGGACACATCGATGCGGTTGTTGCCGACAGCCAGGACAATGTCCTGCGTCCACGCGTAACGGGACACCTGTTTGCCGGAAATATCCTGCCCTTTCATCCCCAACAAGGGCACACCGTTCAGGCTGACCAGCAGGCGAGACAACCGGTACTTGTCATCCCTTGCCTCCAGGCGGACCGTCAGCAGGCTGTCGGCGGTAACCGCAGGCAGGTCTTGCCGGTTCAGCACTTCCACCACCGGGGCATGCAGCTCGCCGGACAGCATTTCCTCGGTGTAGCCCATGCGCTTCAGACGTTTCTGCCACGCCTTGTGGTGCACTTCCACCAGTTCGGCTGGCGCTCCCAGGCGTTGGAGCACAATGTCCGGGCGGTTGTATTTCAAATCGAACTGCTCAAAGCTGTACACATTGAACCCTTCCACAAAATGCACCTTGTCGAAAACGCCCTTGGAGGCTTTGTAGTAATTGTCCGGCGTCAGGAAGATGTAGTCGTCGCCGTCGCCCATGTGGTGCATGCTCATCAGCGGGGCACGGGTGGCGGCATCCCAAATGCGCACGCTTCCGTTGTCATCGGCACTGAGCAGCCATTTGCGGTCGTGGGTCAGTTTCAGGTCCATTATCCTGCCGGTATGCGCCGGCACCACTTCAACCGGAAGCGGATTGCCCCTTTTCCAGAATCCGATCAGCCCGTCGTTGCAGCCTGCCGCCAAGATGTCGTTGTCCAGGTAAATGCAGCTGAACACAGGAGCATTCCGGAATTCCGAAGTCCGGTAACGGACGGTTCCCGCCGGATTATCTATGGGCACTTCCGCCAGATAGCCGAACTCGCCGGACACCAAGGCGTGGTCTTCCGTCCGGTTGATGGCATAACACATGGGTTGCGAAGGAGTGTTCATCAGTTTCTTACGGAAATCCGGATTGCCCAGCTCGCCCATCAGCAGGTGGCAATCGTCGCCCCCGGTCAGGAAATACTTGCCCCGGAAGACGGGCGACACCTGATAGAGAAGTTTATACCCCGAGGGCTCGTTGAACGCCTTGCAGTCTTTCAGCCGCTTGTCCGCGACGCGCCCCATGTTCAAGCCCTCGTAAGTGGCAGCCACCCGCCACGTGCCGTTGTCGGCAAAGGCAAAGACAGGCGCCCCGTCCGTCCGTATCCGGTCCAGCAGGTTGCCTTGTACGTCCCAACAGGTGATATTGGCATTGAATCCGCCCAGCATCAGGCGGTTGTCCGCGGTGAAATAGGCATCGTAGAAATTCTTGTAGCCATATTGGAAGCGTTTGTTCTGGATATTCTTCGTAAACGTCTTGGGAAGCGGGATGACGCGGTCGCTGTAAAAATAAAGCGAGGTGTCCTGTTTCAAGAAGTCCACGTAAGGAATCTTGCGCAGGTAAGCCGCATTCTTCAAGTCCCACACGTAGGGCGTAAGCCCGCTCAGCACCAGCAGGCTGTCGTTGGCATTCAGGGCGATGCGCGCCGAAGTGGTTCCCATGTGGCCATCCAACGTGCCGACCACCTGCCCGCTGCTTTTCGACCGGAGGGTAATAACGCCTTGCTCCATCGACAACGCGTAGTAGGGAGTAAAAGAACGCCTGCGCAACCTTCCGGGTTCTATTTTCAAGGTCAACCGTTTCCCCGAAAAGAGGTCGTAGGTATAGTACACATAACTGCTTTTCGTCGTACCATAGGAAATATAATCCGTGACTGGGAGCACCCGTACATAACGGTTGCTTGCCGGATGGAAGCGGACGCCTTTGTTGGCCAGAACCAGACGCTTCACGATGCGTTGCTTCTCCAAATCCCACAAAGCGACAGACTCGCCGTCGGAAGTGACCACATACTTGCCGTCGACGCTTACATCGAAGTCGGTAATATAGTGCCCGGACTGCACGATGGTTTCCACGCCGGACAACCTGTCCCCTCCTTCCTGCCACGCATAGGCAGGCAAAAGCCCCAGCAGGCATACGAATAAAACGATGATTCTATCCATGTTGAAAACATTATCTTCTACCGTGGCGCCAACGGCATGGCTGCACCGAAAAAACAGCGTTCCGTCACTGTCCCGGTAGCGTCCTAACACCAGCACGGTAGCGTCCCAGTGCCAGCACGGTAGCGTTTCAACGCCAGCGCGATAGCGTCCCAGTGCCAGCAAATGTATGTTTTTCCGCCCGACAAGCCAAATTACTGCCGATATTTTTTTATTTTTGCAAAGTAACACAGCGGACATGAACCCGACGATACGAAAGCTCATCCGGAAAGAGACTTATGCGCCAGCCCTGCAAAGATTTGCACAGGGATTGGCCCGCCCTGCCGCGTTTCTGAAAAAACGGGGACGGCTGCTGTGTTTCGCCGGACTGCACGCCACGTGGGTATTGCTGCTGTGCTACCTGCTGGGCAACACCCCTTACTCGCTGGGCGACGAGGAGTCGTTTGTGCAATACCTTTACATCGCCAAAGAGCAACTCTCGCCTACGGACAAACAACTGCCCCCGGACGTGCTGGCCATCAACATTGCCTACGACAAGCAACTGGTGGACTGCACCGACGAGTACGGCTTCCCGCAAGGACAAACCGCCATTACCGACCGGACAAAACTGCTGCGCTTCCTGCAACTGGCGGAGCAGAACGGCCGTTACCGCTACATCCTGCTGGACGTGTTCTTCGGGGCGGATTACGCCACACCTGCCGACTCGGCACTGTTCGCCACCATTGCCCGCATGGAGCGCATCGTCATCCCCCGCCACCGGGGAGAGGCGCTTGCCGACTCCCTGCTGCTTTCCAAAGCCGCTTACTCGGATTACAGCACGTCCATCAACGAGGGCAACTTCGTGAGGTACGAATACCTGCCCGGCGGACAAAGCTCCATAGCCTGGCGGATGTACGAAGAATGCACCTCGCCCGCATGGTCCGGGGACGGATTCTTTGCCACCTGCAACGGGAAACTATGCAACCGTTGCCTGTTCCTCAGCTTCCCCGTCCCTTTTGACGGAGAGGCCTACGACCCGGAGGGAAACAAAAACTACTACAACCTGGGATGCGACCTGCTGGACATTGCCGATACGGAGGACTTGGATGCCTTGCTCGACGGCAAATACATCATCATAGGCAACTTTGTGGATGACGACCTGCACGATACTTACATGGGCAGCATGCCCGGCGCTTTCATTAACCTGAACGCATTTCTCATCCTGATGCAGGGCGGACACTACGTGCCGTGGTTCTCCATGCTGGTACTTTGGACGGTGTATTTCGCCATTTCCCTGTTCCTGCTCAAGCAACGCTCGCTGTTCGACTACCTGCCCTGCCTGCGCAACGTCCGTTCCAGGGTATGGCAGTTTGTACTCTCCTGGTTCGGCCTGTCCACTTTGCTGTGTGGGGTATGCGCCTTGTTCTATTTCATAGGAAATGAGGTACACGACGTGCTGGCCATCTCTACCTATTTCTCGCTGTTCAACGCGGGCGTGCAATTCTTCCGCATGCCCAAGCGGAAGGGAACAGTCCCCTCCCCCGATGAAAACTTAAAAAACAACCCGATATGAAAAGCCTACGTTTTACATTCCTCGTACTACTGCTATGGGGTATCGCCCTGCCCCGGCTTTCCGGACAGGAAACCTACAAAATCCTTTTAATCAACACACCCTCCATCAACATAGACGGCAAGCGCCACGTGGTGGGCGACTGCTTCGGGGAGAATGCCTCCATTGAGTGGAGCAGCGACAAGCAAGCCATGAAACTGCTTCATACCGGCACCGGCAAGCAAAGCGTGGTGGTGGCAAAGAAATACAAGGAAACGCGTAGTAAGTCGCTGGCTTCTTATTTCGTGCAGAGCAGAAGGCTCTCTACCCGGGAAGGCAAAATCCTGAACGTGGCGGAACTGAGACAGGCACTGACCGATACGTTCTACCTGATGGACAGCATCCACATTGAGACCCCGCTGGTGACGGACAGTCTGCATTTCTTCTTCGTGACTTATTCCTACCAAGGGGAACGCATTAACAAACGCATCCTTTGCAAAGAGGGGACTTTCACCCTCACCCCGGAGATTTTCAGCATCGACGGGAATCCCGTTACTCCTTTCGAGACCGACCTGCAAGTCTACTATTGGAACCGGCAAAAAGAAGAATGCCTCCTGTTGACAGAAGGCATGCACATCGTTCCGGTGGAAAGACACCTCGACGAAGAAGAGGAATAAGAAACGGGGATTTCCCCTTATGCGTTCTTTGCCGCCACCAGCCGCTTGAACTCCGCCGGATAGGGCGTTTCAAACCGCATGGGCTCGCCGGTAACCGGATGGTAAAAACAAAGTTTGAAAGCATGCAACGCCAAACGCCCCAAGGGGTCTGCGTCCTCAAAACCATAACGGCCGTCGCCCACTACAGGATGTCCCAGGTCTTGCATGTGTACCCGAATCTGGTTTTTACGCCCGGTTTCCAAGACGAGTTCCACCAGCGAATAGCCGTTGGCGCGGCGAATGGTGCGGTAATGCGTAACGGACTCCTTGCCCCCATCGTCCACAGGACTGGAAGATACATAAAGGACACGGTCGGTAAGCCAGGAACGCACCATGCCTTCCGCCTTCTCCATCTCCCCGCAAACCACTGCCACGTAACGGCGGTCGTAAACGATGCGATGCCAGTTGTCGCGCAAAGTGTGCTGGGTCTTTTCGTCCTTGGCAAACATCATCAGTCCGGAAGTGTCACGATCCAGGCGATGCACGATGTAAAGCTGGTTGCGCTTGCCCGAACGGCGGACATACTCTGTAAGAATGGTGTAAGCCGTGCGTTCTTTCTGGCGTTCGGTATTGACGGAAAGCAGCCCCGTGGCTTTTTCCACCACCAGGAGATAGGCATCCTCGTACACAATCTTCAGCAGGCGGTTGTGAAATTCCTTGTTACCTTTCTCCCGGCTGATTTGCACCTTCATGCCCGGCTGAAGGGGAAAATTGTATTGCGTGACAATCACATTGTCCACATAAACCACCCGCTTGCTGAGCAACGTTTTCAACTTGGTGCGGCTTGCCTGGGGCATACGGGCGGCCAGAAAAGCCATCAGTTCCATCGGTTCCTTGACCAGGAAGTCGGTATATCGGGCCTGCGCCCGGGCTGGGGTTCGCTGTTTCATCTTGTACAATAGTAGCAGTTTATATTCAAAGTTCTTTCAAGTCCAGCCTTACGACATTCTCCACATGATGGGTATGCGGGAACATATCGACCGGCTGAATGGCCGTAACGCGGTATTTGGCATCGAGCATCTGCAAATCGCGCGCCTGGGTGGCTGGGTTGCAACTGACGTACACAATGCGGCGGGGCTGGGCGGAAAGGATAACCTCTACCACATCGGGATGCATGCCGGCACGGGGCGGGTCGGTGATAATCACATCGGGACGGCCGTATTCGCGGATGAAATCCCCGGTGAGGATGTCTTTCATATCTCCTGCAAAAAACAGGGTGTTGCGGATGTCGTTTATCGCGGAGTTCACCCGGGCATCCTCAATGGCCTCGGGCACATACTCGATGCCGATAACCTGGCGGGCCTGGCGGGCCACGAAGTTGGCAATGGTGCCGGTACCCGTATAAAGGTCATACACCAGTTCATCCCCTGTCAATCCCGCAAAACGGCGCGCCACCTTATACAACTCGTAAGCCTGTTCCGAATTGGTCTGATAGAACGACTTGGGACCTACCTTGAAACGCAGTCCCTCCATTTCCTCAAAGATATGGTCTTTGCCTTTAAAGGTATGGACATCGAGGTCGGTAATGGTATCGTTGCACTTGTTGTTGACGATATAAAGCAAGGAAGTGATTTCGGGGAAAGTGTCTGCTACGTATTGAAGCAACTGGCGGAACAGGTCCATTTCTTCTTCCCGCTCAATCTTGCTCACCAAGATGACCATCAGTTCGCCCGTAGTGGAAGTACGGATAATGAGGTTGCGCAGCATGCCTTCGTGCGTGCGCAAGTTGATGAACGGATAATTATGTTCGTAGGCATAGTCGCGCACGGCATTGCGGATACGGTTGGACACATCGTCCTGAAGCCAGCATTCATCAATGGCGAGCACCTTGTCGAAAGCCCCCGGGATATGGAAGCCCACGGCATTCATCTGCTCGTAAACCACCTCTTGGCTTACTTCCTCGGAAGTAAGCCAACGCTTGTTGGAGAACGTGTATTCCAACTTGTTGCGGTAACGCTCCGTCTTGCGGGAACCCAGGATGGGCGATACCTCGGGCAATTCAACCTTGCCGATACGCGTCAGGTTGTCCATTACCTGTTTCTGCTTGTATTTCAACTGCTCGGCATAAGGGAGCACCTGCCATTTGCACCCGCCGCACACGCCATAATGACGGCAAAAGGGGACAGCCCTGACCGGAGAATATTGGTGGAAATGTACCGCTTCGGCCTCGGCATAGTGGTGTTTTTTGCGTTTGACTTGCAAGTCGACCACATCGCCGGGCACCACGTAGGGAACAAACACGACCAAGTCATCTACCCGGGCTATGGCCTTTCCTTCGGCAGCCACATCGGTAATCGTCACCCGCTCAAGCAGGGGAAGTTCTTTCTTTTTTCTTGCCACGATTCTATCTGTTATATGAAAATCCGCCACAAAAGTACGCATTCCCCCGTGTAAATGCAAGGGAATGGGCAAACACGTCCGTTTGCAAAGTCGAAATTGCATTTTTGCATAAACTTTTCCGTAAAATTGTTTCCCAATTCGTAAAATATCTTTAGATTTGCGAGCGAGATAAGAAACCACAGTACTTATAACTAACCTTCAAATTTATATTATGGACAAAAAAAGAGTTTATACTTTTGGAAACGGAAAAGCCGAAGGCAAAGCCGACATGAGAAACTTGCTTGGCGGGAAAGGCGCCAACCTGGCAGAAATGAATCTTATCGGTGTACCTGTGCCTCCGGGCTTCACCATCACCACCGAAGTTTGTACAGAGTATTACGAAATGGGGCGCGACAAAGTAGTAGCCTTGCTGAAAGACGAAGTGGAAAGCGCCATTGCACACGTGGAAACGCTGATGCGTTCCAAGTTCGGTGATGTGGAGAATCCGTTGCTCGTATCTGTCCGTTCCGGTGCCCGCGCTTCCATGCCCGGCATGATGGACACCATACTCAACCTGGGACTGAATGATGATGTAGTAGAAGGACTGACCCGCAAGACGGGCAACGCACGGTTTGCATGGGACTCTTACCGCCGCTTCGTACAAATGTACGGCGATGTGGTATTGGGCATGAAACCTGCCAACAAGGAAGAAATCGACCCCTTTGAAGCCATCATTGAAGACGTGAAACATGCCAAGGGCGTGAAACTGGACAATGAACTGGAAGTAGATGACCTGAAAACCTTGGTAAAACGCTTCAAGGAAGCCGTAAAAGAACGCACCGGACAAGATTTCCCCGCCAATGCCTACGAACAATTGTGGGGTGCCATCTGCGCCGTATTCCGCTCATGGATGAACGAACGCGCCATTCTCTACCGCAAGATGGAAGGCATACCCGATGAATGGGGTACAGCCGTAAGCGTACAAGCCATGGTATTCGGAAACATGGGCAACACTTCGGCCACAGGCGTATGCTTCAGCCGCGATGCCGCTACGGGCGAAGACCTGTTCAATGGCGAATACCTGATCAACGCACAAGGCGAAGACGTAGTGGCAGGTATCCGCACACCGCAACAAATCACCAAAATCGGTTCGCAACGGTGGGCAAAGCTGGCAGGCATCAGTGAAGAAGAACGTGTGGCCAAATATCCCTCCATGGAAGAAGCCATGCCCGAAATCTACCAAGAACTGGATGCCTTGCAGACCAAACTGGAAAACCACTACCACGACATGCAGGACATGGAATTCACGGTACAGGAAGGCAAACTCTGGTTCCTGCAAACCCGCAACGGCAAGCGTACCGGAGCTGCCATGGTAAAAATAGCCATGGACCTGCTTCGCCAAGGCATGATTGACGAAAAAACAGCCTTGCTGCGCTGCGAGCCCAACAAACTGGACGAACTGCTCCACCCGGTATTCGACAAGGAAGCCTTGAAAGCAGCCAAGACCCTGACACGCGGATTGCCCGCATCGCCCGGAGCCGCCTGCGGACAAATCGTATTCTTTGCCGAAGATGCTGCCGAATGGCGTGCTGCCGGCAAACGCGTCGTAATGGTACGCATCGAGACCTCGCCCGAAGACCTTGCCGGCATGGCTGTGGCTGAAGGCATCCTTACCGCACGCGGAGGTATGACCTCACATGCTGCCGTGGTAGCACGCGGCATGGGCAAATGCTGCGTATCGGGAGCAGGCGCATTGAACATAGACTACAAGGAACGCACCGTGGAAGTGGACGGCGTGAAACTGAAAGAAGGCGACTTTATCTCCTTGAACGGAAGCACAGGCGAAGTTTACCAAGGCGAGGTAGAAACCAAAGCAGCCGAACTCTCCGGCGACTTTGCCGAACTGATGAAACTTGCCGACAAATATACCCGGCTGCAAGTGCGTACCAATGCCGACACCCCGCACGATGCCCAGGTGGCACGCAACTTCGGAGCAGTGGGCATCGGCCTTTGCCGCACAGAGCACATGTTCTTTGAAGGAGAGAAAATCAAAGCCATGCGTGAAATGATTCTTGCTGAAGATACCGAAGGACGGAACAAGGCATTGGCAAAAATCCTGCCCTACCAGCAAGCAGACTTCAAAGGCATTTTCCGCGTCATGGCAGGTTGCCCCGTAACAGTCCGTCTGCTCGACCCGCCCTTGCATGAGTTCGTTCCCCATGACTTGAAAGGACAGGAAGACATGGCAGAAGCCATGGGCGTAAGCCTGGAATACATCAAGCAACGCGTTGACTCGCTTTGCGAGCATAACCCCATGCTGGGACACCGCGGTTGCCGCTTAGGAAACACCTATCCGGAAATCACACAAATGCAGACACGTGCCATTCTGGGAGCAGCCCTCGAACTGAAGAAAGAAGGCATTGACGTACATCCGGAAATCATGGTGCCGTTGACCGGTATCTTGTACGAATTCCAACAACAGGAACAGGTTATCCGTGCCGAAGCCGCCAAACTCTTTGCAGAGACGGGCGACAGCATCGACTTCAAGGTAGGAACAATGATCGAAGTGCCGCGCGCCGCGCTGACAGCCGACCGCATCGCATCGTCTGCCGAATTCTTCTCGTTCGGGACAAACGACCTGACACAGATGACATTCGGTTACTCACGCGACGATATTGCTTCCTTCCTGCCGGTTTACTTGGAAAAGAAGATTCTGAAAGTAGACCCGTTCCAAGTGCTCGACCAAAACGGTGTAGGACAACTGATACGCATGGCGACCGAAAAAGGCCGTGCCATCCGTCCCAACCTGAAATGCGGCATTTGCGGCGAACATGGCGGTGAACCTTCCTCCGTGAAATTCTGCCACAAAGTGGGTCTGGACTACGTCAGCTGCTCACCGTACCGTGTGCCCATTGCACGACTGGCGGCGGCGCAGGCGGCGGTAGAGCAATAATCCATAAATACTTCTCGTAATATATTGGGCTGTAATCACTACCAGTTGGTGATTACAGCCCGATTTGCATAAAAAGACATATGAAGAGTCCAAATAGAAGTGCAACGTTTTCCAGCCCGTTCCGGAGGGTTTAGGCAAAGAAAGAGTGTTCACCGCCCATCGGGGGTTGTCGGTTGCAATGGACTCCAAGAGCATCCGCCGGCAATAC
>CALULP010000038.1 GCA_944321495.1 uncultured Bacteroides sp. | reverse complement strand
CCCACTTGCGTGACCTGTTCGACAAGACTAATTTCAATGATGTCAAAGATCTAAATGATCCCCTGATTCCGGGGCTTTTTGATTAATTGTTTAACTCGTCCCATTTTAACGGGACACTAATGTTATTCTATTTTTTTATCTTGGTCTGCAAAACCCCAACCCTAATTGTGCAATTTGGGGAACTCATAATACCCAAACGTTTAAGATTGTTTCGTACTTGATATATGCTAAACCCCAATACAGCTTTGTCGTACTTGCAAAACAACTGTTCAATAGAACCAAAATATTCGTGATGTTCACCCATTTGAAGATGAACAACCTTTCGTTCCTGTTTTTCTTTAGAAGTATTACTCATAAATCAGTAGATAACACGTGCAAAGATATTAAATTCTGCGCAGATATTAAATAAATGCGTAGAACATATATTTAATTAAGATTTTGTTTGGTGGATATTTAATAAATACCTATCTTTGTAGCATGGATACACTGAAATTAAATCAACTGATAAAGGATTTCCCAATGGAGGAAATTGAAAGGCATATTGTTCATTACTATATTATGAGCAATAAGATAGACTTTGCAGCTAATCGATTTTTATGCCAATATCTGGATGGGTTTCAGCCTAATGCTAAGATTCAAAAAGATGTTTCTACCATTGGTATTTTGACAATAGAGGAAATGGCAAATGCAATGGAATTACTAATTCCTTCTGCTGATAAAAAAGTAAACGGAGCTTTTTTTACTCCCCCATACATAGCCGACTATATTCTTAAAACGATTTCTCCGTCTTATGACGCTAAAATTATTGATTTGAGCTGCGGAAGTGGTGCATTTCTATTAGCCATAGTCAGATATTATGTGGCAACTTACAAGAAGAATATATCTGATTGCATCAAGGAAAATGTTTATGGAGCTGATATATTACCTTATAACATACATCGCTGTCAATTACTACTATCATTACTCTCTTTGAGTAATAATGAAGTGATTGAGTTATCAGAAATGAATCTTATTTGTTGCGATAGCCTTAAATATAATTGGAATCAGAAATTTGATGCAGTAGTAGGAAATCCCCCTTATGTGAAGTTCCAAGACATGGATGAAGCCACCCGTGAATTTCTTTTGTCAAAATTTAGGACAACACAATTCGGCACATACAACCTATATTTTGCATTTTTTGAATTAGGACTTCAGGTATTAAAAGATTCTGGGGTTTTAGGATATATTACTCCGAATAACTATTTTACCTCTCTTGCAGGAGAATGTCTTCGCTCATTCTTTCAAGACGAACAATGCGTTCATCAAATTGTAGATTTCAATTCCACTAAGGTTTTTGATGTACAAACCTATACTGCTATCTCCTTCCTTAGTAAGATGAAAAATTTAGCTATTCAATATGACCGAATAGGAAAAGGAGAAAGCCCGCAAGATTTTTTAAATAACATACATTATACCGATAATCTTTATGCTTCATTATCAGTAAAAAAATGGCGTTTACTCTGTGGTAGAGAACGAGAAAATATCACGAAAATAGAAAACTGCGGAGAAACAATAGGCAGTATGTTCAATATATGTGTTGGAATTGCCACCCTCAAAGATGAAGTATATTTCTTTACACCAATTTCACAAGATGAAGACTACTATTATACTTCAAAAGATAACCAAATATTTGCAATAGAAAAAGCATTGACACGTCCTGTTGTTAAGATTTCAGATGTAAAATCGTCAGAGGATTTAAAAAATAACAAACGGAGAATCATCTTCCCTTATGTATCGTCTAAAGATGGGAAAGCTATTGCCATTCAAGAGGAAACAATGGCTTCTGAATACCCCAAGTGTTATGAGTATTTTTTATATGTCAAGGAAATTCTCAGAGGACGTGGAAAAGGGAAACATGTCTATACCCCTTTTTATGCTTATGGAAGAACTCAAGGATTAAATCGAACAGGTGTAAAATTGCTGACACCAACTTTCAGTAAGAAACCGAGGTTCCTTTTGGACAATAATCCACAAGGTTTTTTCACTAACGGTTATGGTATTTATCTCAGAGAGAACACACAAACACTATTCGGACATAATCCCATATCCCAAGCAGAAAATTTAGATGTAATGCAAAAAATACTCAACTCTCTCATAATGGAGTATTATGTCGATAAAACAAGTGTTTCTATTGATGGTGGCTATCCATGCTATCAGAAAAATTTTATTGAGAAATTTTCTATACCAAATTTTTCAGAGGAAGAGATAGCCACCCTGCGCTCCATCAATGACACATTGAAGATTAATGAATTCTTGATTGCAAAATATCAACTAAATCTTGACATTCCAAAACGGTCTTGATATATGGACATTAATGTTCGAGCAAAGCTCGGAAAGTTCATTTGGTTAATAGTCGCAGTGCTACGCTCGGGTAATAATCCATCAGCTTTTAGTTCGTCATTTGTATTATAAACTTTTGGAACGGGTCTGTTGAAATCCACAATCAAGAGACACACTCTTTCATATTTATACTCTTGCCCATCTATAGTTGAACGATTATTTACAGCACCAAACGAATAAATATACTTTTGAATATGCTCTTGAATTTTTCTGTTCTGTTTAAATCCCACAATATTATCTTTCGCTAATGAATCATCATATTCAAGAACAGGAATCATATAAAACTCACCTAACACCATTTTAGGACATCGTAGATGGAGGTTAAGAGCTTCTGCAAATGTTCTTTCGTATAGTGTGTCAAAATTCTTGGCAATACTACTTAACTGACTTCGAACATTTACGGATAGAATTTTCTCGGTTAGTTCAAATCCATACGGGTCTTTTTGTCCTCGAAGAATCCCATCAAACATTAAGATTTCTTCTTCTGCCGTAATATTATTAGGCAAAATACAGATGTCTTGGTCTTTACATTTAAAGAATCCTGCCAGTTTTAATTCGCCACTATGCTCCCCATAAGGAGGGTTTATAAAGTCTGGATTTACTCCATGCCTAATAAATTCGGCTTTTGCTGCATCATGTAGTATGCATATCGGCTGTTGAGTCCTAATCAAATTGTTTTTTGCTTCAACTCCACCATCAACAATGCTTCTTTCAATAAGCTCTTTTATGCGGCATACTGCTTCATTAATTGATTCAAGTACCATTTTTTGGCTGCAAAGTTACTAAAAACAGCGAACACTTCACGAACATTCAGGTCTTTAAATAACTAATTCAGCGCCTAAATTCGATTTTCACGCAGAAACGATTACAAAATCAGGATAAAAACACATCATGAAGTTAGCTGCTGATACTTAAAATGATGTTTTTATAATATGATTGTACCTTGGTTGGCACTCTTTTTACATAAATTACTGATTATCAATATGAACAAATAATTCTCCAACAAGTCTTTTGATATATTCAATGGAAGTTTTAAGAACGATAACTTTCAAAATTCAAGAGGAAGAATTTTCCCTCCTGAATTTATTTTGTATCGTCTGCAATCCGAACACAGGAGCATATATATGCTCATATTTGTTGCTGTCTTGCTTTCCAACGGATATAATCTTGCACACACCATTTTTCAATTCCAAATGTCAGGTATTCATATAAACCGTAAAAGAGAACCGGGAAATAATTTACACTCACCTTGAATGGAATATCGCACCCTTTTAGGCATACAACCTTTCTGCTGACTTTCTCTATCATAGACACAGGAATAAATACATTACGGCTTATTTTCAAGAAATGTGGTTCTTGGGAATCTCCAAGAAGTGTTTCCAATCCATGAGTGCCAAAAGGCAAAGCGATTGTTTTTCCATTCTTCATGTGTAGGGAAGAATGTTCTGCATTAACTCCTTCAGCCCACATAATGTCAGAGAACGAAATTTCCGTATCGCAGACTTCATCCATTGAAAAGTTGTAGCCGTCTGATAGATGTTGTATTGGGCTGTACTTAGCCATTTCATCCATTCGTGCCTGCATTTCAGCAATGGGGCGCAGTTCTTCGATAGATACCAACTCTGTTGTAATCGAAAATCTTTTGAAATACTTTGTGTCCATAAATCTTTTATCTTTGATGTTTTGCATTATTGCAGGGCAAAAATAGATGCGGTGTAGTTGATGCGCCAAAACTGTTTCACAAACGACCAAATTTCTTTGTAAACGACAAATTCCTTGTTGTCTTGACCTATGGGAAAAGATAAAAATGCCTGCCGATTGTTAAGTTTTTGTTAAATTTTTTATCTTCACACGCATCTTCTTTCTCTCCGTTCACTCCATCAAAAGACAGCTTTTATATCCCGTTTCTTCATAGCCGGATTTTTGTATCTTTATTTTCTTATATCGCTGATATTCAGCAATAAAAACTCTCTCATATGTATTCCACATGAACTTTATGAGCTGTAGGAAATTGGCGGCCATTTTGAAAGCATATTATCCTCAGTCTCTTGTTTTGCTGACTGTACATTATTCCGTCTGTGCGCTGGAAGGGGTTGTTTCTGAAGAAATAATGAACGATGAGAAAGAGTTCATGGAATATTGTGATGTAGTAATAGCCTTGTCTGCACACCGTTACCGTTTCTTGATAGACCAGTATGGTATTTCCCCGGGAAAAATAAAGATAATCCCACACGGCATAAAAGATACCTGCAAAGTATGTCAAAAACAACCTCCTCAAAGAAAATTACGGGAAATTCTGTATGTGGGACGTTTGGATGAAAATAAAGGGGCGGATTTGTTGATTGAGGCATTTGGCCTGATTGAAAAACTGGTGCCGGACTTGCGGCTGGTCGTGGCAGGTGAAGGCTCGCTGCTACCTGCCTTGTTGCAGAAATGCAAGGGTTATTGGGACAAAGTATTGTTTATCGGTTTCTTAAAGAGAGAGAAATTTGAAGAATGGTATAGCCGTGCGACTGTCGGGGTGATACCTTCCCGTTACGAAGAAATGGGGTTTGTGGCCTTGGAAATGATGATGCACGGTCTGCCTATAGTGGCCAATAATACGACCGGGCTGGCAGATTTACTCCGCTTTGCAAAGGCGGGAACGCTTATTTCACTAAATTTGCAGGACAAAGGCACTGCCACAGAACAACTGGCAACTGCCATTGTAAATTTGGTGAACAATAAAGAATTGCTGAGGCATTACGGTGAATCTGGCCGCAAGTGTTTTTTAGAGAAAAACGATATTGAAATAGGAATATATTAAAAATAAGCTACTTATAAGCATTTCTCAAAAAACGAGGTAATGACTTGGAAACAGTCACAAATTCTGCAATATGCGGTAAATTTCTGTCAAACAACT
>CALULP010000037.1 GCA_944321495.1 uncultured Bacteroides sp. | reverse complement strand
CTCCAACGGAGGTTGGGAGAAGATAGCCGACCTGCCTTTCCTCACATTCTCCCTACTCGACCATGCGGACGAAATCCGTTCCGCCGTGCTTGTTGTGCATGGAGAAAGGGCCTACTCGCTTCCGGCATCCCGGGAGGCTTTCGGCAAATTGAACGGAGACAACAAGGAACTGATGATCATTCCCGGTGCGAGCCATACCGACTTATACGACCGGACGGACATCATTCCGTTCGACCGGATTGAAGCGTTTTTCAGAAAATACCTGAAATAAAAAATCGTTTTTATTCGGGTCATTTGGCATATTCCTCTTTGATGATGCGCAACGCCTTGATAGCGGTAGGGAAGCCGATGTAGGGCAGGCACTGGATGACGGCGGCGGTCAGCGTTTCGGGCGAGTTGCCGGCGTTGATGTTGCCGTGATAGTGCGAGTGGAGTTGACTTTCGGCTTCCAAGGTGGTCAATACGCAGTAGCCCAACAGCTCGCGCGTCTGTAAATCTATTGCGCCACGACTATAGATGTCGCCGAAGAAATAGTCCGTGAGGAACTGCTCCACGTCCTTGCCCATATCTCCGGGCAATCCCTCCATCACCGAAGCGATGCCACCGGGATAGAGTTTGTTTTGGATAGCTTTGCCCGTTTCGTGACGTGTTTCCTCCGCTACTGTCCCTTGCTTTTCCAACGGCAGAGAGATGCCCCGCTCCTTGAACACTTCGTTTACCGTAGCCACGGCATTCAGCATCTTTGGGAAACCAATGAACGGGGCGGTGAGATACATCACCTCGCGCAGTTCCTCCGGGGTGACGCCCACATTGAGCGCCGCTCCGGCGTGTGCTTTCAGTTGCGGGAGCATCTGCATCGTAGCGAGGGTGATGCAGGTAATCATTTCGCGCTGTTTCAGCGTCAGTTCGCCCGTTTGGAATACCTCGCCGAAGATGAACTTCTGAAGGATGTCCATCATTTCCGGGTCTATGCCCTGCCCGGTCAGGGCTTCACCGCCGAACAAGGTGCGGTAATTCTGCTTGCATACTTCGATTCTATCCATATTGTCTGTTGTTTGTGCCATCGCGGACAGGCTTCCTGCCAGCACGAGAGCGATTATACCTATTACTTTTTTCATGTTCTCTGCTATTAAAGTCCTGTCATCTTCTCCTGGTCTTCCGGGTAGCGTCCGCCTATTATCTCGATGCTGTCCAAATGGCGGCGGATATCCGCCAGTTCTTCGGGCGTGAACTGTATGTCCGCACCGCCGATGTTTTCCTTGATACGCTCGATGCGTTTCGTGCCGGGAATTGGGACAATCCACGACTTCTGCGCCAGTAGCCAGCCGAGGGCGATGCGGGCAGGAGTGGTTTCTTTCTTCTTCGCCAATGCTTCCACATATTCCACCAGTTCCATATTGTGCTTCAAGTTCTCACCTTGGAAGCGTGGAATGGCGGAACGGAAATCGGTCTTGTCAAACTTCGTGTCCTTGTTGAAACGCCCAGTCAGCATCGCCTTGCCCAGCGGGCTGAACGGCACGAAGCCGATGCCCAATTCCTCCAACGTGGGCAGCAGTTCCGCTTCGGGCTTCCTGTACCATAGGGAATATTCGCTCTGCACGGCGGTCAGCGGACATACGGCATGGGCACGGTGCACGGTGGAGGCGGCAGCTTCGGACAACCCCCAATGCAATGCTTTGCCTTCCTTTATCAGTTCGCCTACGGTCTCTGCCACTGCCTCGATAGGCACATTCGGATCCACGCGATGCTGGTAATAAAGGTCGATATGGTCGGTACGCAGACGGCGCAACGAGCCTTCCACCGCCTTACGGATGGTTTCCGGGCGGCTGGAGAGCGAAACAGGACGTGCCGATGTGGTCAAGTCCGGCGTTTCGGACAGGTCGTAACCGAACTTGGTGGCAATGACCACCTTGTCGCGCACGGGCTGCAACGCCTCGCCTATCAAGTCCTCGTTTTGACCGTAGCTGTACACTTCGGCGGTGTCGAAGAACGTAACGCCCAAGTCAACTGCCTTGCGGATGGTATTTATTGCATCCTTGCGGTCGGGATACGGGGGATAACTTTGCGTGAATCCCATGCAGCCCAAGCCGATGGCGGACACTTGCAGTCCATCTTTTCCTAATGTTCTTGCTTTCATTGCTGTTCCTCCTTTTTATATTCGTTACTTAGTAGCCCTTTCAGTATCTCCACTTCGTTAGGTTCCAAAGGGTATGGATGTTTCCCCGTAAAGGAAATAGCGCAAGAGCTGTTGCGGCGATACGTGGTGGCGGTATGCGATGAAACACACCGCCTCGTCCGCGCACAATTCTTCAGGTAATTCTGTTTTCTGTTCCATTCTATTCTTGTTTTTATCTGATGCAAAATTACACCGGAACAAGGAGGAACACCGTAACCATAAGTGGGGGAAGCGTACCATTTTTACGGAAATTGCGTGTCTGCGTAAATCATTGTCGGTTAAATGCTTTATCTTTGTGTCGGTTTAACAGACAGAACGATGAGCAAGATATTGAAAGTTAGGAATGTCAATGACTACGCCCGCTACCTCGGATGTGCCGACCAGCATCCGCTGGTCAGCGTCATCGACTATGCCGAAGTGTCGCCCGTGCGCCACAGCCTGAACAGTTACAGCGTGTACGGGCTGTTCCTGCGGGACGATGCCGATGTGGATTTGGATTATGGTTGCGGTAAATACGATTATAACAAAGGCACGTTGCTCTGCGTGGCTCCCGGACAGATTGGCGGTAAGGAGGATAACGGCGAGCGGGTTGCGATTACCGGTTGGGCACTGCTGTTCCATCCCGACCTGCTCCACGGTTTCCCGCTCGAAAGGCGTATCAAGGAGTATTCGTTTTTCGACTACCGCGTAAATGAAGCCCTGCACATGACCGATGAAGAACACGATATCCTCGTTTCGCTGATGCGCCAGATGCGTGAGGAACTTAGCAAGAATCCGGACGAGCTTCAGAACGCCATCCTCGTGGGCTACATCGAACTGGCTCTCAACTTCTGCCAACGATTCTACAACCGCCAGTTCGTCACCCGAAAGATTGAGAACTCCGACATCCTCGTCCGCTTCGACCGCCTGCTGCGCGACTATTTCGAGGACAAGCTCCAACTGACCCTCGGCCTGCCCACCGTGCAGTATTGCGCCGACAAACTGTGCATGTCCGCCAACTACTTCGGCGACGTCATCAAGAAGACCACGGGCGACACGGCGGGCAACCATATACGCCAGTTCGTCATCCAGCTGGCCAAGAACGGGCTGGCCTCCGGTGAGACCATCACGCAGGTGTCCGACCGCCTCGGCTTCGAGTACCCCCAGCACTTCAGTCGGATGTTCAAGAAGCAGGAAGGCGTTACGCCGTCGGAGTACATCGGGAAGATGCGGTCATGATGACGCCGCAAATGTTAACAAAGATGAACCCGGACCTGATGTAGGATGAGGTCGGACTTGATGTAGGATGAAGTCCGACCTCATGGTACATCAAGTCCGGGTTGATGTAGGCTCATGTCCGGGGGCATCTTTCATCGGTAGCGTTTCCCTCAAACAACCTCTCCGCATTCTTCCACAAAAACATCTCCTCATACCCTGCAAGCTCCTTGTCCGCAGCCAGCGTCTGCCTCAGCCTTTGCAGGTTGCTTTTCAGTACGGAATCGGGCAGGTAGGGGTAGTCCGAACCGTAGAGGATGTGGTCGGGCGTGGTGAGGGTGAGCAGCGACCGCAAGACCTCTGCGGTGGGACTGCCCGCCAAGTCGAAGTAGAGGCGCGACAGGTTGCCTTCCCAGTCTATCGGTTGCATATAGCCTTGCGCGACCATTGCCGGGAGGATGGACTTCATCCGTGGCAACGCCAACGGCAGGAACGAGCCGCAATGGGGTACGACCACTTTCAGGTTGGGGTAACGCACGAGCACGTTCCTTGCCAGCATGTTCACCACGGCACGGGTGGTCTCCGCCGGATATTCGTACATGGCCAGCGGCGTGGTGGCAATGATTCCTTCCGGATAAGGCGTGGGGCGGTGCGGATGGATGATGATGACGGCATTCCGCTCGTCCAGCACCTCCATCAGCGGGTCCAACGCCTCGTCGCCAAGATATTGCCCCCGGCTGTTGGTTGCCAACTTCACGCCGTCCGCGCCCAACGTGTCGAGCGCATAGACGGCTTCGCGAATGGCGGCATTCACATCGGGCAGAGGCAGGGCGGCACAGAACTTGAACCTGCCGGGGTATTGCTGTTTCACCTTTGCTGAAACCTCGTTTACTCGGCGGATGCACTCGGCACTCTCCTTTGCATCGCCATAATACGGCTGTGGAGCGGGCATCGTCAGCACGGCGGTACGGATGCCTGCGCTGTCCATAAAGGCGATGTGCCGCCAGGCATCCCATGCGGGCAACGGGAAGGTTTCTTCCAGTTCCGCCCCGTGCGCTTTCAGCACTTCCACGTATTCGGGGAGGATGATGTGGGTGTGGACATCGACCGTCTGTGCAATCTTTTCCTGTGCCATAATTCCTTGCACGCCTGTCATAGTTGCCACAAATGACCAAAACAGTATCTTTTTCATGTGCCGAGGATATTACTCTATGAAGTTGTTGATTCGGTTGGCAGGATTGAGCGGCGCCTGGTCAGTCAGTTCCAACGACTTGACCATGTGCAGCGTCCCCTGCTTGTATTTCTGGAAATGCGCGGAAGCGATATGCTTGTCGTATGCCTCCCGGCTCGCGTATGTTTCAAGGATAGTTATTTGGCAGGGATTTTCCTTTTCGGCGACGGCATACATGGTCAGCACACCCGGTTCGGTACGCAGGGAGATTTCGCCCACCTCGGTCACATACCGTATATATTCATCGAGGAACTGCGGATAGACTTCTATTTTCGACAGGCGCACGATGCCGTCGGCAGCCATTTCTTCCTTTGCGCACATGCCCGTCTGTTCGGACGGATGCGTTTTCCTCCCTGCCCCGCCGCACGACAGCAGCCCCAGCAGGAGCAATGCAGTTAATAGATTTCGTATCATATCCATTCTGTTTTAGTTGACTATTCACTCTGCAAAGATACGGCGGCACAAGGCGAAGCGGGATAGACATATCCGCTGCGTTTGTACCCATTTCACTGAAAATGCAAATGATTTCAGAATGCCGTTAAGCAAAGGTCAGACCTTTGACAGGCTCACCTCCGGGGGGGCGCTTGGGACGGGTCTAACGCGGGCACGACATAGGAAGTTTTTTTGACGCGGACAAGAGGCTTAGCGCTTTAAAGCAATCTGCCGTTATCATTCCATTCACCATATATCACGCCGAGACGGGTGTTGTCGATGAACTTTTTCAGACGGCTTTCAAAGAGAGGATGTTGCTTCTTCTTGATTTGTATCGTGTCGATGCGCACACGCCGGTATAAGGGCGGGAAGTTCTGGAAGTTCCGCCACACGATGGGGTCTTGCCGGAGGGCTGACAGGATTTCCTCGTCGATGGTGAAACCTCCGGGCGACATGTCGGGCAGCACGGCGCGTCCCGCATCCGTCATGCGCCCCAACCGCTCCATGCGGCGGCACCGTTCCTTGTTCAGTTCCGACCACAGGCTGCCCTTCGTGCGTGGCGCAAACCGTTGGTATGCCCCGCCGTCCAGCCGTTTCAAGGTACTGTCAATCCAGCCGAAACACATCGCTTCCTCCACCGCGTCGATGTACCAGAATGTCGCATCATCCATAGGACGCCCGCGCTTGACTTTCACCCAACACTCCTTCTCGGTGGCATGATGTGTCATGAGCCATTGGCGGAACTCATCGCGGCTTTGTATGGATAATATATTTTGCGGTTCAATGGTATTCATATTTCTACTGGTTGTTTCATTTGCGAAGATAGGGGAAATCGGGGAGCGGAGCAAGGATTGCCGAATGAAAACAGCGCGGGGACAGCCCTTATCCGCGCCGATAAGCACTGTCCCCGCAGTTTTCAGATGCAATTCCTATTATTTATAGGATTCCTTATAGACATTCACGATGTCCTCGTCCGTCATCTGCACACGGTCGCTGGTGAACATCACGCCCATTACTTCGCGGGTGTTGCGCATCAGTGTCTCGAACTCGTCTGGCGTGATGCCGTAGTCGGACATCTTCAGGTCTGCCACGCCGCAAGCCTCCTGCAAACGGGTGAGGGCAGTGAGGAAATCTTCAGGCTTCGTAGCTTCGGGCATTCCCATCGCCTGCGCCATGCGGATGAAACGGTCGTCGCAGGCGTGGTGCTCGATGAAGTATTTGTAATACGCCCGGCTGACCATAATCAAGCCTGCACCGTGAGGCAGAGCCGGATGGTAGGCGGAAAGCGCGTGTTCAAGGGCGTGTTCGCTGGTGATGAGCGTGAGGCACATCACCACGCCGGACAGGGTGTTGCCGAAAGCCACATGGGTGCGGGCTTCCATGTCCTTGCCGTCCTTCACGGCGCGGGGCAGATACTTGGCGAGGTTCTCGATGGCGGTCAGGGCATACATGTCGCTCATCAGGTTCGCGCCACGGGCAATGTAGCCCTCCG
>CALULP010000036.1 GCA_944321495.1 uncultured Bacteroides sp. | reverse complement strand
ATTTAGTATATGGCTATAAGAATAGTTGGTGTCGATTTGCCTCAAAACAAGCGGGGTGAAATTGCGTTGACCTATATTTACGGGATAGGTCGTAGTAGTTCAGCAAAGATTTTGGATAAGGCTGGCGTGGACAGAGATCTGAAAGTAAAGGACTGGACGGATGATCAGGCTGCCAAGATTCGTGAGATCATTGGCGCAGAGTATAAAGTAGAGGGTGATCTTCGCTCTGAGGTACAATTGAACATTAAGCGTCTGATGGATATCGGTTGCTACCGTGGTGTTCGTCACCGTATCGGACTTCCGGTAAGAGGGCAGAGCACTAAGAATAATGCACGTACTCGTAAGGGTAAGAAGAAAACCGTTGCAAATAAGAAAAAAGCTACTAAATAATAATTGTTGATATGGCAAAAAAAACAGTTGCAGCAAAAAAAAGAAATGTGAAAGTGGATGCCAACGGCCAGTTGCATGTTCATTCATCTTTCAACAACATTATTGTTTCTCTGGCAAATAGCGAAGGACAGATTATTTCTTGGTCTTCTGCCGGAAAAATGGGGTTTAGAGGTTCTAAGAAGAACACTCCGTATGCAGCACAGATGGCTGCCCAGGATTGTGCCAAAGTTGCTTACGATCTTGGTCTGAGAAAGGTAAAGGCATACGTGAAAGGGCCGGGTAACGGGCGTGAGTCTGCTATCAGGACGGTTCACGGTGCAGGGATTGAAGTTACTGAGATTATTGATGTAACGCCGTTGCCACACAATGGTTGTCGTCCTCCTAAAAGACGTAGAGTATAAGTTTTACCTTTAATAAAAAGAATGAAACTTGATTTTGTTATTGGATTGTATTTCTTCTCTGCAATCGCGGCTGCAACAAATTGAGTTCATCAATAAACAATTAAATTTTAAAAAGAAATGGCTAGATATACTGGACCAAAATCAAGAATAGCCCGTAAATTCGGTGAGGGAATCTTTGGAGCAGATAAAGTGTTGTCAAAGAAAAACTATCCTCCCGGCCAGCATGGCAATTCGCGGAAGAGAAAAACTTCGGAGTATGGTGTGCAACTTCGTGAGAAGCAAAAAGCAAAATATACTTATGGAGTTTTGGAAAAACAATTCCGTAATTTGTTTGATAAGGCTGCTGCGCTTAAGGGTATTACCGGTGAAATCCTCCTCCAATTGCTGGAAGTTCGTTTGGACAACGTTGTTTATCGTTTGGGCATTGCTCCTACTCGTGCAGCTGCGCGCCAATTGGTAGGACATAAGCACATTACTGTAGACGGTAAAGTGGTAAATATTCCTTCGTATAGCGTTAAGCCGGGACAGATTATTGGCGTTCGTGAGCGTTCCAAGTCTTTGGAAGTTATCGTTGACTCTTTGGCTGGGTTCAATCACAGCAAGTATCCTTGGTTGGAGTGGGATGATAACACGAAAGTCGGCAAATTGTTGCACGTTCCCGAGAGAGCAGACATTCCTGAAAACATTAAGGAACATTTGATCGTTGAATTGTACTCTAAATAATAATTAATTTCATGGCGATATTAGCATTTCAAAAACCTGATAAAGTATTAATGTTGGAAGCGGACTCTAAGTTCGGTAAATTCGAATTTCGTCCGTTGGAGCCTGGTTTCGGTATTACCGTAGGTAATGCATTGCGCCGCATCCTGCTTTCTTCATTGGAAGGTTTTGCCATCACTACTATCAAGATAGATGGTGTTGAGCATGAGTTTTCCAGCGTTCCCGGAGTCCGGGAGGATGTTACTAACATTATCTTGAATCTGAAGCAAGTTCGGTTCAAGCAAGTTGTGGAGGAATTCGAGAACGAGAAAGTCAGCATCACGGTCGAGAATTCTAGTGAATTCAGAGCAGGTGACATTGGAAAGTATCTGACTGGATTTGAAGTGTTAAATCCTGAATTAGTTATTTGTCATTTGGATCCCAAGTCAACGATGCAGATGGATATTACAATCAATAAGGGCCGTGGTTATGTCCCTGCCGATGAAAACCGCGAATATTGCACCGATGTGAATGTAATTCCCATCGACTCCATTTATACTCCGATACGTAATGTGAAGTACCAGATTGAGCCGTACCGCGTGGAGCAGAAAACCGACTACGACAAGCTGGTGCTTGAGATTACTACCGACGGTTCCATACACCCGAAGGAGGCTTTGAAAGAAGCTGCCAAGATACTGATTTATCACTTCATGCTTTTCTCTGATGAGAAGATTACGTTGGAGTCCAACGATGCGGATAACAACGAGGAGTTTGACGAAGAAGTATTGCACATGCGTCAACTGTTGAAGACCAAACTTGTCGATATGGATCTCTCTGTACGTGCCCTCAATTGCTTGAAGGCTGCGGACGTGGAAACCTTGGGCGATTTGGTTCAATTCAACAAGACAGATCTTTTGAAGTTCAGAAACTTCGGAAAGAAATCGCTTACCGAGCTTGATGATTTGCTGGAAAGTCTGAATCTGTCGTTTGGAACTGATATTTCTAAATATAAATTAGATAAAGAATAAAGATGAGACACAATAAGAAATTCAACCATTTGGGTCGTACTGCTTCTCATAGAAAATCCATGTTGGCTAATATGGCATGTTCTCTGATCAAGCACAAAAGAATCACTACGACCGTTGCAAAGGCCAAAGCTTTGAAGAAATATGTTGAGCCTTTGATTACCAAGTCCAAAAATGACACTACCAACTCCCGTCGTGTGGTATTCAGCTATTTGCAGGACAAATATGCTGTTACTGAACTTTTCAAGGAGATTTCCGTGAAAGTAGCCGACCGTCCGGGTGGTTATACGCGTGTTATCCGCACCGGTCACCGTCTGGGTGATAACGCAGAAATGTGCTTCATTGAGCTTGTAGATTACAACGAAAACATGGCTAAGGACAAGGGTGCCAAGAAGACGACACGTACCCGTCGTTCCAGAAAGAGCAACGCTGCTGCTGAAGCTGCTCCTGCTGCCGAGACACCGCAGGTTGAAGAAGTGAAAGCTGAAGAAGCAAAGGTCGAAGAAACCAAAGCAGAATAATATATTTTTAGATATTGTTATAGTAGGAGAGAGGGGGATGCATCATGCGTCCCCCTCTCTCATTATTTTTGCCGGAAGTCTTCTGTGGGGCTTTTGCCGAAATATTCCCTGTAGCATTTGGCGAAGTAAGAGGGAGAGGAGAACCCGACCTCGTAGGTTATTTCCGAAACACTCTTTCCGTGCCTGAAAGCAGGGAAGCGGCGCGTTTTAGCCGGGCTATGCGCAGCAGCTCGTTGGGCGAATAGTTGGTCAGGGCTTTGCACTTGCGGTAGAGTTGCACCCGGCTTAAACCTATCTGGGAGCCTAATGTTTCTACATTGAAAGTCGGGTCGGAAAGTTTCTTTTCTATCTGTTCATGCAGCCTTTCCAGGAAGGTCTTGTCAATTTGCCCGATGGGTGCCTGTTTCCATTCGGGATTGTTGCCAAAGGAACTTTGCAGCCGGTGGCGGTTGTCGATGAGGTTGTGTATGCGGGCTTCCAGCAAATTAGTACTGAACGGTTTGGCCAGATAGGAGTCTGCGCCACACTCATAGCCTTGTATCTTTTGTTCTTCTTGGCTGTAGGCTGTGAGCATGATGACGGGGATGTGCGATGTCTGTAATTTTGACTTCAGCCTGCGGCAACATTCCATGCCGTCCATGATGGGCATCATTACGTCGCATATGATGATGTCTGGCATCTGCCTTATGGCCAGTTTCAGCCCTTCCTGTCCATCGGCAGCTTCCAGTATGTTATATCCTTTCTCCAGAGACAGACGTACATAGGTGCGTATGTCGGGGTTGTCATCGATGATGAGAATGGTTTCCTTGTGTCCGGTTGGCGAGTGAACCGGTGCAGATGTTGGACTGGGTACCTCGCTTATGGCAGAAGCGTCGGCAGGCAAGGACGCCGGGATAATATTCGGAGCGGTATCCTCTGCATAGCCTTGCTGTGTCGAGGGGATGCTTACGGTGAAAGTACTTCCTTTGTGAGTCTCACTTTGCACGGTGATGTGCCCGTGGTGGATTTCGACAAAGGCTTCTACCAGTGCCAGCCCGATGCCGGAGCCTCCGTGGTGCATGTCGGCTTGGTAGAAGCTGTCGAAGATGTGTGCCCGGTCTTTTTCCGCAATGCCGGCACCGGTATCGGTAACTTGCACGATGGCGTTGCCCTTTTTGCATGCCAGGCTGATGCGGACAGTCCCGTTTTCGGGTGTGTACTTGAAAGCGTTGGCCAGCAAGTTGTAGACTATGCGTTCCAGCTTTCCGGCATCGGCTGTAATGGTGTAAGAAAGGTCTTCTGGGACTTGGACTTCGAGATGGATGTGCCTGCGGTAGGCCAGAGGGCGGAATGCTTCGGCCCATTGGCGGAGAGCGGCGGGCAGGTCGAAACTGCTGAGGTGAAGGCTGAATTTGCCTTCTTCGAATTTGCGGAAGTCGAGCAGCTGGTTTACGAGGTTCAGCAAGATGGCCGTGTTGCGTTGCACCAGTTGCAGCATGTCGCGTTGCCTTCCGGTAAGTGAGGAGGGGTCCTGCAACAGTTGGTTCACCGGGTCTGCAATGAGGGTAAGCGGGGTGCGGAAGTCGTGGGACACGCTGGTAAAGAACATCAGTTTGGCTTGGGTGGCTTTTTGCAATTGTTCGGACAGGGCAATCAGCTGGTCGCGTTGTTGTTCCAGTTGGCCTTTCTGTGTTTCCAGTTCTTGTTTTTGCCGTTCAAGGACGGCATTCATCCGTTTTTTGGTCCAGAAGGCCCGCACTACGAAGAATAGCAGAATCATGGCCAGTGCCAGGATGATGACGCAGGTCACCAGCAACATGCGTTGCAGCGAGTAGCGCATCAGTGAGGAGTCCAGCAGGCTGTCCAGTGTCTCAATCTTTTTGTCGAGGGTACTGATGTGGGCGGTTTGCATTTGCATGATGCGGGCATTGGCTTTGTTGACCAAGGCGGTTGAGAGTATGTTTTCATGCTCGTAGGGGTGTCCTTGCAGGATGTTCATGGCCACTTGCACAACCTTGTCCCCACCCGTGGGGTAGAGGAAGGTGGCATCCAGTTGACCTTTGGCCACCATGTCCACGCCGCGGCCTTCGCCGGACAAGGCATCCACCCCGATGAACAGCATTTCTTTTTCCCTGTGCCTTGCCTGTGCCGCGTGGTAGGCGCCTGTTGCCATCTGGTCGTTGTGGGCAAATACCAGGTCAATGTCGGGCAGGGTTTGCAGCAGGCTGTCGAACACGGTTTGGGCATTCTTCTCCAGCCATCCGGCATCCGCCCGGGCTATGACCCGTATATCGGGATAGCTCTTCAGCGCTTCTGTCAGTCCTTTATGCCGCTCGATGGCGGGTGTTATGTCGTCCACTACGTTCGGTGAAACAATCAGTAAGTCTACGCCTAAGTTTACCAGTTCCTCGATGTCGTGTATCTGTTGGCGGCTGTCGTCGTTAGCGGTACGGATTTCCACGTTGACGTTGGGGTAGAATTGGGCTTCCCGGACGATTTCCTTGTTGAGTTGCGTGCGCCAGGCGTCGTCGCTGCATTGCGACACGCCTATCAGGTACGAGGACTGGCGGTTGCTACAGGCCGTGGCCTTCAGCAATGCGGCCAGCAACAGGATGTGGTAGAGGGGGATGAAGTGTTTCATGGCTTGCCGGATTGTATGGTTACAAAGATACGAAAAAAACACGGATGCTGCTATTTTCCGTAGCATCCGTGTCCTTTGCGGTTGTGGCGGGGGGCTGTTATTGCTTCCACCCCGTCAGTTCGCGGGGCAGCTGGGGCATGGCGCCATTTTGCGTGCATACGTAGGCCGAGGTGTAGACGGCCAGGCGGTGTGCCTCTTCGATGGGCATGCCTCTTAATACGCCCGACACGAAAGCGGCGGTAAACGAGTCGCCCGCGCCTACCGTGTCGGCCACCTCTACCTTGGGCGTTTCCTGGAACGACACATGTCCCGGCGTAAAGACATAACTGCCGTTTACGCCACAGGTCAGGATGAGCATCTTCAAGTCGTACTTGCCCAGCAGAATCCAGCACTTGTCTTGCAGGTCTATGCCCGGGTAGCCGAACATGCGGCTGATGGTGACCAGTTCCTCGTCGTTTATCTTCAGGATGTTGCACTTCTGCATGGATTGGCAAAGGACTTCTTTGGTATAGAAGTTCTGGCGCAGGTTGATGTCGAATATCTTCAGCTGTCCCTCTCCGTCGGGCATGGTGTCGAGGAAACGGTTGATGGTGTTGCGCGACACGATGCTGCGCTGTGCCAGCGAGCCGAAGCACACGGCGCGCGTGTGGCGTGCCAGTTCGTCGATGGCGGCCGAGTAGGGGATGTTGTCCCAGGCCACGCCTTCTTTTATCTCGTAGCACGGCACGCCTTCGGCGTCCAGCGTCACCTGCACCGTGCCCGTGGGGTAAGGCACGGTTTCCACCAGGTTGTTCAGTTGCTTTTCCCGGAAGTTGTCCAGGATTTCCGTCCCCAGCTTGTCGTTGCCCACGGCGCTTACCACGCAGCTGGGCAAGCCGAATTGCGACACATGGTATGCAAAGTTGGCGGGTGCTCCGCCCAGTTTTTTACCTTCGGGCAGCACG
The DNA here is from genome assembly GCA_944321495.1 of uncultured Bacteroides sp. Classification (GTDB taxonomy): domain Bacteria; phylum Bacteroidota; class Bacteroidia; order Bacteroidales; family Bacteroidaceae; genus Bacteroides. The sequence goes on along the minus strand of CALULP010000036.1, from coordinate 38,908 downwards.
TCCCACAGTGCTTCGCCCATTCCTACTACGATATTGTTCATGATAATCGTTGGTCTTAGGTTGATGGAATATGTCGTTTGGCCGGCTGGTAATGCCTGCCAGGCCGTTGTCGCATGTGCCCGCTCATTGCGCAGTCAGTCTTACCACGTGGCTCTGCATGCTGCCGAAGGTGAATACTTCCATCCCCACCTTCATCAGGTAGTCGCCCGACAGGGTTTTCCCGTGCGCCTTCAAGGCCGGCCGGGCTCCGGGCATCAGGTTGATTTCTTCCACGCGGTACAATTTGTCGGGGTCGAGCCCTTGCAGCCTGACGGGAAGCAGCTTTTCCTGATAGCGGGGGTGGATGTCGTAGGCAAAGAGCACGGCTGTGTCGCGGTCGGCGCTGACGTAGTTCACGGCCATGTGATTGCCCTGGTAGGGCGATACGAGGCGGTATTGCGTGCCGTCCATGATGGCGGGTTGCAGCTGTTTCCAGTTGGCCACGGCCTGGCGGCAATATTCCAGTTCTTCGGTGCTCAGTTCATGCAGGCCGATGTCGAAGCCCAGCTTGCACATGGAGGCTACGTCGGTGCGGAACTTCACGGAGGCCGTCCGGTTCCAGTTTGTCACATGGGCGCACATGGCATTGGCGGGGAAGATGTGCGAGAAGCCCCACTGGATGTACAGGCGTTCCACCGGGTCGGTGTTGTCGCTGCACCAGAATTCGGTGAAGTATTTCAGCGCTTCGTAGTCGCAGCGCGCGCCGCCTCCCGAGCATAGCATCATGGGCAGGTGCGGGTACTTCGCCTGCAACCGCTGCAGCACGCGGTAGATGCCGCGCACGTGGTCTATGTAGAGTTGTCCCTGGCGTTCTTTGAGGTAGGGCGAGTAGATGTTGGTGATGGGGCTGTTGCAGTCCCATTTGAAGTAGGCGATGCCGGGATTCTCGCTCAGCAGCCGGTCTACCGCGCCGTACACGTAGTCCTGCACGTCGGGGTTGCTCAAGTCCAGCACCAGCTGGTTGCGGTAGTAGTACGTCTTGCGGTTGGGGTAGTGTATGGCCCATTCGGGATGCTGCTCAAAGAGCTCGCTCTTGGGGTTTACCATCTCCGGCTCTATCCACAGGCCGAATTTTACGCCGGCTTCCCGTGCCGCGTCGGTCAGGGCTGCGATGCCGCCGGGCAGCTTGTTGCGGTTCACTTCCCAGTCGCCCAGCCCGGCGCGGTCGTTCTGGCGCGGATATTTGTTGGCAAACCATCCGTCATCCAGCAGGAACATGTCCACGCCCAGGTCTTTGGCTTCCTTCATCAGTCCGGCCAGCAGGTCTTGGTTGAAGTTGAAGCCGGTGTTTTCCCAGTTGTTCAGCAGGGTAAGGCGCGGCTCCTGGCCGTCCTTCAGCTGGTAGCGCCGTGCCCAGGCTTGCAGGTTGCGGCTGCCTTGTCCCGTGCCTTGCCGGCTCAGGGTGAAGATGAATTCGGGGGTCGTGAACGTTTCGCCCCGCTTCAGTTCGTAGCGCGAGGCATAGGGGTTGATGGCGGGAATGACGCGCAGGTTGCCCACGTTGTCCACCTCGAAGGTGAAGCGGAAGTTGCCCGTCCAGCCCAGTGTGCCTATCAGCACCTGTCCTTGTCCCTCATCGGCAGGCTGCCCTATGCCCAGCAGGAAGAAGGGGTGCATGTGCATGGCGGCACGGCTGCCCAGCTTGGTGTCGAGCACTTTCTTGCCGGGGCGCAAGGGTTGCGTGCTCATCTGGGCTTCTTTGGCCCAGTCGCTGCTGAATTCCGTCAGGTAGTAACTGCCTGCGCTGAAGTAGAGCATGGTGGAGGCGTAGGCGGAGAGGAACACGGAGCCCTTTTCCTTGTGGCTTATATCGCTCCAGGTCTTGATGACGTCTTCTTCGGCATAAGCCACGTAGTGCAGGGTCACTTCCAGCGGGTAGCGGTCATCGCGCAGCACAATGTCGGTTTGCGTGCCGCCGTCTACGGGTTTGCTGCGGTGTGACACGTAGTACAGGTAAGTGGAGGGGTTGCCGTCGGTATGCGTCACGGCCAGTGCCGGTTCAAAGAAGTCTTCGTTGCCCGAGCCGCTGTACACTTCCCAGCCACGGGCTACGGCGCTGCCGTCCGATGCCGGATGTACCTGCCAGCCCAGGTTGTCCAGGTCGGCTTCATGGCGCAGTTTCTCACCGAAGTAAACCTGGTACAGGCGTCCGTTCTCGGGTACTTGCAGCACCAGGTCGGTATGGTCGGTAGCGATGCGGATATTCTTGGGTTCACCTGTCTGTGCATATCCGGCACATGACAAACTTAAGAGCAGGGAAAAGAAAATGAGATGTTTCATGGTGGAATGAAGTTTTTAGTGGGTTGATTTATCAGTCGGTCACCGCAATTCCCATTTTTTGCATCAGGAAGCAGGCGTTCATGTTCTGTGCCACGCCGGGGCGCAGGCGGTAGGAGAAGGTCAGCTCGTTGTCCGTGATGTCGGCCTCGAAGCAGAAGTTGCGGATGTTGTCCGGATATACCTTTGCCAGTGTGCCCAGCATCAGGTCGTGCGTGGCGATGATGCCGTCGGCCTGCAGCGTCATGAGCTGTTTGATAAGGGCGAGCGAGCCTTTCTGCTTGTCCACGGAGTTGGTGCCTTTCAGTATCTCGTCGAGGATGATGAACAGTTGTTCGCCCTTCCGCAGCTTGTCGATGATGAGCTTCAGCCGTTTCAGTTCGGCAAAGAAGTACGACTCGTTGTCGCTCAGCGAGTCGCTGGTACGCAGGCTGGTGACTAACTTCGCGGGGGTGACTTCCATGTGCGTGGCGCAGACGGGCGCGCCGGTGCAGGCCAGCAGGAAGTTCACGCCGATGGTGCGCAGGTAAGTGCTTTTGCCCGCCATGTTGGCGCCGGTGACGATGATGAAGTAAGGGCGTTTCTCCATGTCGATGCCGTTGCGCACGCAGCGGTCGCGGCGCATCAGCGGGTGGCCTAAGTCGGTGGCGCGGAGGCGGAAGCCGCCCATGCCTGTCAGGACGGGATAGGTGTAGTCCGGGTGGTTGTAGGCGAAGGTAGCGAGCGAGCACAGGGCGTCCGTCTCGCCGATGGCGTCTATCCAGCGGGGCAGGGCGGAGGCGTGCTGTTCTTTCCAGCGTTCGATGCGCATGATTTGCCACAGCTCCCAGCAGAAAGTGCCGTTCAGCACGGTGTACATCAGGTAGTTGTTGCGCTGGTCCAGCGCGTTCATCAGCTTGTCCAGGCGGCGGATGGCGAGCGAGGCCTCTTGCCTGTCGCCCCCAATCTTGTCTTTGATGGCCTTTAGGGCGGGGCAGTGCATGGGTTGCCCGTCCATGAGGTGGAGCAGGCGGGCGTAGGTGCCCAGTATCTGCAGCTTCTTGCCATACACCGCCTGCGTGCGGCTGATGCGCCCTGTGAAGCAGAAGCTCAGCGTGAGGCAGGCAAACCACAGGAGTCCCCACGCCGTGCCGGACAGCACGTCGGCCACCACCAGCGCGAAGCACGTGGCGTTGAGCAGCGTGACCAGTACCGGCAGTGCCCTTAGCACCGCGTGGTTGCGGAAGGTGGAAGGCGTGGCTGCCCAGGCGCGCAGTTCGCTTTCGTCGGCCGCCTTGCCCTTGTGTAGCAGTCCCAGTATGCGGAAGCGTTGGCGGAAGCCCGTTTCACCCGCCAGCTCGCGCACGGCCTCCTGCCGGGCCTCGATGGTGGCCTTATCCTCCAGGTGCTTGCCCAGCCAGGCGGCCAGGCGGTTTTTCCCCGGCTGGGTGCAGGTGCGGTTCAGGTACTGGAACAACGAGCGGGGGCCGAACACGTCGAGGTCGAACGTGTACAGGTGCGCCGGGTCGGCAAAGTCCTGTCCGTTGTCGAAGGCGGAGGTGTCATAGTCTGCCAGGGCGGCAGCCTCCTGCCTGTTCACTTCCTTTTCTTTTTCCAGGTAATCTTTCCGGGCAAAAAGCCGGTTGTGGTACTTGATTAGCCCGACGAACGGCACGAACGTGACGAGGGCGATGCCCGCCAGTACCGCCCAGTTCTCGGAGCGCAGCACGATGAGTCCCGCTACGCCCGCGGCAAAGAGCAGCAGGCGCAGCGTACTGATGCGGTAGATGCGGCGTTGCAGGCTGTCCAATGCCCGGTCGGCTTGCTGCATGCGGGCACGGTAGCCGTTGATGATGGTTTCTATAGTTTCCATGGGTGGGTTCAATCTATTATATATATTATTGGTGTAGCAAAGATAAGGATTTGTCACATTCCCGGAAAAATTTTTCCTTAGGCAAATGGGGCAGGCCGCCCGAATTTCCCGGAAAACGTCCGGAGGACGGATGAACAGGCCTTCCGGTCGGGTAGAAGTGTACTTTTTTTGCCGATAACTTGGTTACTTTCAATAAAAACTGTATTTTTAGCTCACGAAAAAGCGTGATGCCGTTAGTGCCTGGTAATCAGCCCTTGGTAGCGTAGTATCGCTACCGTCCTGGCGGTACGTCGCTACCGTGCTGGCGTAGTATCGCTACCGAGCGGGTGATACAGTGCCGGGACGCGACGGTTGAAAGTCCGCGCGGTTCTGAAAAAACGTAGAGTGGTTATGAAACGTATCTGTTTGTTGATATTCATTATCTTGGCGCCGTTGCTTTGCGCCGCCCAGCAAATCATGTATGCCAACCTGGATGCACTGGTGGAAGGGCGTGGCGACACGGTGACCATACTGAAGGTGGAGAAACGTGCCAAGGGCCAGTTGTTCCTGACGGGAGGCGCCGATTACCGCATCGAGGCGGAAGGCAACCGGGGGCTGTCGCGTTACCTGCGCAGGCGGTGTTACGCCGTGCAGGTGGACACGCAGTTGTTTGTCAACTGCCGGAAGATGCGTTACAAGCGGTTCCGCCTCGGCGGATGGTATGCGCCGGCCTTCCGGGTGGGCAAGAACGTGTATTACAGCGCGCAGCCCGTGGGGCAGGTGGCTGCCAGCACGGCCACGCCTCCCAATGCCGTCCGGCTGGGCGGCGATGTGGGCAGCGCGCTGGCTGCATCGGGGCTGGTCCATGCGCGCGTGTACTACGAGCTGGACACCGCGTCCGGCAAGTCGTATTTCGTGGGCAAGGAGCGCATGGCGGAGTTGCTGGCCGCTTACCCGGATTTGCAGGAGAAGCTGATGCAGGAAACGAGCGAATCTGCCGGAGTGATAGGAAAATACCTGTACCTTCTGCGGGAAAGGGAGGATGCGAAGTCAAACCTGAAATAAGGCGATGCAGATGGGTAGAAAACTCGGGTTACTGCTGTTGTTCATGGCTGTCGCTTTTGCCGAGGCGTGCCATGCGGCCTTCGACGGCAGCCGTCCTTATGTCGTCAATTATGCGCGCGACAAGTACCGGGCTGCCAACAAAAACTGGGCAGTGGGGCAGGACGAGCGCGGGGTGATGTACGTGGGGAACGATGCCGGGTTGCTGGTGTCGGACGGCATGGAGTGGGACCTGTACCCCATGCCGGGCGTGCCCATTGTGCGTGCCCTGGCGGTAGAGTCGCACAACACCATCTACGTGGGCGGCACGGACGAGCTGGGCCGCTGGGATCGCGACCGCTCGGGACGCCTGCGCTACACTTCGCTGAAGAAGCTGCTGCCCGGGCAGCGTCCCGACAACGAGAGTTTCTGGCGCGTGCACATCGACGGCGATTACGTGTATTTCCAGTCGTTCAGCAACATCTACGTCTACCACCGGGGGGAGATGCGGAAGCTCACCCGCCCGGAAGGCTTCCTGTTCATGCAGCAGGTGGGCGACGAGTGCTGGGTGCAGGAGATGTACGGCGAGCTTTACCGGCTGAAAGACGGGCAGCTGACCCGGATGGCGGGAAGCGAATTCCTGACGGGCAGCCTGGCGCGTGTCATCCTGCCCTATGGCAAGGACTGTTGCCTGGTGGGCACGTCGGACGGAAAGCTATACCTGTACAGGGACAGGCGGTTCACCCGTTGGAACCCGGAGCTTTCCCGCCTGTTGGCAGGGAAGGAGCTGAACTGCGCCATCTACAGCCCTTCCCGCGACATCTTTTACCTGGGCACCCTGCTCGACGGCATTTATGAAGTGGACGCGGAGGGCAACGTGCTGAACCATTTCTACGCAGGCAATACGCTGCAGAACAACACGGTGCTCTATCTCTACGAAGACAGGCAGCACAACGTGTGGGCGGCGCTGGACCGCGGCATCTCCTACATACACTACACGCCCGGCATGGACTATTACCAGACGATGGACCGCAACGTCGGCTCGGTGTACAATGCCACCCTGTGGAACGGCTATCTGCTGGTGGCTACCAACCAAGGGGTGTTTTACACGCCGCAGGAAAAGGCCGGCGACCCGGAGATGTTCTCCTCCTTGCGGCTGGTGGAAGGCACCCAGGGGCAGGTGTGGCAGTTCAAGCGGGTGGACGGCAAACTGCTCTGCTGCCACAACAGCGGGCTGTTGGAGATAGGTCCCGACCTGAGTGTCCGTCCGGCCTATCCGCTGAACACGGGCGTGTTCAACATGGTGGAGGGGATGATAGGGCGGAAGCAGATACAAATCATCGTAGCATACAATGCGTTGTATGTGGTGGACAAGGAAACCGGGCGGCTGAATGCCATGCGCCAGATACCCGCCTCCATTTACAGCGCGGAGATAGACCATGTGGGGAACATCTGGCTGGAAACGGTTTCCCGGGGCGTGTACAAATGCCGCTTGACCGACGGACTGGACGCTTTCCGCTATTACACTTATTACGGGCAGGAAACGGACGAAACACTGCCGGCACACCTCAAACTGTTCAAGCTTGGCGGGCGCATCGTCTTCTTGGGCAACGACCGCCTTTATACCTATGACGAGCAGGAAGACTGCCTGCAGCCGGACAACTTGCTGAACCATTGCTTCAAAGGGACAGGTAACCTGAGGCGCATAGTGCCCGTGAACAACGAGAAGGGGTGGATGGTGGCGGCTTCTTCCGTCTACCGCTTTATTTACGACGGCTATATGGCGCGTGTGGAAGACGCGTATAAGATAGAGACCGGCAACATGAACCTGGTCAATGAGTATGAGAACATAGCAGTGCTGAACGATTCGCTGTCGCTCATTTGCCTGGATGCAGGTTTCATTATCCACAATGCCCGCCACGCAGCCGGGGCGCGGGAGAAGCAGTTGGCGGCGCCTTTCCCCGAGTTCCTGCATGCCGGCGGGGAAAGTGGCACGGAGTATGCCGACCTCTTGGGGGAAAGCATCCAAATCCCTTATGGCAGGAATACGGTGACAGTGGGCTTCTCCATCGATGGCGTGTTTGCCCACGACTTGTTTGCCGAATGCCTGCTGGAGGGCGTGGACAGCACTTGGAGCCGTCCGCCGCTGTTGAACCGCGTGTCGTATGCCCGCCTGCCTTGGGGCGATTACCGGCTCCGCCTGCGTGCCACCGATGGGCTGGGTAACTATTCTGCCGACACGGTGGTGCCGTTCAGCATCTTGCCCCCTTGGTATCGGCGGCCGTGGGCTTATCTGCAAGGCGCCGTGGTGCTGGCAGCCCTGTTGTCTCTGGTCTACCGGCTGATGCAACGGCGTTTGCGCATCAGGCACAGGCAGGAGTTGCAGCGGCTGGAAGCTGCCCGCTTGCAGACGGCAAACGCGCAGTTGCAGCGCGAAATCGAGGAAAAGAATGCGGAAATGTTCACCTTGGCTTCTTTCATCATCCGGAAGAACGAACTTATCCTGAAACTGAAAGACCTGGTGAACGAGATTTCCGGCAAAAACACGCAGAAATCGCTGATTCCGCTCTATGGCAAAATCAATCTCTTGCTGGCGGACAACCTGAATACGGAAGACGATTGGAAAATGTTCCTGATAAAGTTCGAGCAAAAGCATCACACATTCTTCAACCGGATAAAAAAGACTTACCCGCAACTCACCACCAACGACCTGCGCCTTTGCGCCTGCCTGAAGCTGAACATGGCTACCAAAGATATCGCTTCGCTGATGAACTCCTCCGTGCGCGCCGTGGAAAACAACCGCTACCGGCTCCGCAAAAAGTTGGGATTGGATTCCTCCCAGAACCTGAGCGAATTTCTTATGGAGATAGAATGACGTATTCTTTAAACGCCTGTTTGTTAACCGGTTATTCCGATTTGAGAGGTAAATAAGTAGTGTTCCCAATGTTAAAAACGGGGGATGTGTATTTGTCGTGAACAAAATATTTTTTCTTCACTTCGGGTCTGTTGTATGTTTGTGGCGAGAATTGTGAATCCGGGCGAAGCTTGGGTTCGGTAATATTAGTTTCACAAAAATAATTTAATGTCATGAAGAAAAGAACACCTCTTCAAGTCACAGCCATTCGGCTGAAAAGTTTACTTTTGATGGTGTGTCTGCTGTTGGCAGCCTCACCGGCATTTTCTCAAACCAAGACGGTAACAGGTAAAGTGGTAGACGGCACAGGAGAGCCGCTTATCGGTGTTACGGTGCAAGTAGAAGGCACCGGGACGGGTGTGATTACCGACATCGACGGTAATTACAGCATCGCCAGTGTGTCTGACGACGCTACGCTTCTCTTTAGTTATGTAGGCATGCTGTCGCAGAAGGTTAGCGTCAGCGGCCAGACTGTTATTAATGTAACCATGATGGACGATACCCAGCAACTGGAAGAAGTGGTGGTAATCGGTTACGGTTCGGCAAAGTCGAAGGACTTGACGGCGCCTATTACTGTCGTTAAAGGTGATGAATTGCTTGCTACTCCCAGTTCATCTCCGATGGCTGCCTTGCAGGGTAAAGTTTCGGGTGTTAATGTCGTAAATAGTGGTGCGCCTGGTGAGAGTCCGACGGTAAGGATTCGTGGTGTCGGTTCATTTACGGAAAGTTCTCCCCTCTATGTCGTAGATGGAATGTTCTATGATGATATCAGTTTCTTGAATAGCAGTGATATTCAAGATATGTCAGTCCTTAAGGATGCATCTGCTGCAGCTATTTATGGTGTGCGTGCGGCTAATGGTGTGGTAATTATAACTACGAAAAAGGGTACTCCCAATCAAAAAGCCCGTATCAGCTATAACGGTTATGTCGGCATACAAAAAGCAACAAACGTGTTGGAAATGTGTAATGCGTCTCAGTATGCCACAATGATGTTGGAGGGTAATTATGATGCTTATAATACATACTTTAAAGCAGCTATTGACCGTTGGGGAGGAAGCTATGCAGATAGTGATTTCCATAATTGGACTTATGGCGCAGATAGTGATTGGTATGACATGCTTTTGCGTGAAGCAGTTATTACAGACCATAGCTTAAGTATTGATGGCGGTTCTGAGAAAACTACATATTCAATGGGTGTCAATTATACGTATCAGAACGGCGTTTTAAAAGCTGACAATGACTATAAGCGTATCAATTTCCGTGCGGCTGCAGATTATGTAGCAACAAACTGGTTGAAAGTCGGTTTCAATGGGGTATTCAGCAATATTGAAAAACAAAATCCCAACAATGCCACTTGGCAGCATGCATTTAACTGTCCTCCAATCATCGCTGCTTATGATGAGAACAATACAGACGCTACCCCCATTAAATTTGGATCTCCCGCTTCGATTGGTTATGGCAGCAATTTCAATAACCCGCTTGCGACAGCATATTACTATGACTCAAATAGTAATACTTATAGAGTACTTTCGAACTTTTACGCAGAACTCACTTTCATTCCTGAGAAACTGAAGTTGAGAACCAGTTATGCTTACAATTATGAGCAAACAAGTAACCGTATCTTTACTCCTAAATATGTAGTAAGTGGAACTCAGCAACAAGCAACAAATACTCTGAAAAAAGAAGAGCTCAACTATAAAGACTACGTATGGGATAATGTACTTACCTATACAGATAGGAAAGGAAAACACGGATGGGGTGCTATGTTCGGTTATTCTATGCGCCAAGAATCTTATCGTTATTTGTGGGGACAAGCAAGTAATGTTCCCGAAGGCAAAGATGAATATTTGTATTTGAATAATGGCGATGCTTCAGGTGCAACTGTTGGAGATGATGGTACAACTTATCGTGGTCAATCTTATTTTACGCGATTGAATTACAATTTTGACGATAAGTATTTGTTGATGTTCACATTCCGTGCCGATGGTTCTTCCAAGTACCAAGAGCAGTGGGGATATTTCCCTTCTGTTGGTGCAGCATGGGTTATCTCGCAGGAACCATTTATGCAAAATCAAAAAGCGTTTAACAACTTGAAGTTACGTGCAAGTTGGGGTAGATTAGGAAATGATAAGGTTGCAGCAAGTGACGGATTTGCATCGCTTACTACTGGAACAACGGCATCTGGTGTATTCGGCAATACTACTATTGCAGGAACGCAGGACAATTCTTATTTTAGCTATCTGGATTGGGAAGTCGTAGATGAGTGGAATGCCGGTATTAATTTTGCAACTCTTCAGAATCGCCTTTCTGTGGATGTTGATTGGTATTATCGGCTTACCAAGAAAGCTGTGATTTCACCATTATTGCCTTTCTCTACATCGACATTGGCAGGCAATCATGGAAAGATTCTTAATACAGGTTTTGATATAGCGATCAATTGGGCTGACAAAGTGACGAAGGACTTTAGCTACAGTATAGGAGTAAATCTTACTACGCTTAAGAACCGTGTGAAAGATCTCAACGGACAAGAAATGATTAGAGGTGGTAAGACTGTAAACTGGGTAGGCCATGAAATGAATTCTTACTATGGATTTGTTTGTACCGGTGTGTATCAAACAAAGGAAGAATGTGCCAACGACCCCTTGGCTGTTCAGGAAGGATGTGTTCCCGGTGATTTGAAATACGCAGATCTTAACGGAGATAATAAACTGGATGCTAACGATAGGACAACCTTGGGTTCGTATATTCCCAATTTCACTTATGGAATCAATTTGGGCTTGCAATATAAGAATTTTGATCTTTTAGTTTCAACTTATGGGCAAACGGGTGCTCAAATCTTCAACCGGAAACGTGCACTTCGTTATGCTTCGTGGGATTATAACTTCGATTTAGCTCAATATGAAAATCGTTGGACTGGTCCTGGTACTTCAAATACAGACCCTTCTGCATCAGCATTGATGCGCAGTCATAATGTCAGTGACCAGCGTTACAGCTCATACTTTGTAGAAAGTGCGGATTTCTTCCGTATACAGAATATTACACTTGGTTATACATTTAAAAATATAAAGTTGGGCAATTACACACTGCCTGGACTGCGTTTAAGTCTAACTGCTGACAGACCTTTCACTACGTTCTCTGCCAATACATTCTCACCGGAAATTGCAGATGCAAGTGCTGAAGGTTGGGATACGGAAGTTTATCCTTTGACAGCTACTTATACTTTCGGAGTGAAAATTGACTTTTAATAATTAAATATCTGAATAATACGATGAAAGCAATTAATAAATACATAGTTCTTCTTGTAATTGCAGCCATGTCCTTTAGTATAACATCTTGCAATTACCTTGACAAAGAGCCTGAAAATACTATACCTACAGAACAGGTAGATTATAGTGATCTTGATAATATGTATCAGCCGGTATCAGGTATGTATGCCAAACTAAGAACTTCTGGCATGCACTGGGTTATCATTGAGCTTACTCTTATACGCGAGCAAGGCGTATTTAGCGGGCAATACAATGGGTCTGATTATGATAAAGTTAATAACTATAGCTACAATGACTCTTTTTGGGGAATCAACGAAATCTGGATGCAGTATTACAATATGATTAAATGTGCAAACTCTGCTATTGCTTCGTTGCACAATTATGCAAAGTACTGTACAACTGATGAACTTGCCCAAAAGAATAGAGCATACCAAGGTGAGGTGCGTATTCTTCGTGCTTATGCTTATTGGCGTTTGGTTGAAGCTTTTGGTCCTTGCACAATCCTTCTTGATAATAATCAGACAGATATGCATCGTTCCACTGCAGAGTCTGTACTCAATTATGCATTAAAAGATTTGCAATATGCTATAGAAAACTGTCGTTATGTGCGCCCGAATGAAAGTCCTGACGGACATCTTGGAGCCGCTACCGCTTATACGGCAATGGCACTTGCTGCGAAAATAAATTGTTTTTTGGGTAACTTCACTGAAGTTAAATCACTCACAGACAAGATTATTAATGACAAAAAGTTTGAACTTTATAAAGATTATTATCAGTTGTGGAAGATACCTGGAAAACTTTGCGATGAATCACTTCTTGAGTGCCAGTGCACGGACTTTGGAAATGGTTCCGGTGAACTGATTGATACTGATCAATGGTTTAACTGTCAAGGACCTAATACCGTAGGAAGCTTGTGTGCCGATGGTAGTGCTTGGGCTAATGGCTGGGGTGATATAGGAATTACTACCGAATTTCGTGAATGGGCTGCTGCTCGGGGCGAAACAATTCGAGCCACAACTTCATTCCTTCTGGCAGGGGAATATACTCCTGATGGGGATTATATAGGTCCTCAGACAAACCCTGTTAATACAGATTGTTGGAATGGCAAAGTTTATACTCCTACAACTCAGCTTACAGATGGCCGTACAAAGTATGGTACTAATAACAATGTACGAATTCTTCGTTATGCAGATGTATTGTTGATGAATGCTGAGGCTAAAGTTATGCTTGGTGAAAATGGTGACGAACCATTTAACCTTGTAAGAGAACGCGCACAAATGCCGCCTATCACAGGTGTTACTTTGCAACATATTAAAGATGAACGTCGTATGGAATTCGTCTGTGAATGGGGCGATAATTATACTGACCTTCGTCGTTGGGGAGATTGTGAAGCTGTCCTTGGCGAACTTGGTTGGACTGAAGAAGCTGAGTACTTCCCCGTACCTTTCAGCCAATATACTGCTTCTTACGGTGACTATCTGCTGTTAGAACCTGTTGAAGAAGATGTTGACTTGGTTGATTGATACAACTTGTCGTATAGTAACTGATTGAAAAACAATTAGTCGTTAATGGATTAAACGAGAATGGAGCTGGTACATAAAAATAGTATTGGCTTCATTCTTACTTTCTTATTTTGTAAAGAGAAAAAATGTCATTCTATGCTTACCTATTGTGGGAGAATACATCTTTTGTACTTTCTTCTATAGTGTGAGTTTCTTTGATTCTATATTATTATGATGGATGATCATTGTCAAAGTTGTTTGGAATCAGTTATAAGGACGTTATAGACTTTAATGTATTATGTTGGGAAGTATATTTTTTAGTTGTTTATCGTTGCTCGCTGCTCCTTTTGCAACTCCTGATGATTCTATCCGGGTAGTGAAAGGCCAGGTGAGCGACTATTACATCACTGTGACCAAGGACCGTATAGTGAAAGGCCGTGTGGTGGATGAGCAGCGACGCCCGTTGGAAGGTGCCACGGTGATGTTCTTTGCCAGCCCCATGCATTACACGACGGATGCCGGCGGGAACTTCGCCATCAAAGGAGCGGAAAACGACGTGCACCTGTACGTCTACTATCCGGGAAAGAAACTGGTGCACAGCATGTTGGCGTTGGACGAAAACGGCATCGAGGTGGTGATGACGGACGAGGTGCACCGTTCCACGCCCCGCCGCCCGGCGCAGGCTACCCGCTGGTATGACCCGCAAGCCCCGCTGTCGCGCACGTATTGCAACCCGATGAACATCAGCTACAACTTTGAGCCGTTCAACAACAATGTGCGTCCCAACGGTTCTTTCCGTTCGGCGGCCGACCCGATGGCGCTGGAGTATAAGGGCGAATACTTCTTGTTCTCCACCAACCAGGGGGGCTTCCACTACTCCAAGAATCTGGCGGACTGGGAGTTTGTCCCCGCATCTTTCCAGCGCAAGCCTACCGATGACGACCAGTGCGCCCCGGCGGCTTACATCAGCGGCGACACATTGTTCTACACCGGCTCCACCTACGAGGGGCTGGCGGTGTGGTACAGTACGCAGCCTAAGTCGGGCCGCTTCAAGCGTGCCATCGAGAAGAATGTGCTGCCTACGTGGGACCCCTGTTTCTTCTTGGATGACGACGGCAGGCTGTACATGTACTACGGCTCCAGCAACGAATATCCGCTGAAGGCGGTGGAGCTGGATCGCAACGACTTTTACCCCATCAGCAAGATACACGACGTGATGATGCTGCGCCCCGAGGAGCACGGCTGGGAGCGTTTCGGCATGAACAACGACGATGAAGTGACCCTGCGTCCCTTTACCGAAGGAGCCTACATGACGAAGCACGACGGCAAGTACTACTTCCAGTATGGCGCGCCGGGCACGGAGTTCAAGGTGTATGCCGACGGGGTGTATGTCGGCGATTCGCCGCTGGGCCCGTTCACCTACCAGAAGCATAACCCCATGTGCTACAAGCCCGGCGGCTATGTGCAAGGGTCAGGACATGGCGGCACGTTCCGCGACGTGAAGGGCAACTACTGGCATGTGGCTACCTGCATGCTTTCGTTGAAGTATAAGTTTGAACGCCGCATCGGGCTTTATCCGGTGGCGTTTGACGAGGACGGCGTGATGTACTCGTCCACCGCTTTCGGCGATTATCCCAACTGGGCGGAACCTGCCGACATCAAGCGGCCTGCCGACCGTTTTACGGGCTGGATGCTGCTGTCGTATGGCAAGCCGGTAACCGTATCGTCTACCGACAGCATTTATGAAGCCCGCAACCTGACGGACGAGAGCATGCGCACCTACTGGTCGGCAGCCAGCAGAAATCCGGGCGAATGGGCGGTGCTGGATTTGGGCGGCATGAAGACCGTCCGCGCTTTGCAGCTGAATTTTTACGAGCATAAGGCATTTCAACATAACCGTGCCATGGATATTTATCACCAATATCGTATATTTGCCTCAGATAATGGGACCGACTGGATCTTGGTGGTAGATAAAAGCGACAGCGACAAGGATTGTCCGCACGATTATATCGAGCTTGCCGAGCCTTTGCAGACCCGTTACCTGAAGTTTGAAAGCGTGCATGTGCCTACGGGTTATGTGGCTTTGTCGGAACTGCGCGTGTTCGGTCGTGCCGGAGGCGATGCCCCGCAAGCGGTAGAAGGCTTGAAGGTGGCGCGCGACAAGAAGGACTCCCGCAACGCCCTCGTTTCGTGGAAACCGGTGGAAGGCGCCTATGGCTACAACATCTATTACGGCATTGCCGGGGATAAGATGTACAACGCTATCAGCGTACTGGATGCCACGTCTTACGACTTCCGCGGCATGGACCGGGACACCGATTACTACTTCACGGTGGAGGCGTTGAGTGAAAACGGCCGTTCGCCCCTGTGCCCCACGGTGCATGTGCGTAGATAACTGCACAGTGCCTTGAATTAAGATTTGGATTATACCCTTAAAAACAAACACAAATATGAAAAGATTATCATTCTTAGCAGCCGTATCCCTGTCCGCAGTGATGGCGACGGCGACACCGAAAGGCGAGAAGCCGGGAAGTGCCCCCCGCGACATGGACACGTTCATTACGGAACTGATGAGCAAGATGACCGTGGAAGAAAAAATCGGTCAGCTGAACCTGCCGGTGACGGGCGAGATTGTCACCGGGCAAGCCAAGAGCAGCGATGTGGCCAAACTGATTGAGCAGGGCCTTGTAGGCGGCCTGTTCAACCTGAAAGGCGTGGACCGCATCCGCGACGTACAGAAACTTGCCGTGGAAAATTCCCGCCTGGGCATCCCCTTGCTGTTTGGCATGGATGTGATTCACGGTTATGAGACGGTGTTCCCCATCCCCTTGGGCCTGTCTTGCAGCTGGGACATGGAAGCCGTGGAGCAGTCGGCGCGCATTGCGGCCACCGAGGCCAGTGCCGACGGCATTTGCTGGACTTTCAGCCCGATGGTGGACGTTTGCCGCGACCCGCGCTGGGGACGTGCCAGCGAAGGCAACGGTGAAGACCCCTTCCTGGGAGGCGCCATTGCCCAGGCTATGGTACGTGGCTACCAGGGAGCCGACAAGAGCACCCAGTTGCAAAGCAATGACCAGATAATGGCTTGCGTGAAGCACTTTGCCCTTTACGGCGCACCCGATGCCGGCCGTGACTACAACACGGTGGACATGAGCCGTAACCGCATGTTCAATGAATACCTTTATCCCTATCAGGCAGCCGCAGAGGCCGGAGCCGGCAGCTTCATGGCATCGTTCAACGAAGTGGACGGCGTACCTGCCACGGCCAACAAATGGCTGATGACCGACGTGCTGCGCACGCAGTGGGGATTTGACGGTTTCGTGGTGACCGACTACACCGGCATTGCCGAAATGGTGCCCCACGGCATCGGTGACTTGCAAACCGTCTCTGCGCGTGCCCTCGAGGCAGGTGTGGATATGGATATGGTGAGTGACGGTTTTGTAGGCACGCTGAAGAAGTCGCTCGACGAAGGCAAACTCAGCATGGAGTACATCGACCGCGCTTGCCGCCGCATCCTGGAGGCAAAGTACAAGCTCGGCCTGTTTGACGACCCTTATAAGTACTGCGACTTGAAGCGTCCGGCCAAGGATGTGTTCAACAAAGAACACCGCGCCGCAGCCCGCAAGATTGCCGCCGAGTGCTTCGTGTTGCTGAAAAACGAACCTGCCGCTGCCGGACAGGCTCCCGTGTTGCCGTTGAAGAAGACGGGCACCGTGGCTGTCATCGGCCCGTTGGGCAACAGCCGCAGCAACATGCCGGGCACCTGGAGCGTGGCAGCCCGCCTGAATGATTATCCTTCGCTCTACGAGGGCCTGAAAGAAATGACCAAAGGACAGGTGGAAGTGCTTTACGCCAAGGGCAGCAACCTGATGAGCGATGCCGCTTACGAGGAGCGCGCCACTACGTTCGGCCGCTCGCTGAACCGCGACAACCGCACGGACAAGGAACTGCTGGATGAGGCTCTGGCCGTGGCAGCCAAGGCCGATGTCATAGTGGCTGCCTTGGGCGAGGCTTCCGAGATGAGCGGCGAGTCGTCCAGCCGTAGCGAAATCGGCATCCCCGACACGCAACATGCTTTGCTCGAAGCTTTGCTGAAGACGGGCAAGCCCGTGGTGCTGACCTTGTTCACCGGCCGTCCCCTTACTTTGTGCTGGGAGCAGGAGCATGTGCCTGCCATCCTCAACGTGTGGTTTGGCGGCAGCGAGGCTGCCTATGCCATTGGCGACGTGCTGTTCGGCGATGTCAATCCCAGCGGCAAGCTGACCATGTCCTTCCCCAAGAATATGGGTCAGGTGCCTATCTACTACAACCACAAGAACACCGGCCGTCCCTTGGCCGAGGGACATTGGTTTGAGAAGTTCCGCAGCAATTACCTGGATGTGGACAACGAACCGCTTTATCCTTTCGGCTACGGGTTGTCGTACACGACCTTCCAGTATGGCGACGTTACGCTCGACAAGACGTCGATGAACATCAACGGCGAGATTACCGCCAGCGTGACGCTGACCAATACCGGCAAATACGACGGCGCGGAAGTGGTACAGCTCTACCTGCGCGACCTGGTGGGCAGCATCACCCGTCCGGTGAAAGAACTGAAAGGCTTCCAGAAGGTCTTCCTGAAGGCCGGTGAAAGCAAGACGGTTTCTTTCAAGATTAATGCCGACTTGCTGAAGTTCTATAACTACGACATCGACTATGTGTGCGAGCCGGGCGATTTCGACGTAATGATTGGCGGCGACAGCCGCAACGTGAAGTCTGCACGGTTTACCTTGGAATAATTTAATCTCAGGAAAAACACCTGTGCTCCCCTGTGGTGGTACAGGTGTTTTCTGCTAATATCCATAACATCATGAAACGCATTTCTTTTTATAACTCTCTGTTGCTTATAATTGCCGTAACCGTATTCGCAGCCTGCCAAGGCAAAACGGCTCAGAAACCGGACCCCGTGCAGGTGATGACTTTCAACATCCGTCTGGACGTTTCGTCGGACAGCCTCAACAGCTGGCCCTACCGCAAAGCCGGGGCTGCCCATCTCATTGCGTACTACGCGCCCGACTTGCTGGGCATGCAGGAGGTGTTGCCCAACCAGTTGGCCGACCTCAAGCAAGCTTTGCCGCAATACACCGCGCTGGGCGTAGGCCGCGATGACGGGAAGACGGCCGGCGAATATTGCCCCGTATTTTTCAACACAGCCCGCTTTGAACTGTTGAAGCACGGTGATTTCTCGCTGAGCGAGCAACCTGAAACGTTCGGCGTGAAGGGCTGGGATGCGGAGTGCAACCGTGTGTGCACCTGGGCCTTGCTGAAAGACAAAACCACCGGTAACCAGGTGGCTTATTTCAATACCCACCTCGACCACATCGGCACGGTGGCACGCCGCGAAGGTGTCCGCCTTGTGATGCAGAAGATGCAGGAACTGGCTCCGGGCGTACCGGCCATTCTGACCGGTGATTTCAATTGCGGCCCGGAGGAAGAACCCTCCCAGGTGTTGGAAGAAGGTGGCATGAAGAGCGCATGGAAGGCTGCCGGCATTGCCTACGGTCCTTCGTGGAGCTTCCATGACTTCGGCAGATTGCCGTTGGCCGAACGTCCGTTGCTGGACTATGTGTATGTCACCCCGCAAATTGATGTGGCACGTTGCCGAGTTATCCAGGACACTCCGGACGAGGGCTATTACTCGGACCACAATCCGGTACTGGCAGAGATAAACTTGAAGTGATTCTCTCTTATTAATCGGTCGGAAGACCTTTAACTTGATTTCGATATGAAACTGAAATACTCATTCCTTTTGTTGCTCCTCCTGCCGGCCCTGACGCAGTGCAAAGCTCCCAAGGCGGAGGGGAATGCGCAGACTATCAGCGACGAGGCGTTGCTCGACACCATCGAGCGGCGTACGTTCAATTATTTTTGGGACGGGGCCGAACCGAACAGCGGCCTGGCACGCGAGCGCGTCCACATGGACGGCATTTATCCGGAAAACGACCAGAATGTGGTGACCAGCGGCGGAAGCGGCTTTGGTATCATGGCGGTGCTGGCAGGCATCGACCGTGGCTATGTGACGCGCAGCGAAGGTTTGGCCCGCATGGAACGCATCGTTTCTTTCCTGGAGCGTGCCGACCGTTTCAATGGCGTATATCCGCACTGGTGGTACGGTGATACGGGCAAAGTGAAGCCTTTCGGCCAGAAGGACAACGGTGGCGACCTGGTGGAAACCGCTTTCCTGATGCAGGCCTTGCTGTGCGTACACCAATATTACGTCAACGGTTCCGAACAGGAGAAAGCGCTTGCCGCCCGCATCGACAAGCTGTGGCGCGAAGTGAATTGGAACTTCCACCGCAAAGACGGGCAGAATGTCCTGTACTGGCATTGGAGCCCCGAGTACGGCTGGGAGATGAACTTCCCCGTCCGTGGCTATAACGAGTGCC
Source organism: uncultured Bacteroides sp. (assembly GCA_944321495.1). Taxonomy (GTDB): domain Bacteria; phylum Bacteroidota; class Bacteroidia; order Bacteroidales; family Bacteroidaceae; genus Bacteroides. The sequence goes on along the minus strand of CALULP010000036.1, from coordinate 19,613 downwards.
TCATCATGTACGTCCTGGCAGCGGCTTCGCCTACGCATGGCATTCCGGCAGAAGCCTACCATGAGGGCTGGGCGGAGAAAGGCGCCATCGTTTCCCCGCACCAGGTGGAAGGCCTTCCTTTGCAGTTGCGTTACCAGGGCACGGAAGCAGGTCCGCTGTTCTGGGCACATTATTCATTCTTGGGGCTTAACCCTACCGGTTTGCAAGACAAATATTGCACCAATTATTTCGACGAGATGCGCAACCTCACGCTTATCAACCGGGCTTATTGCGTGCGCAATCCCAAGCAATACAAGGGCTACGGTGCCGATTGCTGGGGACTGACTGCCAGTTATTCGGTAGTCGGTTATGCCGCCCATGCGCCCAACGAGGCTTCCGACCACGGCGTCATTTCGCCCACGGCAGCACTCTCGTCCATTGTCTATACCCCCGAAGAGTCCATGCAGGTGATGCGCTACCTGTACAACATGCGCGACAAGGTATTGGGAGATTATGGTTTTTACGATGCCTTCTGTGAGTCCGAAGACTGGTATCCCCAACGCTATCTCGCCATCGACCAAGGCCCTATTGCGGTGATGATAGAGAATTACCGCAGCGGTTTGCTTTGGAAACTCTTCATGAGCCATCCCGATGTACAGAAAGGGTTGGAAAAACTGGGTTTTACGGTGAATAAAGACTGAAACAGGAAGCTGCCATGAAAAAGCTCATTCTTTTTTCCATAGTCTTGGGCCTGTCGGTTTGCCTGGGACAATTGCGGGCGCAGGTGCATGAACTTCCACGTGCGGTGCCCGAAGCCGAGGGCGTCCCGTCGGAAGCGGTCGCTGCCTTGTTCGACTCGTTGATGGCGCTTCCGCAAACCGAAATCCATAGCGTGATGGTGGTGCGTCATGGCAAGGTTATCGGCGAAATCTACCCGAAGCCTTTTGCACCCGGGTACAGGCATACCATGTATTCGTGCTCCAAGACCTTTGTCGGGGCAGCTGTGGGTTTGGCCATTGAGGAGAACCGGCTCCGCCTGGACGACCGGGTGGGGGCTTTCTTCCCGGAACTGTTGCCGGACAGCGTGTCTGCTAACTTGGCAGACATGACTGTGCGCGACCTGCTGACCATGACTTCCGGCATCACGCCGGATTGGGACATGCGCTCGCGGACGTCCGAGTGGATTCGCACTTACCTGGCAAAGCCTGTGATAGAGCCCGGTACCAAATTCCAATATGACTCCATCTGCACCTACCTGCTTTCTGCCATCGTGCAGAAAGCTACCGGTGAGACGGTGCTGGATTACTTGAAGCGCCGGGTATTTACCCCGATGAACATTACCGAAGTCGATTGGGAAGTCAGCCCCGAAGGTTTTAACACCGGCGGCTGGGGACTGCACATACAGAGCGAGTCGCTTGCCAAATTTGGATTGCTCCTGCTGAACGGGGGCAACTGGCAGGGCAAGCAATTGCTCCCGGCCGCGTGGGTGAAGGAAATGATGACCGAGCAGCATGCCGGAACGGGCTATGGTTACCAGATGTGGCAGGGTGAATATCCCGGTGCCTGGGACCTTGACGGGGCGTTGGGACAATACGTGCTCGTCATACCGGACAAGGACATGGTGGTGGTTATCACCGAATGCACCCTGATTAACGGCATCAACCAACGCCGTCTGGTATGGAACCGCCTGCTCCCCGAGGTGACCGATAACCCCTTGCCTGCGGATGCCAGGGCCTACGCTCGTTTGCAGAAGAAGCAACAGGACGTTTCCCTGCCTTTTGCCAAGGGCAAGGCAAACTCCTCGCGTGCCGCCCGCTTTGCCCAAGGATGCTATACCTTGTCCGACAACGTTTATGGCTGGGCATCCGTCCGGTTGGATTTTGACAAGAAAGCGAAGGTTCTCTCGCTGGACATTACCGGCAAGAACGGGAAGAAGGAACAGTTGCTCTTCGGGCATAAACGCTGGCTGAAGACTGACCTGGAGGGTTACCCGCCTTATTCCATCCGTCCGGTCGGCAGCTTCGAGGGCATCGAACGCCCTTTGCATGCGGCAGGCAGCTATGGATGGATTGCATCGGACGCGTTGAAGCTGAAGGTGCATTACGTCGATTGGGTAAGTTCGCTCGACATCACCCTCCGTTTTGAGGAAGACCACAAAGTACGTTTGGAGGTAAAACCCAATTATGCTGCAGATTCCGTCGAGATAACAGGAACGCTTTCTGCCCAGAATGCCCTGTAAAAGTGCAGGATATAGGTACTTTTAACAAAAGAAAGGAAACCCTATTTGTCCGTAGGGTTTCCTTTTTGTATATTTGTTGCGTTTTACTACGTCAAAAATACCCGCCTAAGAAAGGAATAACGCAATGGCTGAAAGTGCGAAGCATACGGCATCGAGGTTGAAGCTGAGAGTAAAAATCATTGATGCTGCCATAGGACTGTTTGAGAAGAATGGCATCAAGAGTGTGACGATGGACGATATTGCTTCGTCTTTCGGGATATCCAAACGTACGCTTTACGAGATGTTTGCCGATAAGGAAACGTTGCTGATGGAATGCGTGCGCCGCGGCCAGGAGGAAATGGACAACTATCTGAAAGAGGTGCGTGAGAACTCGGACAACGTGCTTGAAGTGCTTCTGAAAGGTTACCAGCGCAACATCGAGAAATTCCATGGCACCAACAAACGCTTTTTTGAGGACATCAAGCGTTATCCCCGAGCATACAATCTGATAAAGAATGGCGATAGCCGGAGTGCGGAAGATACCGTCAGCTTTTTCCGCCAAGGCGTGAAGCAGGGATATTTCCGTGATGATATTAATTTTGCCATCGTAGGCTTGCTGGTGCGCGAGCAGCTGGACGTACTGATGAGTACCGACCTTTGCAACAAATACCCCTTCCTGGAAGTGTACGAATCCATTATGTTTACCTCCCTGCGTGGGATTTCTACCGAAAAAGGTGCCGTGCTGCTGGACAAGTTTATCAGTGAATACCGCCAGAAGCAGCATCAGTAATAAACAAGGTGACGGTGCCGGATAATGGGAAAGAACAAATTGAACCATACCGTTTGGCTGACGCTCTGCGTGTTGTCGGCTTTATTGCTCCTGCATGCTTTGCCCGGATTGCAATGGGGCGGGCATACGTTGCGGAGGGTAGACCTGTTGTCCGATGTCCGTCCGGTGAAGACCGTGGTGGAAGAGGCAGATACGCTGTTGCCGCCCCCGCCCAAGGTAAAGCCGGCGTTTGTGGACACCTGCCGCACGGGGATGACGTGCATCGAAGACTACAGTGACTCCACTTTACGGGGAATGGTTCCTTTTTACCGTGCTTTGGACGAATTGGCTGACCGCCCGGGTCCGGTACGCATCGCTTATCTGGGTGATTCTTTCATCGAAGCGGATATTCTTACGGCCGATTTGCGGGAAATGTTGCAGCAACGCTATGGAGGGCGTGGCGTCGGTTTTGTGCCCGTCACTTCGGCAACCAACCAGTTCCGTCCCACGGTGCGCCATGACTTTAAGGGTTGGGAGAGCCACCAGGCAACGGACAGCCTGGGCTTTGACCGGCGTTTGCAGGGACTGTCCGGGCAGTATTTCCTTCCCAAGCAAGGAGCGTATGTGGAACTGCGCGGGCAGAAAGAGTATGCCTCCTTGCTCGATACGTGCCGGCGTGCTTCCATCTTCTTCCAAGTACATGCCGGAGGCCGTCTGACGCTTTCCGCGCAGGTCAACCGCGGGGCAACCCTTACCCGGACCTTCTTCCCTTCGGACAGCCTGCAGCAGATGGCGGTGGAAGGCCGCATAGGCTCGGTGCGCTGGACGGTGGAGCAGGCCGATTCTACCGTGTTTTACGGGGCGGTGATGGACGGCGCGGAGGGCATTGTACTGGATAACTTCTCGTTGCGTGCCACTACCGGACTCTCTTTGCGGCGCATCCCGATGGAAACCTTGCGGCAGTTCAATGCCCTGCGGCCTTACGACCTCATCGTGTTGCAATACGGGCTGAATGTGGCCAACGAACAGGTGCGCGACTATACCTATTATGCCGTGGGCATGAAGCCTGTGATAGACAGTCTGAAACTGGCTTTCCCCGATGCCGGCATACTTGTGGTAGGCGTGGGCGACCGCGATTACAAGGATGAGGACGGCATGCTGCGCACCCTGCCCTGCATCAAGAGCCTGGTGCGCTACCAGCAGAATATGGCTGCCGATAACGCCGTGGCATTCTGGAACCTCTATGAGGCAATGGGCGGCGAGGCAAGCATGGCACGGCTGGTGGAGGCAAAGCCGGCGCAGGCCAATCTCGACTATACACACATCAATTTTCATGGCGGCAAGTATCTGGCAGGGTTGCTTTACGAGGCGCTGATATACGGTAAACTGCAATACGACAGGAGGCGTGCTTATGAAGACGGACTTTGACCAACTGTGGGCGGCACTTGGCATAGACCCCGCCCGCCTGCTCGATGTTTTGAAGTACGACCCGCAGGCGCCGATGATATTCAAAAGCGGCATTTTCCTGTGGCTGTTTGCCGGCTTTGTGCTGGTGTATATCCTTTTGCGGAAGAAGATGACGGCCCGCCTGCTCTTTGTCACCCTTTTTTCTTACTATTTCTACTACAAGAGCAGCGGGATGTATTTCTTCCTGCTGGCGGTGGTGACGGTGAGCGATTTCCTGATTGCCCGCCTGATGGCGCGCGCCACGGTGCAGTGGCGGCGTAAGGCCCTGGTGGCGTTGAGCCTGACGGTCAACCTGGGGCTGCTGGCCTACTTCAAATACACCAATTTCCTGGGCGAGGTAGTGGCGTCGCTGACGGGCGGCACGTTCACTCCGTTTGACATCTTCCTGCCCGTGGGCATCTCGTTTTTCACGTTCCAGTCGTTGAGCTATACCATCGATGTGTACCGCAGGCAGATACAACCCTTGTCTTCCCTGCTGGACTATGCCTTCTACGTGTCCTTTTTCCCGCAGTTGGTGGCAGGTCCCATCGTGCGGGCAAGGGACTTTATCCCGCAGATTCGCCGCCCGCTGTTCGTGTCGCAGGAGATGTTCGGGCGGGGCGTGTTCCTCATCGTGGGCGGTTTGCTGAAAAAGGCGGTGATTTCGGACTATATCAGCGTGAACTTTGTGGAGCGCGTCTTTGCCAACCCTTCGCTGTATTCGGGGCTGGAGAACCTGATGGGCGTGTACGGCTATGCGTTGCAGATTTACTGCGACTTTTCGGGTTACAGTGACATGGCCATCGGCATTGCCTTGTTGCTGGGATTCCGTTTTCCGGTGAATTTCGATTCGCCCTATAAGTCGGCGTCGGTCACCGAGTTCTGGCGTCGGTGGCACATCTCGCTGTCTTCCTGGCTGCGGGATTACCTGTACATCTCTTTGGGGGGTAACCGCAAGGGGCGGGTGCGGCAGTATGTCAACCTGATTATCACCATGTTCCTGGGTGGCCTGTGGCACGGCGCGTCGTGGAACTTCGTGCTTTGGGGCATGTTGCACGGGGTGGCATTGGCGTTGCACAAGGCGTGGATGTTTCTCACGGGCAGGCCGAAAGGGTGGCGCCCGGCGGGCATCCGCCGGGTGCTGGGGGTGGTTGTGACGTTCCACTTCGTGTGCTTTTGCTGGATATTCTTCCGCAATGCCGATTTTTCCGCGTCCATGGCCATGCTGGGGCAGATGTTTACCGCTTTCCGCCCGGAGGTGTTCCCGCAGTTGCTGGCGGGTTATCCGGAGGTGTTCGGGCTGATGGCGCTGGGCTATCTCTTGCATTTCTTGCCGGCTTCGTGGGAAGGAGTGGGCTGCCGGGTGGTGACGCGGCTGCCGTTGTGGGGCAAGGCGTTGCTGGTGGTGGCTGCCATTTGGCTCGTCATCCAGGTAAAGGGGGCGGATGTGCAGCCGTTCATTTATTTCCAGTTCTGACGGTCTGCCGGGTTCCCGGTGCTTTCCCTTTCTTTTCCTTGTGTTTGTTCCTCATTCGTAGTGGTTTATGCGCGTGTGGGTAGCGCTATGACGCTCGCCCGGTAGCGTTACAACGCTTGCCCGGTAGCGGTACGGTGCTTGCCCGGTAGCGGTACAGTGCTTGCCCGGTGGTGATACGGTGCGGGTAAAAGGTTGCCTTTGCCTGAAAAAAAAGAGGTAATAAGGCACGGTGTTGTTGTGCCTTATTACCTCATTGGAAAGACCCCGTGGCTTACGTCAGGGTCACGGCATTAGTCTATCGAAATTTCGTCGATGAACAAGTAGGGGGCTTTCCCGGCTCCGTCATGTCCCTTGGGCAGGGCGGCAAACGGGCGGGCGGCCACTTTCACGTAGCGGGCTTCCACGGGGTTGAACGAGGCTTCATACGTTTCGATGTCGTTTTTGTGAAGGTCGGTCTCGTCGGGGAAAACCATGGAAGATACGGGCCGGAATGTTTCGTTGTCGTCCGATACGGCCACTTCCAGTCCTTTGCATCCCATAATCCAGTTGTCCATGGAAATGTTGGCATTGATGGCCACGTGTTGTATCTCGGTCGGGGCTCCTAAATCGATAACGGCGGTTACGTCGCCGCCGATGAAGCCCAGCCAGGCTCCGTTGGTATAACTGTTGCTTCCTTTCATGCCGTCAACCAAGGTGATGGCACCGTCGTAGGCATAGTTGGCGGCCGGCTGTTGCCCGGTGAGGGTGATGGGGCACAGGGTGGCTTTGTTGAAGTCGATGTCGCGTTTTACCACCTTGCTGTTCCCCTCGGGGCGGATGGCTACGGCGCAGAAACCGGCTGTCTGGCTGATGGTCACCGGCTGTCCGTCGTACAGGGTGGAGGCGGTAGTGGGTTCGGTGCCGTCCAGCGTATAGTAGATGGGCGCGTCGTCTACCGTGCCCAAGGTAACGTTGATGGTTTTGTTGGCGGCATCGGGCGTAAAGGCGGCCTTGAGGTTGAAGATGTGTTTGGCATAATTCAGCCCGTCGCGTTGGTAGAGTTTCATGAGGCTTACCAGGCGTTTGGCAAAGTCTTGGAAGTCTTTCTTTTCGGGTTGTGTCCATTGTACTTCGCAGAGGGCGGCGATGCGGGGCAGTATCATGTATTCGGCATGTTCGGGGGTGAGGATGTATTCCGTCCACAGGTTGGCTTGTGCGCCGAGGATGTGCTTGGCCTGTTCGGCGGTGAGGGCGGCCGGTACGGGCTCCAGGCTGTACACCTTTTCCACGGGCACGTATCCGCCTATGCCGAAGGGCTCGTCCGTCAGGTCGTCTGTCTGGTAATAGTCCAGGTAGGCATACGATGTGGGCACCATGATGACATCGTGTCCCAGCTGGGCGGCCTTGATGCCTCCTTCCATGCCGCGCCACGACATGACGGTGGCGTTGGGTGCCACATCCCCGTCCAGGATTTCATCCCAGCCGATGATTTGGCGTCCGTGGGCGTTGAGGAACTTTTCGATGCGGGTCATGCAGTAGCTTTGCAGGCGGTCTTCTGCCGTGTGGTTCTTGTCGGCTTTCAGTCCTTCGGCTTTGATGCGGGCCTGGCATTTGGGGCAACTTTGCCAACGGGTACGGGGGCATTCGTCGCCTCCGATGTGGATGTAGCGCGAGGGGAAGATGTCGATGATTTCCTCCATTACGCCTTCCAGGAACTCGAATGTTTTGTCATTGCCGATGCAAAGGACATCTTCGAATATGCCCCACTCCGGGCAGACCTCATACGGCCCGCCTGTGCAGCCCAGTTCCGGATAAGCCGCCAAGGCGGCCAGCATGTGTCCCGGCAGGTCTACTTCGGGAATGACGTCGATGTATCGCTCACGGGCGTATTTCACGATTTCGCGGGCTTCTTCTTGGGTGTAGAAGCCGCCGTAGGGCGTGTTGTCATACTTGCCGGAGTTCTTGCCGATAACGGTGCGGTTGCGCGTGGCCCCTACTTCGGTAAGCTTGGGGTAACGCTTTATCTCGATGCGCCAGCCTTGGTCATCGGTCAGGTGCCAGTGGAACGTGTTCATGTTGTGCAGTGCCAATAGGTCGATGTATTCTTTGATAAACTCCAGCGGGAAGAAGTGGCGGCTTACGTCGAGGTGCAGGCCGCGGTAGGGGAAGCGTGGTTCGTCGTTGATGACGCCTGCGGGCAGCAGGATGTCCGTCGCAGTGGTTTGTGCCGGGATGGCTTTACGTAATGTCTGGATGCCGTAGAATACGCCGTTGGGCGTCTGTCCGTTGAGGAACACATTGTCTGCCTGTACGTCCAGCACATAACCTTCCTTGTTGGCGATGTCTGCCGAAAGCCCCAGCACGATGCTGTGTTTGGCCGGCTCTTTCCCCTCGGCAAGGCCTTGGGTAGGCAATACAAAGCCTGTGGCTTGTCCGATGTATTCGGCCAGGAACTCGGCATTGCGTTTTAATAAATCGTTTCCTTCCGGATAGGCAATGAGCGTATTCCGGTTCAAGCGGAAAGGCGCTTCAGCGTTTAAACTGACCTCTTGGGGGAGAGGCACTACCTGGTAACTGGCTTCGATGTCTTGGCGGGCACACGATGTGCATGCCAGGGCAAGAAGCCCTGCCAAGACGAGGTGGCTAAGTTTGTTCATGAGTAACATTAATGATGGATAAATTGATTATAACGAAACAAAGGTAATGATATTTTCGTTATCTTTGTCCGGTGTATGAGAAAAAGAGATAAAACCTGTCCAAAAGCCACCCTTGGCACGCCTAAGCGAGAACGTCGCATCGTGTGCCTGTTGAGCGAGGAAGAACTGCGCTTGGTGGACCGCTATCTGGCCCGGTACAGAATCACGAACAAGTCGCGTTGGTTCAGGGAAACTATTCTCAGGTTTATCTATAAAAATATGGAGGAAGACTATCCTACCTTGTTCGGCGAGCATGACATGAGAAGATGAATGACCATGCCTACTATATGAGACAAGCGCTGGCGGAAGCCCGGAAAGCGGGTGAACGGGGCGAAATCCCCATCGGGGCGGTTGTGGTGTGCCGTGACCGTGTCATCGCCCGGGCTTATAACCTGACAGAGGCTCTGACGGATGTTACTGCCCATGCCGAGATGCAGGCCATTACCGCTGCTGCTTCTACACTGGGGGGAAAGTATTTGAACGAGTGTACGCTGTATGTCACGGTGGAACCTTGTGTGATGTGTGCCGGTGCCCTGGGGTGGGCACAACTGAAATGCCTGGTGTATGGGGCGGAAGATGAGAAACGGGGATATCAGCGGTTTGCCCCGCAGGCGCTCCATCCTAAAACCGAGGTGGTAAAAGGAATACTTGCCGATGAATGTGCCGCCTTGATGAAAAACTTTTTTGCAGGAAAACGCCGTTGATTTCCGGAAGAATCGTCACTTCCCGTCTTCTTTCACTTCTTCGTAGTCCACATATTCTCCTTCGTCTTCAGCAAATAGTTTTTCCCGTTTGGTGGAGGAACGCCGGGCGGTGGCATTGCCCGCCGTGGAGGCTTGTGCGTTGCCGGAAGCGGACTGTTGCCGGGCATTTGCGTCTTGCCCGTGGAAAGAACGCGGCTTTATGCCGAAGATGCCTCCCAGTATGCGCCCCAGTAGGGCAATGCCGAGAAGCAACAAGGCTATGACCCCGAAAAATAAGATGCCGAGTAGTTTGAACATAAACAGTAGGGGATTAAGGTTTTCTCCAGGTTGCCAGCGATAGTAGGATGTACCATATGATGATGGCGGCAAAACTGCACATCCCGAGCAATGCCAAGAGCGGAATGCACACTAAGAGGAATGTGAAACTTACTTTGTTGCTTTCCCACTTCAGGTTTTTAAACTTCAGTGAAAACATGGGGATTTCCGATACCAGCAGCCAAGAGAACAGGACGACAAGCAGCAAAACACCTGCCGTCAAGTCGGGATGTGTTGTCAGAAAGTCGTGCCCTCCCGTTACCAAAGAAGCCCAGAACAGGGCGTTGGCCGGCACGGGCAACCCGATGAATGAGCTGGTCTGGCGGCTGTCGTTGTTGAATTTGGCCAATCGTAAGGCAGAGAACACTGCAATGAGAAAGGCCGTATAGGGCAGCCAGGAACTTATGCCGGTGTCGGGACACGTTTCGCGCAACAGGGAAAATACCATGACTGAAGGCGCCACGCCAAAACTTACGTCATCGGCAAGCGAGTCGAGGTCCTTTCCTATATTGGAGTAAGCGTGGAGCAGGCGTGCCAGCATGCCGTCGAAAAAATCGAATACGGCACTGAGGACGATGAAAAGGAATGCCCATTCGTAATGGTTTTCGAAGGCCATGACACAAGCAATGCATCCTGAAAACAAATTCAGGCAGGTCACTGTGTTGGGAATGTGTCGGGTAATGCAGTTGGGCATGTCGGTCTGATTTTAAGGGAGTTTGGCGATGATGGTCTGGTTGCCTACGGTTTTTTGTCCCAGCTTTACCAAGACTTCGGTTTCGGGTGGAAGGAATACGTCCACGCGTGAGCCAAATTTGATAAAGCCCATGTGCTCGTCAATGTAACAGTCTTCGCCCGGCTCGGCATACGTCACGATGCGTCGTGCCATGGCGCCGGCTATCTGGCGTGCCATGACTTCTATGCCTTCCGGGGTCTCGATGATAATGGTCGAACGCTCGTTGTCGGTGCTGGCCTTAGGCAGCCAGGCTTTAAGGAATTTGCCGTTTTGGTGGGTGACGCTTCGGATGGTGCCGTCCACGGGATACCAGTTGGCATGTACATTGACAAGGCTCATGAAAATGGAAACCATGAGACGTCGGTCGTGGAAATATTCGTTTTCTTCCACCTCTTCCACTACAACCACTTTGCCGTCGGCCGGGGCTACGACAATTTTTTCGGTGTCTGCACCAAAAAGACGGATGGGGCAACGGAAAAAATTGACCATGATGCCGTAAGTGAATATGCTGAGGATGGCAGCTACGTAAAACGGTATTTTATTGTCGAACCCGAAATAGAGGATCGCATCAATGACGAGCAGTATCAATAAGCCTATCGCCAAGGTATGTGTCCCCTCACGGTGTATGTGTATCTTTTTGAGTTTTTTCAACCGGCCCATTTGTATAGCAGTTTTTTCTATTCTATGAAATCGTTTTGCAAAAATAGGTTTATTTTGAAAATCTGACAAGAAAACGAACTTATAAATACAATTGTTGATAACTTTTGGAGGATAATTTTTGCCGGGTGTGGCAATGGTTGTACCTTTAGGGTCTCAATTCAGAAAGGTTTCAAGGATAATATGCAGGATTTCGTTCATTTACATGTGCACACCCAATACTCGTTGCTCGATGGGCAGGCGAGCGTAAGCAAGCTGGTGGACAAAGCAATGGGGGATGGCATGAAAGGAATAGCCATTACCGACCATGGAAACATGTTTGGTATCAAGGAGTTTTATAACTATGTCAACAAGAAGAACAGTGGCCCCAAAGGTGAAATAAAAGACCTGAAAAAACGGATTTCTGCCATTGAAAGCGGGGCTGAGGAATGCGATGACAAAGAAACCGCGCTTGCTGACTGCCGTGCCCGGATTGCCGAGGCGGAAAGCAAACTGTTCAAACCCATTGTCGGGTGTGAAATGTATGTGGCGCACCGCACGATGGATAAGCGCGAAGGTAAACAAGACCAAAGCGGCTGGCACCTGATAGTATTGGCTAAAAACGAGAAAGGCTACCACAACCTCATCAAGTTGGTTTCGAGGGCATGGACAAAAGGCTATTACATGCGTCCCCGTACCGACCGTAGCGAATTGGAGAAATACCATGAAGGCTTGATTGTCTGTTCGGCATGTCTGGGTGGCGAAGTACCGAAAAAAATCGTGGCAGAGCATTATGAAGAAGCTGAAGAAGCTATCCGCTGGTATAAAAACTTGTTTGGGGATGATTATTATCTGGAACTTCAACGGCACAAGGCTACTGTTGAACGTGCCAACCATGAAGCATACCCTTTGCAGCAGAAGGTGAATGCCAAACTTTTGGAGTATGCCAAGAAGTACGGCATCAAGGTAATTTGTACCAATGACGTGCACTTTGTGGACGAAGACAATGCCGAAGCACACGACCGCCTGATTTGTTTGAGTACCAGTAAAGACCTGGATGACCCCACCCGTATGCTTTATACCAAGCAGGAATGGATGAAGACGAAGGCGGAAATGAACCAATTGTTTGAAGATGTCCCGGAGGCTTTATCCAATACGTTGGAAATTCTGGACAAAGTGGAGTATTATTCCATTGACCATGCCCCGATCATGCCTACTTTTGCTATTCCTGAGGATTTCGGTACGGAAGAAGAGTATCGGGCAAAATATTCCGAAAAAGACCTGTTTGATGAATTTACGCAAGACGAAAACGGGAATGTGGTGTTGGACGAGGAAGCCGCCAACGCTAAGATTAAACGTTTGGGCGGTTATGAAAAATTGTACCGTATCAAGTTGGAAGCAGACTATCTGGCAAAACTTACCTTTGACGGGGCCAAAAAACTTTATGGCGACCCGCTTTCCGAGGAAATCAAAGAACGGCTTACTTTTGAACTGTACATCATGAAAACCATGGGTTTCCCGGGCTATTTTTTGATTGTGCAGGACTTTATTAACGCGGCTCGTACGCAGTTGGGGGTATCTGTGGGACCGGGACGTGGTTCGGCAGCCGGTTCTGCAGTGGCTTATTGTTTAGGCATTACGAAGATAGACCCCATACAATATGACCTGCTGTTCGAGCGTTTTTTGAATCCAGACCGTATTTCCTTGCCTGATATTGATGTGGACTTTGATGATGACGGGCGAGGCGAGGTGCTGCGTTGGGTGACGGAAAAGTATGGGCAGGAGAAAGTGGCCCATATTATCACTTACGGCACGATGGCAGCCAAAATGGCCATCAAGGATGTGGCACGTGTGCAGAAACTTCCTTTGGCTGAGGCTGACCGCTTGGCAAAGCTGGTGCCAGACAAGATACCCAATAAGAAACTTAATCTGGCAAATGCCATTGAATACGTTCCCGAATTGCTGGCGGCGGAAGCATCGCCCGATCCTTTGGTTCGTGACACCTTGAAATATGCCCAAATGTTGGAGGGCAATGTGCGGGGCACGGGTGTCCATGCGTGCGGAACCATCATTTGCAGGGATGACATAACAGACTGGGTACCGGTTAGTACTGCCGATGACAAGGAAACCGGTGAAAAGATGTTGGTTACCCAATACGAGGGCTCTGTCATTGAAGACACAGGCTTGATAAAAATGGACTTCTTAGGACTGAAAACCTTGTCCATTATCAAGGAGGCGGTAGCCAACGTGCGGTTGCATCGGGGGATAGAACTGGATATCGATAAGATACCTATTGATGATCCCGCCACGTATAAACTCTATTGTGACGGACGTACGGTGGGTACATTCCAATTTGAATCGGCAGGCATGCAAAAATACCTGCGCGAGTTGCAGCCCAGTACGTTTGAGGACTTGATTGCCATGAATGCCCTCTATCGTCCGGGACCGATGGACTATATCCCTGATTTTATTGACCGCAAGTGGGGGCGCAAGCCTATCGAATACGATATTCCCATTATGGAGAAGTATCTGAAGGATACGTATGGTATTACCGTGTACCAAGAGCAGGTGATGCTTTTGTCACGTCTGCTGGCAAACTTCACCCGAGGCGAGTCAGATGCTTTGCGTAAGGCTATGGGCAAGAAACTGCGCGACAAATTGGACCACATGAAGCCCAAATTCATTGCGGGCGGGCAGAAAAACGGTCACGACCCGAAAGTGTTGGAAAAGATTTGGGGAGACTGGGAAAAATTTGCCTCTTATGCCTTTAACAAGTCACACGCCACTTGCTATTCGTGGGTGGCTTACCAGACTGCATACTTGAAAGCCAACTATCCTGCCGAATACATGGCTGCCGTGATGAGCCGGAGTAAAGACAATATCACGGATATTACCAAGCTGATGGATGAATGCAAGTCGATGGGAATGAAAGTCTTGGGTCCGGATGTCAATGAAAGTAACCTGAAATTTACAGTCAATAAAGAAGGCAACATCCGCTTCGGATTGGGGGCCGTAAAAGGTGTGGGCGAAAGTGCCGTGCAGAGTATCGTGGAAGAACGCGAGAAAAACGGCCCTTATAAAGGCATTTTCGACTTTGTACAACGTGTCAACCTGAATGCATGCAATAAAAAGAACATCGAGTGCCTGGCACTGGCAGGCGGATTTGACAGCTTCCCGGAACTTAGGCGTGAGCAATACTTCGCCCTCAATGCCAAGAATGAATCTTACACCGATATCTTGGTACGCTACGGCAACCGCTATCAGACCGACCGTGCCATTGCGGTAAACTCCCTGTTCGGCGGAGAGAATATGGTGGACATCGCTACGCCTGAGATTCCCCAAGCCGAACGTTGGAATGACCTTGAACGCTTGAATAAAGAACGGGAACTGGTGGGCATTTACCTTTCCGCCCATCCTTTGGATGAGTATTCCATCGTATTGAAGTATGTGTGCAATACGCAGATGAAGGAGTTGGAAAACAAAGCTTCACTCCAAGGCAGGGAAATCGTCATGGGGGGAATGGTGACTTCTATGCGTAGGGGAACCAGCAAAAATGGCAACCCCTATGGCATTGCCAAGATAGAAGACTATTCGGGGGCGGCTGAAATTCCTTTCTGGGGTAAAGACTGGGTGGACTTCCAGGGATACCTGAATGAGGGGACTTTCCTGTTTATTAAGGCACGTTGCCAATCCCGGCAATGGAAGAAAGATGAATTGGAACTGAAAGTTACTTCTATCGAACTGTTGCCCGATGTGAAAGAAAGACTGATTGAGAAAATTACCGTTCTGATTCCGTTGAGTGCGCTGAACAAGGCATTGGTGGATAAACTGGCCGATTTGGCCGAAGACCATCCCGGCAATGCTTCACTCTATTTCAAAGTAGTCGATACGGAAACCCAGATGGACGTAAACCTTGTGGCGCGTCCTGTCAAGCTCTCTGTGGGGCGTGAATTGGTTGGCTTCCTGGAAGGACGTCCGGAACTGGAATTCCGAATCAATTAATCGTGGAAATGCAGAGAGGGGGGGATCCCATTATTTCACGGGCGTGCAACGGATAATCCCGATATTTTGCACTATCTTTGTCCACAGCAATATGAAAAACAACACTTGGATTTTACTAACATAAAATACTTATAAAAATGGCATTAGAAATTACAAACAGCAATTACAAAGAAGTTTTGGCGGAAGGGAAACCGGTAGTTATCGATTTCTGGGCACCTTGGTGCGGACCTTGCAAAATGGTTGGTCCCATTATTGACGAGCTGGCCTCAGAATATGAAGGCAGGGTGATTATAGGCAAATGCGATGTTGATGACAATGATGATATCGCAGCCGAGTTCGGCATACGCAACATCCCTACCGTCATGTTCTTTAAGAACGGGCAGTTGGTGGACAAACAAGTCGGCTCTGCCCCTAAAAGCCTGTATGTGGATAAGATTAATAACTTATTGTAAGTATAAGGCATTCTCATTTTTCTTCATTCAATAAAAACAAGAGATGATGGCACAGGAAGACGATTTTTTGCAGAGCGACCTCGATGACGAAAAGACCATCGAGTACATCAAGAATTATTTGCCGCAGGAACTGAAGGGAAAATTTTCCGATGATGAGTTTTACTACTTCCTCGACTTGATTTATGATTATTATGGCAACAGCGACCTTTTGGATGAGGCGCCCGACGAAGACGGATATGTCGATGTCGATCTGGAGAAAATTGTCGACTACATAGTCAAGGAAGCCCGGAAAGATAACATGGGAGAGTATGACCCGGAGGAAATCCTGTTTATCGTGCAAGGCGAACTGGAATATGCCGAGTCGTTGGAAAACGAGTGAAAAGCCATAGCGAAATGAAATAGAGGCGCGGAATCCCGCGCCTCTATTTTTTGTATGTATATGTCGCAGGATGCGGTTGTCCCCTTAGCCTTTTCCTTACTTCATGGGGGGCGCTTCCCTTGCACTTATACTTCGGGTGGCGGAGGAGTGTTGAAGAAGAAAAACACCGCCATCGCTATCAGCAACAGCCCCAACACGCCATAAAACCAGCGTGCCTGCCTGCGTCCCACGTTCTGGACGATGAACCGGGTGTTCCGGGCTGTGAAAAACCATTCCCAGTCGAGCACGGCAGCCAGCAGCGACACGATGCCGGCCAGTGCAAATATTCCCTGTATGATGTATTCGCTTGCCATGTCACGCAAAGTCTTCCAAGGTAAGTGTGCGCGTCCCGTCTTCCGCGGTTTCGATAGTCACTTTTACGGCATCGCCCGGGAGCAGTTCTTCTACCAGTTCGGGCCATTCGATGAAGCACAGGGCGCCGCTGTAGAAGTAGTCTTCATAGCCCATGTCATACACTTCTTCCAGTTTCTTGATGCGGTAAAAGTCGAAGTGGTAAATCAGTTCGCCGCCTTTGTCCGAGCGGTATTCGTTGACGATGGCAAAGGTGGGCGAGGTGATGACGTCTGTCACTCCCAGCTCTTCGCAGACGGCTTTGATGAAAGTGGTCTTGCCCGCTCCCATTTTGCCGTAGAAGGCGAAGACGGTATTGTCGCCCATGGCTTCCACAAACTTGCGGGCGGCTTCGTGGATGTGGTCTAAGGATTGGATTTTGATTTCCATGTCTATCTTTGTTTAGTGGTTTTCAGTTTTTCTTATGGTGGTCCGGTGCCGGGCGGCCGAGGCCAGTGTTTTTCCACCCTTGCATACCATATATATAAGGATGGAAAGGAATATGATGGATGCCCCTGACGGGATGTTCCACCGGAACGAGACGTACAGGCCGCCCAGACAACTGATGCAGCCAATGGCGATGGACAGCCCGATGATGCTCCGGAAGCGGTAGGTGAACAGGTTGGCGGTCATCTGCGGGATAGTGAGCAGCGATATTACCAGTACGATGCCTACCATGCGCAGGCATGCCACGATGGTCAGGGCGATGAACATCATCATCACGTATTCCAGCACCTGTACCGGTATGCCTTGCGAGCGGGCAAACTCGCGGTCGAATGCCACGCCCACGATGGGGCGCATGTAGAGCGCGAAGAACGCCGTCAGCGCCACGGCAAGTATGCCGGGCAGCACCAGGTCGCCGCGCGTAATGGTCAGGATGTTGCCAAAGAGGTAGGCCGAGAGGTCGGGGGCATAGCCGGGCGACAGGAAGGTGAAGATGATGCCCACCGCCATGCCCAGTGCCCAGAACACGGCTATGGCAGAGTCTTCGCGCATGTCCTTGCGTTTGCTCAGCCATTCCACCCCGAAGGCCGACAGTACCGCAAACGCCGCTGCCGGCAGCAGGGGAGGGATGCCCATGTACAGTCCCAGCCCGATGCCCCCGAACGAGGCATGCGTCAGCCCCCCGCTGATGAATACCAGCCGCCGCGTCACGATGTACGTCCCCACCAGCCCGCAGATGATGCTGGCCAGCAGGCTGCCGAGGAGGGCATGTTGGAAAAAAGTATATTGCAGCAGTTCCATGTCGGTCATTGTCCCCGTCTTTCCCCCACGATGAGGAATACCTCGTCCTTCACCTCGTCGGGCAGGGCGATGCCGCGCAGTTGCAGGCTGCGCACCCATCCTGCCACGTCCTCGTCGCGCATGGTGTAAAACACGTCGCGGAACTCATCCACCTGCTCTGCCGTATAGGCGTCGGCCGCGGTGCCGATGTAGCGGTCCAGTTCCTCGTCGTCATAATATTCTATCTTCTTGCTCACGGCGGCCAGCAGGCTTTCCTTTTCGCATACTTCATGCTGCCCGCAGCATTCCGCGTCTGCCAGCACGGGTTCCGGCATGGCGTCCAGTTCGCCGTTGTCCACCTTGCGTTGCAGCCTGCGGTCGCGTATGATTCCCGCCACGGCGGCCACCACGCCCAGTGCCACCAAGCTGATGATGAGTATCCACATGAAGCAAACTCCTTTCTCTTCGGTTTAATAAAATCTTTGCCAAGATAGCACGGCAAAGATACGCATAGTTTTGCGGATGTCAAAATGCGGCAAGGGCTCAAGCCGGTAGCAAAATGCTTCGATTTCCTTCTTTTTCCTGACACCGCCTGTCGGCAGCAAGTGCCGTTCCGGCCGTCTTTTCCCCGGATATCCTGCATAGGTATGCGTTTTACCGTATGGATATGCGTTACCTCCGCATCTTTATGCGGCAGGCTGTGTGCCGGAGGCAGGCTGGCGGAGCAGTGCCGGCCGGCAAGCGTCCCAACGCTGGCAAGCTGGCGGCGTACTGCTGGCAAGCCCGCGGTGCATCGCTGGCTTCCGGTTGTCAAAATAGGGGAAAAACGAGGCGGTTTTCCTTCCAGATTTTTTGTCAAATATTCGATAACGTCCGATAGTACTGCGCTTTAAGCCCATCCGGCTCCGGAAAAATCCCGCAGCCCGGCAACCGGGCGGAAACAAGCGATTGTCGGGCATTTGAAAATACAAAATGTCACAAATGGCAAAATGACATCCTGCCCGCCCGGCCGTAATCCCGGAAAATTCTTACGTTTATTAACATCCTTTGATGCAGTGATGGCCTGCCCTTTGCATTTCATTGGTGAAGAGTGGAAGAAATTTAATTATTAAAAACAAAAAAGATAAACTGACATGAAAGGAATGTTTAAATTGACCCGATGCCTGGCAGCCGCCGTGCTGCTGGCAAGTGCCGCCAGTTTGCAGTCGTGCCTGAACGATGACGACAGCTATCCCTACGACCTGCTGTTCCCCAGTGCGTTGGTCACGGTGAAACCTACGGCAGCCGATGCTTTTTACCTGCAGCTGGACGATGAGACGACGCTGAAGCCCGTCAACGTGTCCGCTTCTCCTTTCGGCGAAAAAGAGGTGCGCGCGCTGGTGAATTACGATGTGGTGAACGAACCTGGCAGCCCCTACGACCAGGCCGTCCATATCAACTGGATAGACAGCCTGCTGACGAAACCCATGATGCCCAACCTGGGAGAGACGGAGAACAACGCGAAATACGGCTCCGACCCGGTGGAAATCCTGGCCGACTGGGTGACCCTCGTGGAAGACGGCTACCTGACCCTGCGTTTCCGCACCATCTACGGCAATACCGCCCGGAAGCATTTTGTCAACCTGATTTCGACGGACAACCCCGACAACCCTTACGAAGTAGAGTTCCGCCACAATGCCTATGGCGACACGTATGGCGAATGGGGCGATGGCCTGGTGGCCTTCCGTCTGGACGGGTTGCCCGACACCAAGGGGGAAACCGTGAAGCTGACCTTGAAATGGAAATCGTTCACCGGCGAAAAAACTGCCACGTTTGACTACTGTACGCGGCAGACCACCGTTACGGGTGGAGAATCCATGGCATCCGTGCGTAACTCATTGAACCTGAAATAACGCGTTTGTACCTAAACCTTAATTACATGTGTGGACGACCGGATGCACCGTCCTCCCGCGCGTTTCCCCTGTGGGGAAACCGGGAGGGCGGCTCCTTTTTTGCGGGGCGGATGAGGCAGGGGGTGGAAATCCCGGAAAAATATTTTTCCCGATAGAAAAATTCCCCGATATGTTTGCAGATTCAAAATAAAGCCCTACCTTTGCATCCGCAATTCGGGGTGTAGCTCAGCCCGGTTAGAGTACGCGTCTGGGGGGCGTGTGGTCGCTGGTTCGAATCCAGTCACCCCGACTGGTGAAAATGAAGGAGTTAAGCGATTAGCTT
>CALULP010000035.1 GCA_944321495.1 uncultured Bacteroides sp. | reverse complement strand
CCGACAAAACACAGCTTCGTGACTTGTTCGACAAATCAAATTTCAATAATGTCAAAGAACGATATGATTCAAGTGAACCGAATTTATTTAATTTTTAACCTTGTCCATTTTTAGTGGACAGTAGTGAGGAGAAGAGAAGCATTTGGTGCAAACCCGGGTATATCCTACAAGAAGCATTGTTGACCCGCAGAATGAGATCCTGTTGGAACGTTATCACATTCCGGAGAATGATAGTTATGTGCTGAACTATGGCAATCCTTACTACAAATGATAGAGTGATGTGATGCGGGACCGGATTCCAAAAGCCCGTTAGCCGGGTTGGAGGAGTCCGGTCCCTATTCTTTGGTTCACAACGGTAGTTTTTTCATCGGCCGGGAAAAAATAACCGGATTCTTTTCAGGACGGCTGTCATGAAAATATTAACTTTGTAGGACAATCAATTGATTTATTAACTTAACACTGACATGAAACATTTATTTTGCTGTACCCTCGTGCTTGCCACCCTTAGCGTGGCGGGCACTTCGTTTGGTCATGCGCAGCAGGCCAAGCAACTGGATGTGAAGAAAATTGTAGTAACGGCTCCCGTGGAGGCGCAGGCGGTGCCTGCCTTGCTGGATGAAAACGGGGTGGAGTTCCAGCCTATCGACCAGGTGAACTGGAAGGGGTTCCCTTACAAGCCGCAGGCCAGTTTCCGCATAGCGCACACGGGCAAGGAAATCCTGGTGCACTACCGGGTGACGGAGGCCAGCGTGCGTGCGGTGGCGCCTACGGACAACGGCAAGGTGTGGGAGGACGCCTGCGCGGAGTTCTTCGTGTCGCCCGAGGGCAACGACTGCTACTACAACTTTGAGTGCAACTGCGCCGCCAAGTTGCTCATACAGGGCGGACGTCCGGGCGACCGTCCCATGGCCGACCCTGCTGTGGTGGCCACGGTGAAACGCTGGAGCTCGTTGGGCGACACGCCTTTCGAGGAGCGCGTGGGCGAGTGCACGTGGGAACTGGCATTGGTGATTCCCGCAACAGCCTTCTTCCGCCATCACATCGACACGCTGGACGGCAGGGTGATGAAGGGCAACTTCTATAAGTGCGGCGACATGTTGCAGACGCCTCACTACCTGTCGTGGAGCCCTATCCGGCTGGAACGCCCGCAGTTCCATTGCCCCCAGTTCTTCGGGACGTTGCGGTTTGAATAAAAAGCCCCTCCCCACCCCTCCCCCGTGGGGAGGGAGTCCGGCGCATCAGAAAGATATAATGCATATAAATTAGTATAAACATTAATATGGTCCCCTCCCCCACAGGGGGAGGAGGGAGGGGGCTTCCCTTTTACACATGAAAACATCAACATTCGCAGGATTTTGCCTGGCTCTTGGAGCCACAATCTTCAGTGCCTGCTCGGCAAGCACGGAGGTAAAGACAGAGATTGCCAAATGGCAGTATGACAAACAGGGAGCGGTATCCATCACGTATGACGACGGGACGGTGAACCAGTTCCGGGTGGCAGTGCCCATCATGAACCGCTTAGGGTTGCCGGGGACGTTCTTCATCAACACCGGTACCTTGCCCGGCTCGGAGTGGACGGGGCGTTTTATCGGGCGTCCGATAGAGGAAATCATCGAGGAAACCAAAACGATACCCACCGATACGGTGAACTTCTACGAACGGGCATCGGCCGCACGCTACGTGCCGGTGAAGGGCGCCAACGACTACTTCACCAACGCCGGCATAGAGATTGACGCCGGTCGGAAGGCGGAGGCCTGCGCCATCATCGAGGACTTTTACAAGAAGGTGGTGAACGGTCAGTTGCCGCCCGTCTTGCCCAGGAAAGGCAACGCCAAGGCCGACCCCGACGAACTGACGTGGGACAAGGTGCGCCAGCACACTGCCGAGGGGCATGAGTTTGCCAGCCACATGGTGACGCACCCCTACATGTCGGCGCTCGATGAAGCTAACATCCACTACGAGCTGGACAAGAGCCGTGAGGAACTGCTGAAGCAGGTAGGCATACGTGCCACCATTTCGGCCGAGTGTCCCTATGGCACGGGCGACGGGCGTGCCGTGGGCTATGCACAGAAGGAATATCCCGCCTTGCGCAACGGCATGGGGCTGGACTACCTGTATGAGATACACCGGGGCGTAGGCGAGTCGCCCGTGAAGCCCGAGTGCGAGTATGTGCAGTGGCAGCGCGGCATCCTCACCGCCACCTCGCTGGACGAAATGAAAGAGTGGACGGACGTCACCGCCGGGCAGCAGAACCTGTGGCTGGTGCTGGTCATCCACGGGATAGACGGCATAGGCTGGGAGGCCATGACTTCGGCGGACATGGATGCCTATTTCACCCACATCGCCGCTGACAACCGCCTGTGGGTAGCTACTTTCGGCGACGTGACCCGCTACATCAAGGAACGCATGCACGCCACCGTGACTTCCCAACGGAAAGGCGACGGCACCGTATCGGTCAGCCTCGACCATTCTCTTGACAAGGCGCTGTTCGACCTCCCGCTGACCCTGAAGACCGACGTCGACCCGCAGTGGAACACCGTGGACGTGGCACAGGGCGGAAAGACTACTACCGTATCCGTAGAGCGTGAGGGCAACCGTGCCTGGGTGACCTACCAGGCCTTGCCGGGCGGCGGCGAGGTAGTGCTGACGGGAAAATAAAGCCGTTCCGCTCTTCCGCATGCGTCTGTACAACTGTATTTGCTCCGCTCCATCTTCGCCCCATAGGAGCGGAGCAGACACAGGCCGGGCAGGCGGGGAAAGAGTGAAAAATCTTGATTTATTGCCGTGAATGGCTTTTTTTCTTACCTTTGCGCACAAGAGTACATGAAAAAGTAAGGTAAGTATGCGGGCGAACATCTGTTGTTTATTGATAGTCTTGGGTTGGTGGGGCAGCCGTGCGGAGGCTGCGCGGCTGGACTCGTTGTTGTCTGTGCTGGACAAAACGATTGCCTCGCACCAAACGTATGCCGACCGGCATGAAGCCCGGATTGAAGCGTTGGAAAGCAGGTTGGCGGATGCATCCTTGCCCGACAGCACGCGCTACAGGCTGAACAGTGAGCTTTATCAGGCGTATAAAGCATACGTGTGCGATTCGGCCATCGCCTGCTTGAACCGGAATGTGGAGTTGGCCGACCGCATGGGGTATGCCCGGGGCAGTGCGGAGAGCCGTATCGCCTTGTCTTACCACCTTTCTTCGGCCGGCATGTATCTGGAGGCTGTCGATGTGCTGCGCGAAGTGGAGCGAGAATCCCTGTCGCGCGACATGCTGATAGATTACTATGCCGCCTACGACCGTGTGTACGGCGAGGCGGGCTACTACACGCAAGACCGCCGCAACGGTGTCCGTTATGAGCGGTTGGCACAGTACTACAAAGATTCTATCTATCTGTTGGCCGACCCCCATTCGCCCCTTTACCTTAGCCTGAGGGAAACCGCGCTGAAAGACAGCGGTCGTCTGCAGGAAGCCTTGGCGCTGAATGATGAGCGGCTGGCGCAGACGCCGCCCGGACATCCGGACTATCCTTTCGTGCTCTATGGCCGTGCGTTGATATACCGTGCTATGGAGGACGGGGAGCAATACATGTCTTGCCTTGCCCTGTCGGCCATTGCCGATATACAGCGGGCCATCAAGGACCATGCCTCGCTGTGGATGTTGGCCGAAGCCTTGCTGCGGGAAGGGGATTTGCAGCGCGCCCACCGGTATATGTATTTTTCGTGGACAGAAACTGCCTTTTATAACGCCCGCCTGCGCAGCTGGCAGAGCGTGGAGGGGCTTTCGCTGATAGACAATACCTACCAGCAGATGCTGAAGAAGCGCAACGGGGTCCTGAAGATATACATCGTTTGCATCTCGCTTTTGTCATTGGTGGTGTTGCTGGGGCTGGTCTACATCTGGAGGCAGATGAAAAAGCTGG
The DNA here is from genome assembly GCA_944321495.1 of uncultured Bacteroides sp. GTDB lineage: Bacteria > Bacteroidota > Bacteroidia > Bacteroidales > Bacteroidaceae > Bacteroides. The sequence continues at coordinate 14,773 of CALULP010000035.1, read as the reverse complement.
CTGCGGCACGCCACGGATTGCTGGAGGCCAATGCCCACCTGAAAGAGTTGAACGAGGAGCTGCGCCAGGCGAACTTGAACCTGCAGGATGCGAACCGGAAATTGACCGAAGCCAATGCCATCAAGGAGGGATATATTGCCCGGTTCATCAAATTGTGTTCTACTTACGTTGACCGGCTCGACGCTTACCGCCGCATGGTGGCTAAGAAGATAACGGCCAACCAAGTGGCCGACCTGCTGAAGATTTCGCGCTCGGACTCCGTGCTTGATGAGGCTTTGGAGGAGTTGTATGCCAATTTCGACTCCGTATTCCTGCACATTTTTCCCGACTTCGTGAGCCGCTTCAACGACCTGTTGCGCGACGACGGGCAGATAGTGTTGCGCGACAGTACCCGGCTCAATACCGAGCTTCGTATCTTCGCCTTGATACGGCTGGGCATTACCGACAGTTCGCAGATAGCCGAGTTCTTGCACTATTCCCCCAACACTATTTACAATTACCGCGCCAAGGTGAAAAACAAGGCGCGTGTTTCCCGTGACGACTTCGAGGAGCTGGTGATGCGTATCCGTTAAGCCGTTTCTTTTTTATTTTCCCTTTGAAAAACCTCTGGAAGCCTCCACTTTTTTAGGGGGCTTTCTTTTTGTCATTTTACTTATAATGAGTGTAATATGCGTGTTAACACTCCACCAATACTTCCCCAATTAATATTTTAAAATGAGATTTGGGTAATTTTGCATGGTCTATCGGTTTACGATAGACGTGTGAATAAATAACCCTAATACAAACCTTTGTAATTATGTTAAGACGCATGGAAAACAAAAGGATTCTTTGCGGGATGATTCCAAGATTGTCGGCTTTGTTGCTGGTGATGTTGATCTCCCTGGGTGCTTTTGCCCAAAAACTGACAGTAAAAGGGCTCGTAGTAGACGATGCTCAATTGGCCGTCATCGGCGCCAGTGTCCAAGAAAAAGGGACAACTAATGGTACGGTGACCGACATGGACGGTAATTTCACTTTGACCGTTGACCCTCAAGCTACGCTGGTGATATCTTACATCGGCTATAAGACGCAAGAGGTGAAGGCGGCGGCTTCCCTTGAAATCACATTGCAGGAAGACAACGAGTTGTTGGACGAAGTTGTTGTCATTGGCTATGGATCGGTGAAGCGTAAGGATGTGACCACTGCCGTGTCTACGGTGTCGACGGAAGATCTGCAGCAACGTCCGCTTATTTCTGCCGGGCAGGCTTTGCAGGGCAAGGCGGCAGGCGTGCAGGTCGTTCAGCCCAACGGTACGCCGGGTGCCGAGATGTCTATCCGCGTGCGTGGTACCACGTCGTTCAACGGTAGCAACGACCCTCTGTATGTAGTGGACGGTGTGCCGGTAGACAACTTGAAGTTCCTTTCGCCCAACGACATTGAAAGCATGCAGATTTTGAAGGATGCCTCGTCGGCAGCCATCTACGGTTCGCGTGCGGCCAACGGCGTTGTGTTGATTACGACCAAGAGCGGTAAGGCCGGCGAGGCCAAGGTTGCCTTGAACATTCAGTATGGTCTGACGAAGGTAGCCAACAAGATTGAGTCGCTGAATGCGGCACAGTACAAGGACTTGATGGATGAAATCGGCATTATCAGCCTGCCTGACGGCTTGACCGACCAGACCGACTGGTTTGATGAAACCTATCGCACGGGTAATACGCAGAACTACCAGGTGTCGGTATCCGACGGAACAGAAAAACTGCGTTACTTCCTTTCGGCCGGCTACCAGAACGAGGACGGTATCATTAAGTCTTCTTTCTACAGGCGTTATAGCTTCCGTGCCAATGTGGAAAACAAGGTGCGCAAATGGTTGACGGTATCGGCCAACATCTCTTACTCCGACTATTCCAGCAACGGTGGTGGCGCCATGGGTACGGGCTCTAACCGTGGTGGCGTTGTGCTCTCCGTAATTAACACGCCTACCTATGCTCCTATTTGGGACCCGGAAAATCCCGGCCAATACAACACCAATTTCTATGGCCTGAACGTTACCAGCCCGTTGGAGAACATCGAGCGCCAGCGCAACAACCGCGACCGCGAAAACCGCCTGTTGGCATCGGGCAGCGCCTTGATTACCTTCATGCCTGAGCTGACTTTCAAGTCTACGTTCTCCATTGACCGCCGCAATGCGCTCAATACTACGTTCCTTGACCCCTATACTACATCGTGGGGCCGTAACCAATATGGTGAAGGTTCCGACAACCGTAACCAGAACACGGTGCTTACCTTCGATAACGTGCTGACTTACGACAAGCAGTTCAAGAAGCATGGCCTGAACGTGATGGTGGGTTCGTCGTGGACGGATTCGGATTACCGCAACAGCTCCATCAGCGGTTCGCACTACCGCGATGGTTCCATCCAGACCCTGAATGCAGCCAATAAAATCGGTTTGAACGGCGCCAGCACAGGTGCTTCAGAGTGGGGCATCATGTCTTACTTCGGCCGCGTGTCTTACAACTTCGACAGCAAGTACTTGGTGACGGCCAATGTCCGTGCCGATGGTTCTTCCCGCTTGCATCCTGACCACCGTTGGGGCGTGTTCCCCTCGTTCTCTGCTGCCTGGCGCATCTCTTCCGAGAGCTTTATGGAAAGTACGCGCGGATGGCTGGACGATTTGAAAATCCGTGCCGGCTGGGGCCAGACGGGTAACCAATCGGGTTTGGGCGATTATGCTTACCTGCAACGCTACAGCATCAGCCGCATTCCCTGGTATGAGGAAGGCAATGCAAATGCCGTACCTACCATCAGCCCGTCCAACCTGCGCACGAAGGACCTGACGTGGGAAACAACTACGCAAACCAACATCGGTATCGACTTCACCGCTTTCAACAGCCGTTTGAACGTGACTATGGATTACTACTACAAGCGCACTACGGACATGTTGATGAACGTGACTTTGCCTACCGGTTCGGCTGCTGCCAATACCATTGCCCGCAATGAGGGCGAGATGGTGAACAAAGGCTTTGAGTTGGCCATCAGCTCCAAAAACTTTGTGGGCGAGTTCGGTTGGGATACCGATTTCAATATCTCTTTCAATAAGAACAAGCTGACCAAACTTTCTTTGCAGAAGGTTTACTACGATGCAGTGACCAGCGATGCCTTGAAGGAATATGCCGTGCGCAACGAGCCGGGACGTGCCCTGGGTGGTTTCTACGGCTATGTGAGCGACGGTGTTGACCCTGAAACCGGAGAACTGATGTATCGCGACCTGAATGGCGACGGCAAGGTGACCAGTTCCGACCGTACTTACATCGGCGACCCGAACCCCTTGTTTACTTTTGGTATGACAAACACCTTCTCTTACAAGAACTTTACGTTGAGCATCTTCTTGCAGGGCTCTTATGGCAACGACATTTTCAATGCTTCCCGCATAGAAACGGAAGGTATGTATGACGGCAAGAACCAAAGCACCCGCGTGCTGGACCGTTGGAGAATTCCCGGACAGATTACGGATGTGCCCAAGGCCGGATTCCAGATGCATAATTCCAGCTATTTTGTGGAAGATGGCAGCTACTTGCGCGTGAAAGACCTCTCTTTGTCTTACAACATTACGGGACCGCTGCTCAAGAAGTGGGGCGTGTCGCGCCTGCAACCGTACTTTACGGCTTCCAACCTGCTGACGTGGACCGGCTATTCCGGCATGGACCCTGAAGTAAACCAATGGGGCAACAGCGGTGCCGTACAGGGTATCGACTGGGGTACTTACCCGCAATGCCGTTCTTTCGTATTTGGTATTAATCTTGAATTCTAAAAACACTGAAGCATTATGAAAGTAAGAACATATATTATGGGCGGGCTGCTGATGGGAGGCCTTCTGGGCTTTTCTGCCTGCTCCTTGGATTATAATCCGCTGGATATCTATTCCGACGTGACGGAAGGTGTGCAGGACGAAACCGGAGATACACAAGAGTTTGAAACCAAAGCCGATGTGGAGTCTGCACTGACCGCCCTTTATCAGAAGATGAAAGACCGCATGGAACACATGTACCTGGACCGCCTCCTGTTGGGCGACGCCCATGCGGACAATGCCTATGGCGGCACGACGGGTGCGGAGGTGATTCCGTTTGAAAACAACTCCATTGACGGAGGTAACTCCGTATTGAATCGTGACTGGGAACGCTACCTGGCCGATGTGGCTGATGCCAACCGCATCATCTGCAACATTGATGCTGTGAACGATGCCACTTTTACCGAGGCAGAACGCAACTCCATCAAGGCGCAGGCCATGATTTTCCGTTCGTTCATGTGGTTCCACATGGTACGCATTTGGGGGAACATTCCCGTCATCACCACCGTGGCTCCTGACATTACTGCCGACAATGTGGGCGAAGTTTACGATGATTACTTCCCCAAGCAAAGCACGGCGCTGGATGCGTATAAGCAGATTGAGGAAGACCTGACGTTTGCTTTGACCAATGCTCCCGACAATGAAGGTGACAAAACAAAATTCACCAAGTCGGTGGCCCGTGCCATGCTGGCCAAACTGTATGCTGAGAAGCCGTTGCAGGATTACGGCAAGGTTATCCAGTACTGCGATGCCGTGGCAGCCGACGGGTTTGACCTGGTTGACAACTTCGGGGATATGTTTGACGTGAAGTTGCAGGATGATACTAAACCAGTAGGTGCCGACAACATGGCTGTGGACTTGAAAAGCCGCAACACGAAAGAAGGCATCCTGGAAGCCCAGTTCCCCGCAGCCGGCGGCAACTGGTGTGCCTGGATGTTCGGTCGTACGCAGGATAGCTGGGACTACAGCTTTACTTGGGCAAAATGGGTGACTCCTTCCCGTGACCTAATCAACCTCTATACGCAGGAGGGCGATACGGAGCGTTTCAACCAGACGGTGGTTTACTACGAGTGCACTTGGAGCAACTACTATCCGGCCGACCATTATGCCTTCATGTACAAGTGCCGTGCAGCCCAGAGCAGCATCATTTACCTGCGCTATGCCGACATCCTGCTGCTGAAGGCTGAAGCCTACCTGAAAGGAACCGACAAAGACTTGGATGCTGCCGCCGACATCATCGACCGGATTCGTGAGCGTGCAGGGTTGGCTGAACTGCCTGCATCGGTACGTGGCAACGAAACTGCCCTGTGGGAGGCTTACACCAAAGAACGCCGGATGGAGCTGGCCATGGAAGGCGAGCGTTGGTTTGACCTGTGCCGTTGGGGCGAAGTGGAGAAGGTCATGAACAACCTGCAGGATGAAGGCCGCTTCACGTTGATTAACCCCTATGACGAGAACTCTTACCTGCTGGCCATTCCGCAGACGGCACTCGACGGTAACGAGAACCTGGCGCAGAATCCTGGATATTAATGACAGACCAGAGAATAGAGTATGATAAAGCTTGATAAGACCCTGTTGTTGCTGGCATGTCTGGCCGTGGCCGGTGTGTCGTGCAGTGATTCGGGAGGCAACCCACAGGAGGGAGGAGAGCCTACTCCTCCCCCGGTGGAGGTTGCGGGCGATGTAAGCTTGTATGTCACGACAGCCAACCGTGCCCATGACTTGACACCGGCTTCCGTCGACTTCAGTGACAACGGCAGCAACATGTCGCCTACGACCATCCGCCTGGATGCCTCTACACGCTACCAGTCGATGGACGGCTTTGGCGCCGCCATTACCGGCGCTACGGCTTATAACCTCTCGCTGATGCCCGAGAACAAGCGGAAAGAATTCTTGGAAGATACTTTCTCGCCCGACAAGTATGGTTTCAGCTATGTGCGCGTATCCATCGGTTGTTCGGACTTCTCGCTGAGCGATTATACTTGCTGCGACACGGAAGGCATTGAAAACTTCGCTTTGACTACGGAAGAAACGAAGTATGTCATCCCTACGTTGAAGGAAATCCGGACCATCAATCCCGGACTGAAGATCATTGCTTCCCCGTGGACATGTCCCAAGTGGATGAAGGTAAAAGACCTCGAAAAAAAGGAACCTTATAACTCGTGGACAGGTGGGCAGCTCAACCCTGACTGTTATCAGGATTATGCTACTTACTTTGTGAAGTGGCTGGACGCCTTCAAGCAGGCCGGGGTGGAGGTAAATGCCATTACGGTGCAAAATGAACCTTTGAACCGGGGAAATTCGGCTTCTCTCTATATGGGCTGGGAAGAACAGCGCGACTTTGTGAAGACTGCCCTTGGCCCTGCCCTGCAGCAGAATTTTCCTGAGGTGAAGATTTATGCTTTCGACCACAACTACAATTATGACGACCAAACCGAGCAGATGGACTATTCGCTGAAGATTTTCGCGGATGCCGATGCCCGCAACTACTTTGCCGGCACTGCTTTCCATAACTATGGCGGAAATCGCAGCGAGTTGTTGGATGTGCATTCCAAGGCACCCGACAAGGAACTGATTTTTACCGAGACGTCCATAGGTGAATGGAATAAGGGCAACGACTTGTCTACCGCGCTTACCCGTGACATGGAAGAAGTGGGGCTGGGCACGGTGAATAATTGGTGCAAGGCTGTCATCGTATGGAACCTGATGCTGGATAGCGACCAAGGACCTCATGGAGGCCCGGGCGCTTGCACTACCTGCTACGGTGCGGTGGATGTGGACAACACGACTTATTCCGTCATTACCCGCAACTCCCATTATTATCTGATTGCCCATCTGGCATCGGTTGTAAAGCCGGGAGCTGTGCGCATCGGGACCTCCGGTTATACGGACAGCGATGTGTCTTATGCTGCGTTTGAAAATACAGACGGCACGTATGCGCTGATACTGTGCAACGATAAGTCGGAAGCCAAAGGCATTACTGTAGACGATGGCAACCGCCACTTTACTTATGAGGTGCCTGCCAAGGCAATAGTGTCTTACCGGTGGGACAAAGAATAACAATAACATTAAAAACAAATCAGAATTATGAAGAAAATATACTTTATAGCCGCAATGTCAGGCTTGCTGCTGACGACTGCCTGCAACGACGACGAAAGGACGCCAGGCAATCCTGTCATCGACGTGAAGACCGAGATTGTTGATGCGTACTTTGGTGACAGCTTGGCTTTCACCGTCAATGCATCGGATGTGGATGTCCCCCTGTCCACGCTGAAAGCGCAGCTTTATTTTGGGGAAGAAATGGTTTCTGAAAAGGTCATCCGCACGAAGACGAGCGGGGAAGATTATACCGGGAAGATATTCGTGCCTTTCTACAAAGATATTCCCGATGGAAAAGCCACGCTGAAGTACATTTTGCAGAACATCCATTTCACCATCACTGAGCAGACGGTAGAGGTGAACTGCACCCGTCCGCAATTCGACCACCTGGTACTGGTGACCGAAGATGGCACAGAACTGAACATGCCCCGCGTAGGCGAAAACCAATATGCCGTGACAGCAGAATTCCCCCAAAAGTTGAATGCTTATATCAAAGCTCCGGCTTACGGTGCCAATGGCAATGAAATCACCTTTGGCTACTCCACCGATGGTGAAATCACACAGGGCATTACTACCAACATTCCTTTTTCCGGAGCAAATGAAGGTGCCTATACGGTAAGCTTCAATACGCTGACTTACGCGGGTGCTCCTTTCGCCGCTATGCAGATGAACGGTGAGGAACTGACGATGATAGACGAAAACCACCTGAAGATAGAAACCGCCTTGGAGCAGGGGCAGGCCATTACCTTTGAAGGCGTGTCCGACTATGAGGAATGGTGGATTGACCCCGACTTCTTTGCCGAAGGCGACGGGGATGCGTTGACCTTTGTACCCGTCAGCGGCAATTACCGCATTACGGCTGATCTTGAGAAGAAGTACTTCAAGGTTGAGGTGCTGGATGCAGCCTTGGCTGACGCTACGTTGCAGGACGATGGCACGGGCGCCCTCTACATCGTAGGCGGTACGCGCGGCGTGGAGAACGGTGGTACGGGTGCCGAATCCATAGGCAAGCCCTCTCATGTAGGCGCGCCGAGCTGGGATGGCGGTAATGGCGCCATCTGCATGTCGCCCGTTGAACCGAAGATTTACCAGATGACGGTAGTGGCCGGAGAGCAGATTACCGCCGATGGCGTTAACTTCAAGTTCTACGGTGGCAAAGGCTGGTCCAATGAATATAAGGCCGACCGCATCTCTACCGACAGCGAGCTGGTTGTTGTCAACGACGGAGATAGTGACAATGGCAACGTATGGCTGAAAGAAGGTGTCACCTTGGAAGAAGGAGCTACCTATGTCATTACGGTGGACATGAGTGATGTGGCACATGCTGTGCTTCACTTTGAAAAGAAACAATAGGTATTAGATTTGATAGTTGAAACGTCAGAAGCTCCGGCAAGTGGCCTGTTCCCCTTGGCCGGAGCTTCTTTCTATCTTCGGCCGACACTTGCTTATGTCCACTTTTTTAATGTGGATGACTACGCTTAATACTTTGGCTCAGAATGAAATAACTATTTTTAACCTCTACTTCCTGTGGAATACCTGTTGGGTAAGCCTCTGTTTTCTTGTATTTTTGTTCGTTGCTCCGTAAAGGAGCCGATAGACTGTTACATTACTAACCCTTAAAACAACTTGAAACAATGAATTTGAAAAGAAAGACATTAAAAGAATTGGGCTTCTTGTGCGCCTGCACGGTATTGCCGCTCTACGCATCATGCAGCGGTTCGGCAGGCAATGAAGTAACCGGGTATGTCACCACTTCCGACCGCAGCTACGACCTCGTCGCAGATACGCTGAGCTTCTCGGAAACTCCGGCCGAAGTCTCTGCCGTAGTGCGGCTGGATGCCGCCACGCGCTACCAGTCGATAGACGGGTTCGGCGCCGCCATCACGGGTGCCACCGGCTACAACCTCTCGCTGATGCCCGAAGAAGTGCGGAAACAATTCCTGCAAGACACCTTCTCGCCCAGTAAGTACGGCTTCAGCTACGTGCGGGTGCCCATCGGCTGCTCCGACTTCTCGCTGAGCGACTACACCTGCTGCGACACCAAGGGCATTGAAAACTTTGCCCTGACGCTGGAAGATACCAAATACCTCATTCCCACCCTGAAAGAAATACTCGCCATCAACCCCGACCTGAAAATCCTGGCTTCTCCCTGGACCTGCCCCAAGTGGATGAAGGTGAAAGACCTGGAGAGCAAAGAGCCTTACGACTCGTGGACAGGCGGCCAGCTGAACCCCGACTATTACCAGGACTATGCCACTTACTTTGTGAAATGGCTGGATGCCTTCAAACAGGCAGGCGTGGAGGTGGATGCCATCACCGTGCAGAACGAGCCTTTGAACCGCGGCAATTCGGCTTCCCTCTTCATGGGGTGGGAGGAGCAGCGCGACTTCGTGAAGACCGCCCTCGGTCCTGCCCTCCGCAAGAACTTCCCCGAAGTGAAAATCTATGCTTTCGACCATAACTACAACTACGACAACATGCCCGACCAGCAGGACTACCCGCTGAAAATCTATGCCGACGCCGAGGCCAAGCAGTACTTTGCCGGAGCAGCCTACCACAATTACGGCGGCAACCGCGAGGAACTGCTGGACGTCCATGCCCAGGCTCCCGACATGGAACTGGTGTTTACCGAAACCTCTATCGGCACCTGGAACCGGGGCAACGACCTGTCCCTGGCCCTGAACCGCGACATGGAAGAAGTAGGGCTGGGCACGGTGAACAACTGGTGCAAGGCGGTTATCGTGTGGAACCTCGTGCTGGATAGCGACCGTGGTCCTCATGGAGGTCCCGGTGCCTGCGCCACCTGCTACGGTGCAGTGGACGTGGACAACGAAACCTACACCCGCATTACCCGCAACTCCCACTATTACCTGCTGGCCCACCTGGCCTCGGTAGTGAAGCCGGGCGCCGTGCGCATCGGCACTTCCGGAACCTTGCCCGAAGGCTTGGCGTATGCGGCTTTCGAGAATGCGGACGGCACGTATGCCTTCGTCTTGAGCAATCCTACGGAAACGACGCAACGCTTCGCCGTGGAAGACGGTACGCACAGTTACGTGGCCGAGGTTCCTGCCAAGGCTCTGGCGTCTTACCGCTGGCAGAAATAAGGCGGCGTATGGCTCTGTTTCCCCTTAAGGTCTGAAAACTGCCGACGCCGTGTTTACAGTCATTCTCCTCATGCTTGCCGGGATAGGCACCGGGTACCTGCTGCGCCGCCGGATGAAAATCCGGGTGCAGGGGGTCATCACGGTGCTTATCTGGGCTTTGCTGTTCATCCTTGGTGTGGAAGTGGGCGGTGATGAGCGCATCATCGGTGCACTGCACACTTTGGGTGCGGAAGCCCTGTTGCTGGCCGTGGCGGGCACGCTGGGCAGCGTGGTGGCGGCATGGCTCTTGTGGAGGCAGGTGCGGCGCAGGAAAGGAGGGGAGGCATGAAAGGCAGCCTGGTCATCGTAGGATTCTTCGCCTTGGGCGTGCTTTGCGGGCTGGGCGACGTGCTGCCCGACCTTTCGCAGACGGACATCAGCTTCTATGCCCTCTGTGCACTGATGTTCTGCGTGGGCATAAGCGTGGGCAACGACCCGCAGACCTTGGGCAGCTTCCGCAGCCTTTCGCCCCGGCTGATCCTGTTACCTTTCGCTACCATACTGGGCACCCTGGCGGGCACGGCCGTCATCAGCCTGCTCTTGGGCGGGCGTACGCTGGGCGACTGCCTGGCCGTCGGCTCGGGCTTCGGCTACTACTCCCTGTCGAGCATCTTCATTACGGAATACCGGGGGGCGGAATTAGGCACCGTCGCCCTGCTGGCCAACATCTGCCGCGAAATCATCACCTTGCTTGCCGCGCCTCTGCTTGCGCGGGTTTTCGGCCCCTTGGCGCCCATCTCTGCCGGGGGAGCAACCACTATGGATACCACCTTGCCCATTATTGCCCGCACGTCGGGGCAGCAGTTCGTAGTGGTATCCATCTTCCACGGATTTATAGTCGACTTCAGTGTCCCGTTCTTGGTCACGCTGTTTTGCTCGTTGTAATTTCCCCTTGCCTTTTTGCCTGGCAATGTTTACTTTTGCGTCGGCAATGTCCTTTATAATTTTCTGAACAATGAAACGAAACTATCTTTTTCTTGCCCTTGTCGCCTGCCTGCTGGCTTCTTGCGGCAACTCTTCCCGTCAAAATGTAGAAAACTTCGCGATTGCAGACGTGGCCGCCGCTATGGATAACCTCGCCCCGCTGAAACTTTCGGAACTGGGCGCCACGGTGCGCTACGTACCCCTGCAGACCACCGATTCGTGCCTCATAGGCGACAAACCCATCCTCACCGTGGCCGGTGACTACATCCTTGTACATTCGCGCAACGACTGCTTTGCTTTCGACAAGCAGACAGGCCGCTTCGTGGCCGCCATAGGCCACTATGGCGAAGATCCGCAGGCCTACAGCAATGCTTATCCCTACTACAACGAACACGACGGGCTGGTGTACTTCGTCCGCTACCCGGACAAGTTGCAGCAGTATGACCTGGCGGGGCGTTACGTAGGGCAGGTCGTCGTGCCCACGCCACCTGCCATTCCCTCCAGCTTTGCCTTTGCCGACACTGCCGTGGTGGGCTACTATTCCAACATCGCACAACAAGGCTCCAACGGGCGCTCACTGTTGCTTTTCAGCGGGCAAGGCACCGTTCTCGACACCGTGCCTGCCATCCTGCCTCCGCTTCCGCCCATGCAGACGAACGACATAACCGTCATCAGCATTACGTACATGGGCCTTGCCTCTATGGCTTACACCCGCTTCCAGGACGGCACCGCCTCGGGCAACCTGATAGGCTGCCCCACGTTGTGGGCGTGCGACGGCGAAATACACTTCAAGGAGCAGTTCATCGACACTGTTTATGCCCTGAAAGGCAACCGGCTGCAGCCCGTCCTCGCCTTCCATACCGGCAAGTGGCGTCTCGGGGCAGAAGCACGCCAGGAAGCTTCGGGCACCAACGACAAGCTGCTGCCCGTCACCGTGCTGGAAACGCCGGACAAAGTGTTCTTCCAATGCGCCCGGGGCATCTACGAAGGCCGCCCCGACATGCTGAACGGCATCTATGACAAGTCTGCCGGCACCACCCGCATGGCTTCCGCCAAGGACGGGCTGGCAGATGACCTCAACCAATTCCTGCCCTTCACTCCTCAAGCCTGCTCCCCGCAAGGCGAATACGTCGGCTATCTTTCTGCCGAAGACGTGGTTCTATGGATGGAGGACCATCCCGAGGCCAAAAACAATTCCGCCCTCGCCCCGTTGGCCGGAGTGAAGGCGGAAGACAATCCCGTCGTGGTCATTGTGACCGACGGGCAATAGGGTAGCGGCTTACCACATAGGCTTTACTTATGGGAGAACCTTAGAACAGGCTCCAGGCCACCGTCAGCCCTGCCATGACGATGGCCACCATCGACATCAGCTTGATAAGGATGTTCAGGCTGGGGCCTGAGGTGTCTTTGAAGGGGTCGCCCACGGTGTCGCCCACCACGGTGGCCTTGTGCACCTCGCTGCCTTTGCCGCCAAAGTTCCCTTCTTCCACATATTTCTTCGCATTATCCCAGGCGCCTCCTGCGTTGGCCATGAAGATGGCAAGTACGAAGCCCGTGCTCAATCCGCCAATCAGCAGCCCCAGCACGCCGGGCACGCCGAATATCAGTCCCGTTGCTACCGGGGCAATGATGGCGAGCAGTGAGGGCACCACCATTTCGCGCTGTGCGCCCTTGGTGGAGATGGCCACGCAGCGTTCGTAGTCGGGTTCCGTCTCGCCCGTCAGTATGCCTTTTATCTCACGGAACTGCCTGCGCACCTCGGCCACCATGCGTGCGGCGGCGCGTCCCACGGCGTTCATCGTCAGGCCGCAGAACAGGAACGTCATCATGGAGCCTATGAACATGCCGGAGAGCACCGTAGGATTTATCAGCGTCACGTCGTAGTGGTGCATGAAGTCGAAGAACGTGGCCTCCTGGATGGCTATCTCCTCGCCGCCCACTTGGATGATGGTCTCGCCGATGCGCGTCAGTCCGATGCGGATTTCCTCCACATACGAAGCCAGCAGCGCCAGTCCCGTCAGGGCGGCCGACCCGATGGCAAAGCCCTTGCCCGTGGCGGCGGTGGTGTTGCCCAGCGAGTCGAGGGCATCGGTGCGCTTGCGCACTTCCTCGCCCAGGCCGGACATTTCGGCGTTGCCGCCCGCGTTGTCGGCAATAGGTCCGTAAGCATCCGTGGCAAGGGTGATGCCCAGTGTGGAGAGCATGCCCACGGCAGCGATGCCGATGCCGTAGAGGCCCATGCCCACGTTGGCAATGTCAAAGTCGGCGGCAAACATGTAGGACAGCATCACGCCCACCACTACCGTGATGACAGGGATGGCTGTGGACAGCATGCCCAGCCCGATGCCCGAGATGATGACCGTGGCAGGCCCCGTCTTGCCGCTTTCGCTCAACCGCTGGGTGGGGCGGTAGGACTGCGAGGTATAGTACTCCGTAGAGCGTCCAATGATGACGCCCACCAGCAGGCCCACCACTACCGAGACGGCGATGCCCTGCCAGTTGTCCAGTCCCAGCAGCCACAGGATGAGGAAAGTGGCCGCCACAATGAGCAGCGAGCTCAGGTTGGTGCCCCGCGACAGTGCCGCCAGCAGGTTCTTCATGGAAGCCCCTTCCCGGGTGCGCACCGCAAAGATGCCCGCAATGGAGAGCAGGATGCCCACGGCGGCAATCAGCATGGGGGCAATGACCGCCTTGAACTGCATCACCGTGTCGCCCGTAAACATGAAGGCCGAGGCGCCCAGCGCCGCCGTGGAGAGGATAGAGCCGCAATAGCTCTCGTACAGGTCGGCGCCCATGCCGGCCACGTCGCCCACGTTGTCGCCGACGTTGTCGGCGATGACCGCCGGGTTGCGCGGGTCGTCCTCCGGGATGCCGACCTCGACCTTGCCGACCAGGTCGGCGCCCACGTCGGCCGCCTTGGTGAAGATCCCGCCGCCCACCCGGGCGAAGAGCGCCATGGAAGAGGCGCCCATGCCGAAGGTAAGCATGGCCGAGGTGATCGCCTGGACCTGGGCGTCCTCGAGCGCCTGGCCCGCCGCCAGCACCAGGTGGGCGGGATTGGAATACCAGAATTTCAGGAAATAGTACCAGAAGGAAATATCGAACAGCCCGAGCCCGACCACGACGAAGCCCATCACCGCGCCCGCCGAGAAGGCGACGCGCAGCCCGCTGTTGAGGCTGTGGCGCGCGCTGTTGGCGGTGCGGGAGTTGGCGGCCGTGGCGATCTTCATCCCGATGAAGCCGCTGAGGCCCGAGAAGAAGCCGCCCGTGACAAAAGCAAAGGGCACGAACATGGTAAGGAAACCGCTCATTGCCAGGATCAAGAGTACGACGAACATCACAACGAAGAAGATCAAAACGCCCATATACTGCCGCTTGAGATAGGCGTTGGCCCCCTGCTGCACCGCGCCCGAGATTTTTTTCATCAGGTCGGTGCCCTGGTCGGCCTTTAAAACCCTGCGCGCCAGATAGAGTGCGAAAAGCAGCGCCAGGATCGAGCCGGCCGGGGCCAGAATGGTAAGACTCATGCAAAACCCTCCATACTCAAATTGAGAATCCGAAAATCCTCTAGCCTAAGTATATTCTTGGGGATGGCAAACTTTCAAGATTCGTTTTGAATAGAGAAAATGTTTTTTTTTGTTGGTTTTGCATAATTGTTTTTTTATAAGCGAAAACGGCCGAGCCGCAGGGCGTTGAGCACCACCGAAACCGAGCTGAGGCTCATCGCCGCGGCGGCGAGCATGGGGCTCATGAGCGGCCCGCCGAAGAGGTAGAGCGCGCCGGC